>NZ_JBLVKW010000006.1:0-214393 GCF_048270745.1 Streptomyces sp. NPDC056231 | reverse complement strand
CAGCCACCGGCGGACCCCCTCACGTATGCGCCGTCGTCGCTACGCCGACGGGACGATTACGCCCGTCCGGTAGATCGTGCCCGCGCAGGCGTTGGGGATCCTCGCCTCCGCGACCTGCGACCCGGGCTCCGGAGTGTGCGTCACGGCGACACTGCCATCCAGCGTTCCGCCGCCGTCCCCGCCGGCGAGCTGCGGCTCCGTCTGCGACGCCCCTTCAGTGGTACCGCCGCTGGTACCCACAGTGCCGTCGGTCGGTGTCGGGGTCGGCGAGCTGCCGGCAGTCGGGCAGGTGTCCTTCGGTACCCAGGCGAACTGGACCTCGTACGTCATGGACGGCTTCAGCAGCACCGTGCCCGCCTCCTGCGACGGGTCGGGCAGTCCGGCTGCCGGGTCGCCCGCGGTGTGCTGGACGACATCGATCCTGGCCGGGTCGGCCGCGCCCGTCGTCTCGAAGCCCACGGTGCCGCTGCTGGTCACAGTGCAGTCCGTGCCGGAGATGTTGGAGATACGGAACGTGCCGTACACCGTGCCGTCGGCACCGGCCGCACCCGCCTGGGCGGAGGCGACACCGAGCTGCCCCGGGTCGCAGACCGGCGTCGTAACCGCCTTGGTGTCGGCAGGGCCGGCGCCTCCGCCCGACGCGCTGCCGTCGCTGCTCGTGCCGCCACTGCCCGAGGGGCTGCTGGTGCTGTTGGGGTGGCCGTTGGAACCGTTGCTGTGTCCGTCGGTGCTGCCGCCTTGGCTCTTCTCGTCGGCAGCCGAACCGGAATCAGCGCTGTTGCCACCCTGGGCCTGCTCGCTGTGTCCGGCGATGGCCGGGTTGGCGGTGTCCGAGCCGGTGGAGCCGGCGACATGGACGAACGCGGGGACCGCGGTGCCGATGAGCAGCGCCGCCGCCGCCATGCCGACGATGGCCTGCCGCCGCCGGGCGCGCCGGGCGGGGACGGCACGCCGCAGGTGGTCGAGGGCGCCGTCGGTGGGTGCGAGGTCCTGGACGGCGCCGTGGAACATGCGGCGCAGTGCGAGCTCGTCCAGGTCGGGGCCGGAGCCGCCGGCTGCGCCGGAACCGTCGCCGGGGTCCATGTCGAAGAGCTCCGGCAGACCTCCGATCCGGGCCGTTCCGGCGGGGTCGGAGGTCTCGCCCTGCTCCTCCTGCACGCCTGCCGCGCCCGTCACGGATGCGGCGGCCTCCGTGGTGGCGTCCCCATCCGACAGCGGGTCCCGAGGCCCGTTCGGCTGCGCGTTCGAGCTGTTCTCCGGCCCGTGGTTCACAATTCCGTTTCCAGTCCGGTCAATCCCACGCTCATGCGTGCGTTCCTGCCTGCGCTCGCGCCAGTTCATGCCTGGGCCTCCATCACGACGCGAAGCGCCGCGATACCGCGCGAGCCGTACGCCTTGACCGAACCCAGCGATATCCCCAGCGTCTCGGCCACCTGGGCCTCGGTCATGTCCGCGAAGTAACGCAGCACCAGTACCTCTCGCTGGCGCCGCTGCAGCCCCCGCATCGCTTTGATCAGCGCGTCCCGCTCCAGCTGGTCGTACGCGCCTTCCTCGGCGCTCGCCATGTCGGGCATCGGCTTGGAGAGCAGCTTCAGCCCGAGGATGCGGCGGCGCAGTGCGGAGCGCGACAGGTTGACGACCGTCTGGCGCAGGTACGCGAGTGTCTTCTCGGGCTCACGTACCCGGCTGCGCGCCGAGTGCACGCGGATGAACGCCTCCTGCACCACGTCTTCACACGAGGCGGTGTCGTCCAGCAGCAGGGCCGCGAGGCCGAGCAGCGAACGATAGTGGGCGCGGTAGGTCTCGGTGAGGTGGTCAACGGTGGTTCCGGCTGCCACGTTGCGCTCAGCGCCCTCGCGCTGCGACGGGAGCTGAGCGGGGCGCGCAGCGGGCATGGGCGCAATCACCGGCATACCGCCGGGTGCGCGGGGTCTCCGGAGCGGACGCACTGAAGCGCCCCGCAACGGGCCCACCACTGTGATGTCGAGAACCTCTGCCACGCCTGTTGGACACGCTTCCCCCCGTCAGGGTTGTACGCGTACGGCACCATGTTTGGCACAGTGCGACATGCCCTCATACGTACCTGCTCTTCCCCGAATGCCACGATTTCGCGCCCCGCCGCGCAAGAAGTGACCGCAGAGACGCGCGCTCCCCGGCCGCCGGTTCCAGCACACCAAAGGTCATCGTCGGCCACCGCAAGGTCCCAGCTCAAGTGGTTCTGACCAGCAACTTGCTCACAGTCGGTCCACAGAGCGTACAGAAACGGCCGGATCAGGTCCGGGGAAATTCTGCGGCGACCGCTTCGGCGATCTGAGCCACGTTCAGCGCCGCTCCCTTGCGGAGGTTGTCGCCGCAGACGAACAGCTCCAGGGCGCGCGGATCGTCCAGCGACCGGCGCACCCGGCCCACCCAGGCCGGGTCGGTGCCCACGACATCGGAGGGCGTCGGAAAGTCGCCGGATGCCGGGCTGTCGTAGAGGACGACGCCCGGCGCGGTCGCCAGGATCTCGTGCGCCCGGTCGACCGCGACCTCGTTCTCGAAGCGGGCGTGCACGGACATGGAGTGTGTCGCGATGACGGGTACGTACACACAGGTCGCCGCGACCCGCAGGCTCGGCAGGTCCAGGATCTTGCGGCATTCGTCGCGGATCGCCAGTTCCTCGGACGACCAGCCGTCCCCGGCGTCGGTCCCGGCCCACGGCACGACGTTGAGCGCCACCGGCGCGGCGAACGGCGAGTCCTCGGCGTCCCCGAGGGCGCGGCGTACGTCCCCTGGCTTGGTGCCCAGTTCCGTGCCCGCGACCATCGACAGCTGTTCGCGCAGCGTCACGACGCCGTCGCGGCCCGCGCCGCTCACTGCCTGGTACGAGGAGACGACGAGCTCCCGCAGCCCGAATTCGGCATGCAGCGCACCGACGGCGACGATCAGCGACAGCGTGGTGCAGTTGGGGCTCGCAATGATGCCGCGCGGCCTGATCCGTGCGGCATGGGGGTTGATCTCGGGGACCACCAGCGGGACGTCCGCGTCCAGCCGGTACGCCGCCGAGTCGTCGATGACGACGACCCCCTTGGACGCGGCGATCGGTGCCCAGCGTGCGGACACGTCGTCGGGCACCAGGAAGAGGGCCACGTCCACGTCGTCGAACACGTCCTCGGTGAGTTCGAGGACTTCGGTCTCCTCGCCGCGTACGACCAGCTTGCGGCCGGCCGAGCGCGGCGAGGCGATCAGCGTCACATCGCCCCAGACGTCAGCGTGCTGCGAAAGGATCTGGAGCATGACGCCGCCGATCGCCCCGGTCGCTCCGACGACCGCGAGCGAAGGGCGGCGAGGTGTCATCGGCCGGTGCCCCCGTAGACGACGGCCTCGTCGGAGTCGCTGTCGAGGCCGAAGGCGGTGTGCACGGCGCGCACGGCCTCGATGACGTCGTCGGCGCGGGTGACCACCGAGATGCGGATCTCGGACGTCGAGATCAGCTCGATGTTCACGCCGGCGTCGGACAGCGCCTCGAAGAAGGCCGCGGTGACCCCGGGGTTCGTCTTCATACCCGCGCCGACCAGGGAGATCTTCGCGATCTGGTCGTCGTAGCGCAGCGACTCGAAGCCGATCGTGCCGCGGTTGCGCTCCAGGGCGTCGATGGCCTTGCGACCCTCGGCCTTCGGCAGCGTGAACGAGATGTCGGTCAGACCGGTCGACGCGGCGGAGACGTTCTGCACCACCATGTCGATGTTGATTTCCGCGTTCGCGATGGTGCGGAAGATCGCTGCGGCCTCGCCCGGCTTGTCGGGCACGCCGACGACCGTGATCTTGGCCTCGGAGACGTCATGGGCGACTCCGGAGATGATCGCGTGCTCCACCTTCTGGTCCCCTTGCGGCTCGTTGCTGACCCAGGTGCCGCGCAGCCCGGAGAAGGACGAGCGGACGTGGATCGGGATGTTGTAGCGGCGTGCGTACTCCACGCACCGGTGCAGCAGCACCTTGGAGCCGGACGCGGCCAGCTCCAGCATGTCCTCGAAGGAGATCCAGTCGATCTTCCGGGCCTTCTTCACGACCCGCGGGTCGGCGGTGAAGACACCGTCCACATCGGTGTAGATCTCACAGACCTCGGCGTCCAGCGCGGCCGCGAGTGCGACGGCGGTGGTGTCGGACCCGCCGCGGCCGAGGGTGGTGATGTTCTTGCCCTCCTGGCTCACCCCCTGGAACCCGGCGACGATGGCGATGTTGCCCTCGTCGATCGAGGTCCGGATACGGCCCGGCGTGACATCGATGATGCGCGCTTTGTTGTGGACCGAGTCGGTGATGACGCCGGCCTGGCTGCCCGTGAACGACTGGGCCTCGTGGCCCAGGTTTTTGATCGCCATAGCCAGCAGGGCCATGGAGATCCGCTCTCCGGCGGTCAGCAGCATGTCGAACTCACGCCCGGCAGGCATCGGTGACACCTGCTCGGCGAGATCGATCAACTCGTCCGTCGTGTCGCCCATCGCTGACACCACGACAACCACCTGGTTGCCGTTCCTCTTGGCATCGACGACTCGCTTGGCGACACGCTTGATGCCTTCGGCATCGGCTACGGAGGAGCCTCCGTACTTCTGCACGACAAGGCCCACGTGCGCTCCTCGCTCAGTCCATTACTGCGGTCGACTCAGTTTAACGAGCAGTCCGGAATCGCCCCGTTGATATCGCATCGTGAGATGTCCCGCTCACCACGCGATCATCGGCGTGTCACCCGGACTGCTCGTACGGGTCTGCTGCCCAGTGATCCCGGCACCACGCCCGCATGTGGCTCAGCACACACCGGGCAAGGTCCACGGTCTCCGCGTCCGTCCTCTCCAGAGTGAACCGGAACCCCACGGACCGCCCCCGGAAACTCCCCCGCCGCACAAGCCGCCCGCACCCTCCCGCTGCCTCGCGCACTCGTCTCCGTGCCTCCGGCCGCCGCCCCGGCCATGCAGCTCTCCTACACGGGTGCGCCGATCCACACGGGCGCCACCTTGTGGCCGGAGGTCGCCGGCTGCTCGGCCCGGGCATCCCCGCGAGCGCCGCCCGCCAGGGCGCGGACGAGCCGTGGCGGGTGTCCCGCACGGGCAACGGCGCACAGCCGCGCCCCATGCGGGCGGCCGGTCTGCGCCTCGACGGAGGGTGACGGGGGCCGGGCCCCACGGGGACGCCCTCGGCCGGACGGTTACTTCACCGGGCGCAGTCCGAGCGGTCCCGCGATCTCCTCGGCCATGACCCGCCCCGCCTCCTCGGCCAGGTCGTCGTCGACGGTCTCCGAGTCCGTGTCCAGCCCGTCCAGTTCCTGGAGGGGCTGGTTCAGGCGGATGTGGGCGACCAGGGACTGGAGGGCGCGCAGGGTGGCGGAGGCGGTTGAGCCCCAGTTGGAGAAGTAGGAGAACTGCCACCACCACAGCGCCTCGGTGGCACGGTCCGCTTCGTAATGGGCCAGGCCGTGACGCAGGTCCGTGACCAGGTCGGCCAGGTCGTCGGAGATGCGGGCCGGGACCGGGGCCTTGCGGGGCTCGTAGGGGTCGAAGACCTCGGAGTAGACGTCGATCGGTTCGAGAAGGGCCGCGAACCGCTCGCGCAGGCCGTCGGCGTCCGGTTCGGCACCCAGGTCCGGCTCGTAGCGCTCGTCCGGGAGGACATCCTCGTACGCGCCGAGCCGGCCGCCCGCGAGGAGCAGCTGGGAGACCTGGAGGAGCAGGGTCGGGACGGCCTGCTCCGGCTCGTCGACCTTGGAAACCTCGGTGACCGCGACGATGAACGTCTTGATCTGGTCCGCGATCTGGACGGCGAAGTCGTCCGGGTCCTGCGTGACGGAATTCAGCGTGGCGTCAGACATCGAGGGGACCTCCCGTGGGCACGGTCGCGAACGGTGAGTAGAACATAGCGCCGCTGAACGTAAAGCCGCCGTGAGGCGTCAAGGTTTCGCCCGCGAGGATCCCGGCCGTGGTGCAGGTGTCGTACGGGGTGGGGTCAGACATCCAGCAAGCGCCTCCCCTCGAAGGCGCGGCCCAGGGTGACCTCGTCCGCGTACTCCAGGTCGCCGCCCACCGGCAGCCCGCTGGCCAGCCGCGTCACCCGCAGCCCCATGGGCTTGATCATCCGCGCCAGGTAGGTCGCGGTGGCCTCGCCCTCCAGGTTGGGGTCGGTGGCCAGGATCAGCTCCGTGACCGAGCCGTCGGCGAGCCTCGCCAGCAGCTCACGGATGCGCAGATCGTCCGGGCCGACGCCCTCGATCGGGCTGATCGCCCCGCCGAGCACGTGGTAGCGGCCGCGGAACTCACGGGTCCGCTCGATCGCCACGACGTCCTTCGGCTCCTCGACCACACAGATCACCGTCTGGTCGCGGCGTGCGTCGCGGCAGATCCCGCACTGCTCCTCCTGCGCGACATTGCCGCACACCGAGCAGAACCGGACCTTGTCCTTGACCTCCAGGAGGGCCTGGGCGAGACGGCGCACGTCGGCGGGCTCGGCCTGCAGGATGTGGAAAGCGATCCGCTGCGCGCTCTTGGGACCGACGCCGGGCAGCCTGCCCAGTTCGTCGATGAGGTCCTGAACCACGCCTTCGTACAACGGAACGCCTTCCTGAGCTGAGTGCCTCGACTGCTACTGCTGTTGTTGTCGTGGTACGTACGGTAGTTGCTGTGCGGGCGGATCAGAAGGGAAGACCGGGCATGCCACCCAGCCCCTGGGCCAGCGGGCCCAGCTTCTGCTGCTGAAGCGCCTGCGCGTTCTCGGTCGCCGCCTGGACTGCGGCGACGACGAGGTCCGCGAGCGTCTCGGTGTCCTCCGGGTCGACCGCCCTGGGGTCGATCACGAGGCTGCGGAGCTCGCCGGAGCCGGTGACGGTCGCCTTCACCAGACCGCCACCCGCCTGACCGTCGACCTCGGTCCTGGCCAGCTCCTCCTGGGCCTGGGCGAGGTCCTGCTGCATCTTCTGGGCCTGCTGCAGCAGCTGCTGCATATTGGGCTGGCCACCACCGGGAATCACGGTCACTCCTGGCATATCGACGACAAATGTTTCGGTATGCCGAGCCTACGTGGTCACCGGGAACCGCGCCCCACCCACTGCCGAGCAACCCTTTCGGGTGAAATCCGATCAACTACAGCAAGACTCCTATACCTGATCACAGGGCATGCACACCCGGGAATACCGCGATTTCGGCCCCACGGCCCACCATTCGGCGGTAGGAAGGGCATGCATATCAATACGCACACGTACGGTGTCCGTCACGCAGGGTTACGCAAGCGGGACGGACGGCCACGCCGAAAGCCCGCCCGTCGTCGCATGCACGTGTCCCATGCGCGCGTGCGAAACGTCGAAATCGCAGAGTGCAGAGGAGTGCCCCGGTGAGTCAGCCGGAGATGCAGCCCGAGAGGGCGCCCCGCAACGAGTCCGGCGCGCCCGGTTCGGCCGTTCCGCCGGGCTCGGGCCCGGGCTCCGGGCCGGGCTCGGAGCCGCGCTCCGGCTTCCGTGCGCAGGGCCGGGATCTGACCGGACAGCCGTTCCCGCTCGGCGACTGGGGCGAACCCGCGGAACGCCTCGACGAGCTGTACCGCTGGGTCGAGGCCGAGGCGCTGCGCACCGCCGGCTGGTATCTGAACGACCGGGTGTGGAAGCGGCTCGGCGCCAGGGCGCTGCGGATCGGCACGGCGGCCGGGGCGGTCGCGGGCGCGGCACTGCCGCTGCTCGATCTGACGGGCGCGCTGCACGGGGCGGCCGGCTGGGGCTATCTCTCGCTGCTCCTGGGAGCCGCCTGCATGGCCTGCGACCGGTACTTCGGCCTGACCTCCGGCTGGATAAGGAACCTCGCCACGGCGCAGGCCGTGCAGCGACGGCTTCAGGTGTTGCAGTTCGACTGGGCGTCGGAGTGTGTACGGGAGGTGCTCGGGCCGACCGAGGGGACGGCGAGCGAGGCGGCCGAGCGGTGCCTGGGGGTGCTGCGGCGGTTCTCGGAGGACATCACGGATCTCGTACGGTCCGAGACCGCGGACTGGATGGTGGAATTCCGGGCCGGGCCTGCGCCGATGGGGATGCAGGCACTGGTCTCGGGGAGCGGCATCGGCGGGCGTACGGAGCCGGGGGCGGCGCAGGGGCGGTTTCCGATGCAGTCGGTGACCCGGCCGAACATGCCGCGGCAGCGACCACCGGAGTCACCCCGGTGACGGTGGTCCCGGTGGGCGGTGACTCCGGTGGGCGGTGACCTCGGTGGGCGGTGACCTCGGTGGGCGGTGACCTCGGTGGGCGGTGACCTCGGTGGGCGGTGACTCCGGTGGGCGGTGACCTCGGCGGTCCGGGCCGCCGCGTCAGCTGAAGATGATCATGGAGCCTTGGGCGAGACTGCGGGTCGCCGCCGCATGCAGGCCCAGCCAGACGTGCCGCTCCCGGGCGAACGGACTGTCGTCGTACGGAATCGGGCTCGCCGGCTCCTCCAGCGAGGTCGGCGCAATGGGCGGCAGCGGGGCGGCCGGGGGGTTCGCGGGGTCGATGCCGATGGACGGGGCGACATATTCCAGCTCCCGCAGCAACCCGTGCGCCGAGCCGAGCGGGCCGCCGCCCTCCAGCAGCTGGTCGTTGGAGAGCGGGGAGGGGAAGTCCACGGGGACGTACGCCCCCGCATGGTCGTAGTGCCAGACCAGGTGGGACTGCCGCGCCGTCGACTCGAACATTTCCAGCAACTGCTCGTAGTCGCCGCCAAGTTCGTCGACCGGCGCGACGGCGAGACCGCTCAGCTGCAGCAGATAGGCGCGGCGCAGGAAGTGCAGTGCGTCGTAGTCGAAGCCCGCAACCGGGGCCACATCGCCGGTCAGACCCGGCATGTAGGCGTAGACGGGTACGGCCGGGAGTCCGGCCTCGCCCAGCGCGTTGTCGTAGACGGCTATCTCTTCGGCGAACGGGTTGTCAGGGCTTTGGCACAGCACATCGACGAGGGGGACCAGCCACAGGTCACAGGCCACGAAGTCTCGCTCTCCCACAGGATCTCGCGCGGTTCGCGCGATGGTCGGGACAGCGTAATGCGAGGGGGCCGCCGCGCACAGTGGTCCTTCATGTCCGGCTGCGGAACACCTCGCTGCCGGACCGTCAGCCACCGTGCCCCGGATGCGACGGGTCGCCGGCGGCGAGCCGCTCCGCCCAGCTCAACGCGTGGGCGTTGTGGTCGTCGATCACCGCGCGCACCGCGTCGCGGTCCCCGAGCGTGATCGCCGCGACCAGGTCCGGGTGGCCGCTCCAGAGCCAGTCGCGCACATCCCCGTCGCTGCGGAGGTACGGCACGGCGAACACCCAGGCCTGGATGCGCAGCCGGTGCAGGAAGTCGGTGATGTACGTGTTGCCGACGAACGCGCCCAGTTCACGCCAGAAGCGCAGGTCGTACCCGATGAGGATGTCGAGGTCACCGCCCCGCGCCGCCCTTGCGGCCTCCTCGGCGCGACGGCGCACGGAGACCAGCGCGTCGCGGCACTTCGCCGACTGCGCACCCTTCGGGCGGACCGGCCCGTCGAAGATGCTGCGGATGACACCGTCGGCAACCAGAGTGCGGGCCTCGACGATCGCCCGGTAGTCAGCCACGGTGAACTCGTACACCCGGAACCCGCGGTGCTGGTCGGATTCGAGCAGGCCCTGCGCGGAGAGATCGAAGAGCGCCTCGCGGACGGGCGTCGCGGAGACCCCGTACTGCTCGGCGATCTGCTTGACGGTGAACTCCCGCCCCTGCTGCAAACGCCCGGCAAGCACCTCGTCACGCAGCGCGTCCGCGATCTGCTGCCGCAGCGTACTGCGGGTCACAGTTCCACTCGCGCGCATGGCGACCCTCCCTTTCCGGCTTTGGGTCACCTTAGACCGACCAGTGCATGGGAGGTGGCGTCGCGGGGGGAGGGACGCCATGCGAACAGCCCGCGACCTGCGGGCGGAGCGTGTCAGACGGTGTGCTCGTCCGCGACGGACAGGGCCACGTCCAGAGCCGCCAGACCCTCCCTGGCCTCGGCCTCCGTGACGTTGCAGGCCGGAACGGCGTGGGTGCGGTTCATGTTGATGAAGGGCCACAGGCCGTTCTTCTTGCAGGCCGCGCCGAACGCCGCCATCGGCGCATTGGCCTCACCGGCGGCGTTGTACGGGACCAGCGGCTCCCGGGTCTCCTTGTTGCGGACCAGGTCCAGCGCCCAGAACGCGCCGAGACCGCGCACCTCGCCGACCGACGGGTGGCGCTCGGCGAGCTCACGCAGGCCGGGGCCGAGGACGGTCTCGCCGATGCGGGCGGCGTTCTCGACGACCTTCTCGTCCTCCATGACGCCGATGGTGGCGACGGCCGCGGCGCAGGCCAGCGGGTGACCGGAGTACGTGAGTCCGCCCGGGTAGGGACGGGTCTCGAAGGTGGCGGCGATCTCCGCGGAGATCGCGACACCGCCGAGCGGTACGTAACCGGAGTTGACGCCCTTGGCGAAGGTCATCAGGTCGGGCGTGACGTCGAAGTGCTCGGCGGCGAACCACGTGCCGGTGCGCCCGAAGCCGGCCATCACCTCGTCGAGGATGAAGACGATGCCGTACCGGTCGCAGATCTCGCGGACGCCCGCGAGGTAGCCGGGCGGCGGCGTCATGATGCCCGCCGTGCCGGGGATCGTCTCCAGGATGATCGCGGCGATGGTCGCGGGCCCCTCGAAGGCGAGGGTGTCCTCCAGGTGCTGGAGGGCGCGGGCGCACTCCTCGGCCTCGGTCTCGGCGTAGAACGGCGAGCGGTAGAGGAACGGCGCCCAGAACCGCACGACACCTGCGGAGCCGTTGTCGGACGGCCAGCGGCGCGGGTCCCCGGTCAGGTTGATCGCGGTGGAGGTGGCGCCGTGGTACGAACGGTAGGCGGAGAGCACCTTCGTACGGCCGGTGTGCAGCCGGGCCATCCGGACGGCGTTCTCGACGGCCTCGGCGCCGCCGTTGGTGAAGAAGATCTTGTCCAGGTCGCCGGGGGTCCGCTCGGCGATGAGGCGCGCGGCCTCGGAGCGGGCCTCGATCGCGAACGCGGGAGCGAAGGTGGCGAGCTTGCCCGCCTGCTCCTGGATCGCGGCGACGACGGTGGGGTGCTGATAGCCGATGTTGGTGTAGACGAGGCCGCTGGTGAAGTCCAGGTAGCGGTTGCCGTCGTAGTCCCAGAAGTACGCGCCCTCGGCGCCGGCGACGGCGAGCGGGTCGATCAGGCCCTGGGCGGACCAGGAGTGGAACACGTGCGCACGGTCGGCGGCCTTCACGGCCGCACCGGCCGCGGAGTCGACCTGCGGAGCGTGGGAGGCATGGGAGGCATGAGGGGTCATGCGGCGAGCGTAAGTCGTGCGGTGAGCGGCTCGACATGGCCAACCTGTATGGCCTGGGGCGGTTTGGTGGGCAGGGTGTCGGGTCGGCACAGGGGTAGATGTTTGACAGCATTCTGTCGTACTGGCAGCATGCTGTCATCGCGATTCCGCTCATGACGCCTCATCCATGAGGTGTCATCCACGAGGTTCTCGCCCGGGAGGTCGCCATGACCCGCAAGACCGTGCACCTGGCCGTCTACGACTCCTACGCCGACTGGGAGACCGGCCACACCACCGCGCATCTCGCCCGCAACGGTTTCACCGTGCGGACGGTCGGCCCCACCGCCGGCCCCGTCACCACCCTCGGCGGCCTCCGTGTCCAGCCGGACCTCGCCCTCGCCGACGTACGTCCCGAGGACAGCGCACTGCTGATCCTCACCGGGGCCGACCTCTGGGACAGCGGCGACGAGCTCGCCCCCTTCGCCCGTACCGCCCGCACCTTCCTGGACGCGGGCGTACCGGTCGCCGCGATCTGCGGGGCGACGGCCGGACTGGCCCGCGAGGGACTGCTCGACGACCGCGCGCACACGAGCGCCGTCTCCTTCTATCTCGCGGCCACGGGGTACGCGGGCGGTGCCCGGTACGTCGAGGCGGACGCGGTGACCGACGGAGACCTCATCACGGCGGGACCGACCGAGCCTGTCGCGTTCGCCCGCGAGGTCTTCGCGCGCCTCGGGGTGTACGAGGGCAGGAAACTCGACGCCTGGTACCGGCTCTTCCACGACTCGGACGCGAGCGCGTACGAGGTGCTGCAAGGATGAGCCGCGAGCAGCAGGACGCACTCAGCCGGACGGCGCTCGGGGTCTTCCGGCTCAACGGCCAGTTCCTCGCGGTGTCGGAGGAGTTGGCGCGGCCGGCCGGGCTGACCGCGGCATGGTGGCAGGTGCTCGGAGCGGTGCTGGCCGAGCCGTTGCCCGTGTCCGGGATCGCCCGGGCCATGGGGATCACCCGGCAGAGCGTGCAGCGGATCGCGGATCTGCTGGTGGGCAAGGGCCTTGCGGAGTACGCACCGAATCCGGCCCACCGGCGCGCGAAGCTGCTGCGTCCCACCGCGGAGGGGCGGGCGGCGGTGTCCCGGATCGGCCCCGGCCACGCGGAGTTCGCCGCCCGACTGGCGCAGGAGCTGGGCGCGGAGGGCTTCGCGGAGACAGTGCGGGTGCTGGAACGGCTGTCGGTTGCAGTCGACGCGGTGACCGGCGCAGAACCCATCCCGCCCAGCGCGTGAACCCCATCCTGTCCAGCAGCTGAACCCGGCCCGTCCGGCGCTCGAGGGCGGAACCGGCAGCGGGCGAAACCGACGCCCGGCCGAACTGCTGGGGCATGACGTGCGCCGCTATTCTCGACCCGTCCGGCGTGTCGCCGTACGGGGGAGGTCGCACACCGTGGAAAAGCTCAGGCCCACCGACCCGCAACGCATCGGCGCGTACCGCCTGCTGGGGCGGCTCGGCGCGGGCGGCATGGGGCAGGTCTATCTGGCCCGGTCCGATCGGGGCCGTACCGTCGCGATCAAGCTGGTGCGCCAGGAGCTCGCCGAGCAGCAGGAGTTCCGCGACCGGTTCCGCCAGGAGGTACAGGCCGCACGCCAGGTCGGCTCGACGTGGACGGCCCCCGTGCTGGACGCCGACACCGAGGCCGCCGTGCCGTGGGTCGCGACCGGGTACGTCGCCGGGCCCTCCCTCCAGGTCACCGTCTCCGGGCGCGCGGGCGCACCGGTGGGACCGCCCTCCGGGGCCTTCGGTCCGCTGCCCGAGCGCTCGGTCCACATCCTGGGTGCGGGGCTGACCCGCGCGCTCCAGGCCATCCACTCCGCCGGGCTGATCCACCGCGACCTCAAGCCGTCCAACATTCTGCTGACGATCGACGGTCCGCGGGTCATCGACTTCGGCATAGCCCGGGCACTGGACACCGCCACCGACGGGGGTCTCACCCGCACCGGGGCGCTGGTCGGTTCGCCCGGTTTCATGGCGCCGGAGCAGGTACGGGGCGAGCGGGTGACCGCGGCGTGCGATGTGTTCTGCCTCGGCTCGGTGCTGGCGTACGCGGCGACGGGCAGGCTTCCGTTCGGCGTGGCGGACAACGAGGTCCATGCGCTGATGTTCCGGATCGCGCAGGAGGACCCGGACCTGACCGGCGTCCCGGTGGATCTGGTCGATCTCGTCCGGGACTGCCTCCTCAAGGACCCGGCCGCCAGGCCGACGACGGACGTGATCCTGGAACGGCTGGCGGAGGACGAGCCCGCCGAACCGTGGCTGCCGGGTGCGCTCCTCGCCCAGCTGGGCCGTCACGCGGTGGAGTTGCTGGACTCGGAGGACCCGGAGGAGCCGGAACAGCCCGCCGAACCGGCTGACCCGGCCGGCCCTGAGGACGCGGTGCCCGCGGCGGCGGAACCGCCCGCCCCGCAGCCTCCGGCCCCGCAAGCACCCGGCGGGGGCCGTGCGATACCCACGGTGATCGGCGCCTCAACCCCCATACCGAGCCCTGTCCCCCCTTACGGCTACCCGCAGTTGCCCGCCCAGCCGCACCCCGGTCAGGGACAGCCGTACGGCTACGGATATCCGCAGCACCAGCAGCCACCACAGCACCCCGGCTTCGGCTCCACACCTCCGTACGGCCCCCTCTATCCCGCCTCCGCCGCGCAGCCCGAACCGGTACGCCGCACGGCGGGTTCGACCGTCGCTCTCATCGTGGTCGCCGTGCTCGTCGCGATCGGTGCGGGCGGTTCGGTGTACGCGCTCATGACCGACAACGGCACGAAGGCCGGTGCGTCCCCGAGCAGTTCGCCCAGCCCGTCCGCGTCCGACGAACCGGCCGAGGAGCCGTCGGACGCCCCCTCCGACGAGAAGAAGAACGCAGACGGCTCCATCCCCGAGGGCTACCTCGGCACCTGGTCCGGCAGCATCGACAACCCCGCCGGTCACTCCACCCGCGAACTCGTCATCCGGCAGGGCAAGGTCGGCCAGACCGTCCTCACCCTCACCGCGGAAGGCCCGGTCGACACCGGCGGCACCTACCGCTGCGTCTTCCGGGCAGACCTGACCGACGAGCCGTCACCCGACGGACCGGTCCACATCGGACCCTCCACGATCACGCTCGGCGAACCCATGTCGTCGTGCACCCCCGGCAAGGCCACCACGCTGACCCTGTTGCCGGACGGCACCCTGCGCCGCGAGAACCCGGACACCGGCGAGAAGGTCACGTACACGAAGACCGGCTGAAGGGTTCGGGGCTTGAGGGCCGACCGGCCGTCGTGTGCCTGAGAGCGCTTTGACCTGGGCTTCCTTCGGGGCTGAGCCTTCGGCGGTCGTGTTCACCGGCGGCGTGGTGGCCCGGAGTGCCGGCCCTGCCTGCCTATGACCCACATCACATGTATTTCCTGTCAGGAATCGGGGCGCTGTTCCGCTCAACTCACGCAGGAGCGAGCGAACCGACAGGAGGAACACATGAAGCACCGCATCGTCGTCCTCGGCGCCGGCTATGCCGGGTCCTACGTGGCCGGGAACCTGGCCCGCCGGCTGTCCCCGGCGGACACCGAGATCACCGTGGTCAACGCCGAGCCGGACTTCGTCCAGCGGCTGCGGCTGCACCACCTCGCGGCCGGCCGGGAGATCGCGGCTCCACAGCTCGCCGAGGTCTTCGCGGGGACCGGGATCCGGGTGCGCCTGGCCCGTGTCACCGCTGTCGACCCCGAGCGCCAGGTCGTCGCCGTGGCCGACGCCGACGGCGGCGGCGAGCTCGGCTACGACACGCTTCTCTACGCGCTCGGCAGCCACGGCGACGTCGAGGGCGTCCACGGCGCGGCCGAGCACGCCTTCGACGTCGCCGGCCGGCCCTCGGCGCTGCGCCTGCGCGAGCGCCTGGACAGCCTGGGCACGCGGGGCGAAGGCCGGCGGGTGCTGGTCGTGGGCGACGGGCTGACCGGCATCGAGACCGCCACGAGATCGCCGAATCCCGGCCCGGCCTGTCGGTGACGCTGGTCGCCCGCGGAGAGCTGGGCGCCCGGCTCTCCGCCGGAGCCCGCAGCCACCTGCGCCAGGCCTGCGACCGGCTGGGCATCACCGTCCTGGAGCACACCGAGGTCGAAGCCGTCGAAGCGGCGCGGGTGCTGTGCGCCGACGGCACCGTCCTGGCATCCGACGCGACCGTGTGGACGGCCGGATTCACGGTCAACACCATCGCCGCCGCCAGTGGGCTGGAGGTCACCGAGGGCGGTCGGAGGGGACACCCGCAAGGTCCAGCGCGCGGAACGCCAGCCACAACTCGTAACGCGCACTGGGTGTGTGGAGCAGTGAGCGTTGAAGTGCCGCTTCGAGCCGGGTGAGACGCTTGCGGGCACCCGGCACCGAGATTCCCAACGCCGCTGCGGTCGGAGCCAGTTGAGCCTCGCACTCCAGCCAGGACCGGACCGTCGCCTCGGCCGCCCCGCCGTTCCGCCGGAGCGGCTGCAGTTGCTGGGCCGCCCACTCCCGAACGTCGGGGCGGCGCAGGATCTCGTCCAGGGAACGGGCCTCCTCCGCGGGCTCGGCCGGACGGGGTGCGCGGGCGGGCGTGGCGCGGATCCGCAGCGCCAGGTCGAGTGCGGCCTGGTCGGCGAGCCGGTTGAGGTCGCGCCCGAGCAGCTCGCCGATCAACCGCAGCCGTGCGGACAGGGTGTTGCGGTGGATCTTCAGATGCTTGGTCGCCTGGAACGAGAACGCGAGCCAGGAACCCAGTGTCGCCGCCAGTTCCTGACTGCCGGGGTCCTGGCTGCGCCGGGGCAGGTAGGTGAGCAGCGGCGTCAGCAGGGCGTCGGCCCACTGTGCGCCCTCGGCACCGACGAGCAGCGCCGGTTCCGGAGCCGAGCCGAACCGGGCGTGGCGGACCGGCAGTCCGCGGGCGACCGCCAGCGCGTGGAACGCCTGCCGGTATCCGGTCGCCGTGCCACTGAGCGGGACCTCCTCGCTCACGCCGACCACACAGTCGTCCACCACGTCGGCGACTTCGCGGCCGAGTCGCGGCTCGGTCCCGCCCGGACCGGCGGGCACGACGAGGATCAAGTGGCGTGCGTACACCGGACACCGCACGATCCAGGACCGTCCGCCGGAGAGATCCGTGCAGACCTTCGCCACCTCGTCCCGCCGCCCGCCCGGGCACTCCACCACGCACACCTGGACGGGGTCCGGCAGCCTGGGCTTCAGGGCGCCCGCGACCTGGTGGGCGATGGAGAGCTGGCCGGTCATCAGCAGATGCAGCACCGCTTCCCGGCCGCGGGACTCCGCGAGGTCGACGCGGCGGCGTTTGCGTTCGACCGATTCGGCGGCCCAGCACATGGCCAGGGGCATCACCGCGTCGGCGAGGAGCGTGGCCAGCCCGTCCGCCAGCGGACGGCGCGTGACGACGGCGAGGACCGGGACACGGACGTCACGGGCATCGGGCGGGCCGTCGAGAGGGAGCAGCAGAGCGGTGTCCGGGCCGCGGTCGAGAGTGAAGGAGCGTGCGCCGCGGGCCGTCAGTTCCCTTGCCCCTTCGGAGGCGAGCGCGACGGCCGCGGCGCTCGTGTGGTCCGGGGTCCGCGCCACGGCGTGCAGGACGGTTCCGTCGTCGTGGAGCAGTCCGGCCCAGCCGTCGGTGCGTTCCGACAGCCAGCGCAGCAGTTCCTGCACGCCACCGACGCGGGCCAGGCGGTGCATCCGCAGTACGTCGTCGGCCCGTTCCTGCGCTCGCACCGGCCCTCCGCTCCGCACCCGTACCCGTCCGCCCCTGCTTCTGTCCCCAGCCGCGGAGAAAACCGGAGTGCAGAGTACCGGTCCGGCTGTGCGGACTGTTACCCCCACGGTGCCCACACCGTGCGAATTGAATCTTACTGTCGGGTACTCACCGACCTACAGTCCGAACGTGTGCCGCGGACGGCATGGATTTCGGGGGATGTCGGGTGCCGTCCGTGGCACAGACGCGTCGGGGGACGGCGGGGTGAACGACGGCAGCGGTCCACGGGGGTGGTCGCTGTCGTCGGCCGCGCGTCGTCGGACCTCGATTGATTGTCAGTGGTGCCCTCTAGCGTCGGACGCCGTCCGGTCCGACGGAGAGAGGCACCGCCATGGAGTTCCGTATTGATCGCAGCACACTGGCCGATGCCGTGGCCTGGGCGGCCCGGGTGCTGCCCACCCGGTCGCCCGTACCCGTGCTCGGCGGGCTGCTGCTGGAGGCCTGCGGCGAGGTGTTGCGGATCTCCGGTCTGGATTACGAGGCCTCCGCCTGCATCGAGGTGGAGGCAGAGACCGTACGGGCCGGGAAGGTCCTGGTCATGGGGCGACGGCTGCTCGATGTGTGCCGGGTGCTGCCCGAGAGTCCGGTGGTGTGCGCGGTGGAGGGTTCACGGTTCTCGGTGACCGGCGGCGGCGCCCGGTTCGGACTGTCCGTACTGCCGATCGACGACTATCCGGCGCTGCCGCCGCTTCCCGAGGTACTCGGAGCGGTGGACTCCGAGGAGTTCGCCGCGGCCGTAGCCCATGTGACCGTGGCCGCGGGCCGGGACGACACGCTGCCGACCCTCACCGGAATCCGGCTGGGGCTCGACGGCGACACGATGACGTTGGCCGCCACGGACCGGTACCGCTTCGCGGTGCGCACGCTCGGATGGAAACCGGAGACGGCGGACGTCACGGCCGATGTGGTGGTGTCGGCGCGGCGGCTGACCGAGATCGCCCGCTCCTTCGGCCGCTCCGGCATGGTCCGCTTCGCACTGGACGCCGGATCGGCCGGCTTCGAACTCGCCGGGAAGCGGACCACGGTCCGCCTCCTGGACGGCCGGCTCCCCCGCCACGACAAGCTGTTCACGATGGCGGACCCGACGACCGCGGTCACGAACCGGGCGCTCCTGGTCGAGGCCGTCAAGCGCGTCGCGGTGGTCGCGGACGGCGACAGCCCGCTCCATCTGGCCTTCTCCGACGGCTCGGTGCTGCTCCAGGCGGGGTACGAGGACGATGTCGCTTCCCAGCGACTGCCCGCCGCCCTGGAGGGCGCCGACGAGTTGACGGTCGCGTTCAACCCCTCGTATCTGATGGACGCCCTGACCTCGTTCGACGCGCCGGTCGTCCAGTTCCGCATGATGGGTCCCGGCCAGCGCGCCATGATCACCGGCGGGACGGCCGAGGACGAAACCGAGGGCGGCCCCACGCACCGGCATCTTCTGATGTCCGTGAAGCCGCTTATCTGACGGCCTGTCAGATCCGCCGTACGGCCCACCGCGGCAAACAGCTCGATCGGGAACTCCGGGTCGGCCTGACCCACGGTCGGCGGCGGCCGCCGGTCGCTCCCGGCACCCGCCAGACCCGCATGCTGCGGTCTTCTGCCGTGCGCGACGCCGAACGGACTGCGGACCTGCGGGGAGAAGTGAACGCGCGGAGGGGGCCGGGGCGCAAAAGCCGCCCGGCCCCCTCCGCGTTGTCCCGTCCTACAGGAAGGAGTTGATCTCGATGGTCTCGGTACGGCCGGGGCCGACACCGATCGCGGAGATCGGGGCGCCGGACATCTCCTCCAGCGCCTTCACGTACGCCTGCGCGTTCTTCGGCAGGTCACCGAAGGTCTTGGCCTTCGTGATGTCCTCGGACCAGCCCGGCAGCATCTCGTAGACCGGCTTCGCGTGGTGGAAGTCGGTCTGGCTGTACGGGAGCTCCTCGACGCGCTTGCCGTCGATCTCGTACGCGACACACACCGGGATCTGCTCCCAGCCGGTCAGCACATCCAGCTTGGTGAGGAAGAAGTCGGTGAGACCGTTGACCCGGGTCGCATACCGTGCGATCACCGCGTCGAACCAGCCGCAGCGGCGGTCGCGGCCGGTGGTGACACCGCGCTCGCCACCGATCCGGCGCAGCGCCTCGCCGTCCTCGTCGAGCAGCTCCGTCGGGAACGGGCCGGCGCCGACGCGCGTGGTGTATGCCTTGAGGATGCCGATGACCCGGCTGATCTTCGTCGGACCCACACCGGAACCGGTGCAGGCGCCGCCCGAGGTCGGGTTCGACGAGGTGACGAAGGGGTACGTGCCGTGGTCGACGTCGAGCAGCGTGCCCTGACCGCCCTCGAAGAGGACGACCTTGCCCGCGTCGATTGCGTCGTTGAGGACCAGCGTCGTGTCCGCGACGTACGGCTTGATCTGCTCCGCGTACTGGAGCATCTCCTCGACGATCTTGCCGGACTCGATCGCACGGCGGTTGAAGACCTTGGCGAGGAGCTGGTTCTTCTGCTCCAGGGCCGCCTCGACCTTCTGCTCCAGGATCGACTCGTCGTACAGGTCCTGGACGCGGATGCCCACACGGTTGATCTTGTCGGCGTACGTCGGGCCGATACCGCGGCCGGTCGTGCCGATCTTCCGCTTCCCGAGGAACCGTTCCGTCACCTTGTCGACGGTGACGTTGTACGGAGTGATCAAATGAGCGTTGCCGCTGATCAGCAGCTTGGACGTGTCCACGCCGCGCTCGTTGAGCCCACTCAGCTCGGAGAGCAGGACCGCCGGGTCGACGACGACACCGTTACCGATGACCGGGGTACACCCCGGCGAAAGGATTCCGGAGGGGAGGAGATGAAGTGCGTACTTCTGGTCGCCGACGACCACCGTGTGGCCGGCATTGTTGCCGCCTTGGTAACGCACCACATAGTCCACGGATCCACCGAGCAGGTCGGTGGCCTTTCCCTTGCCCTCGTCACCCCACTGAGCACCGAGCAGCACAAGTGCGGGCACAGGCGTACACCCCTTCCGGGCGGGGCATGTCCAAGGTCAGGGGGCGTACGTCAGCGCCGTACATGCCGTACGACGATGTACGACGAAGCCTGAACCGTCGAACCGGTTGCCCCGGAATAGACGAAGCCCCTGGCGCAATAGCGCAAGGGGCTCTTGCACCAAGATGCTACCCGAGGAAGGACCGAGGTGTCGGCTGCCCAGCCCCCCGGCAACGGTACGCACCAACTGCTGGTGGTCATCGACCCGGTCGCCCGCCGGACCGACGGCGAGTCCGTCCGGATCGCGAAGGACGTGCTGAGCGCCGGTTCGCACGCCAAGATCTGCCTCCCGGACAGTCCGGAGGAGTTCGCGCGTGCCCTGTCCCGCCGGGGCACCAGGCGGCCGGTGGTCGTCGGCGACGACCGGTCGCTGCTGCGCGCCGTGACCCTCCTGCACCGGGAGCGGGAGCTGGCCGGTGCAGCGCTCTCGCTGGTCCCGGTGGGCGCCGCGGCCGCGCTGGAACTCGCGCATTCGCTCGGCGTGCCCCTGGGCGCGGTGGCCGCGGCGCGCGCGGCACTGGACGGGGTGGTGCGCCGGCTCGACCTGCTGGTCGACGACAGCGACGGTGTCGTCCTGGGCGCCCTGCGCATCCCCGCCCTGCCCGCGGTACCGGGGACGGCGGCGGCGCACACGGGCGTCACGGCGGTCTGGGACACCTGCCGCTCCCTCGTGCGAACCCTGGTCCGCCCCGCCCCGTCGCCGGCCACGCCCGTCCCGCCCCGCACCCATCGGCTGCGGGTCGAGGTGGACGGGGCGCTGCTGAACGATCTGGACCGGCCGGTCGAATCGGTGACGGTCAGCCCGCAGGGCGGTGAGGGGGGCCTGGCGGACGTGGTGGTCCGCACGACGGCCGGCGAACCGGTGACCGCGGAGGCGAAGGCGGTCACGGTCTCCGGCGCGGACTTCCGCTACCGGGCGGACATACAGGTCGGCGGCCCGGTCCGGACGAGGACGTGGACGGTGCGGGCGGATGCGTGGGGGCTGATGCTGCCAGTGGCGGCGGAGAGCGGATGATCCCCGCGCCGGGGGCGCGCACGTGAGCGTTCAGGGAACCTGTCGCACCTGCCGCGACCGGCCCCCGGCACGCCGAGCGCGGGCGCGGAAAGAGGCGCACCCTGGTAGCAGGTCCTGGAGGTGTTCGCCATGTTGAAAACCGCTGTCGGATGGCACATCGATCTGGAATTCGAGGAAGACAACCACCGCACCCGCGCGGCCGCCCTCGTACGGCTTCCCGACGGGAACGAGGTACGTGCGCACGGATACGCCAGCCGCCACCCCTCAGACACCCAGCAGCCGAGGGTCGGCGAGGAGATCGCGGGTGCCAGAGCACTGAATGAACTCGCCATGAACCTGCTGACCAAGGCGCACGACGAGATCGACGAGGCGTCCGGCCGGACGTCGCACCCGCTGACCTGAGCCCGTTCCGAGCCGAGGCCCAGGACCCGGCGTCCCGGGCCTCTTGTCTCAGACCGACCGGCAATCGGGGGGCGGCGTCAGCTCTTCCGTTCCGGGAGGTCGAACTTCTTGCGGTGGTCGCGCCAGCGGTCCATCACCGCGACCAGTTCCGACTGCAGGAACTCGAAGAACTCCGCAGTCTCCGCGAGCCGCACACCGGCAGGCGTGTCCGGGCCGAGGGTCCGTGCGCCCTCCTTGAGAGTGTGCTCCCAGCGGGTCAGGACCCGGTCGCGGCTGGCGAAGGTGGCGTACCAGATCTCGTTGTGCAGGCGGTAGCGGTCCCTGCGCGAACCCGGGTCGCGTTCGCGGCTGACCATGCTGACCTGCGTGAGGTAGTTGATCGCCCCGGAGACCGCGGCCGGGCTGATCCGAAGCTGCTCGCTGAGCTCCGCCGAGGTCATGGAGCCGTCGTCGTCCGCGAGCAGCGCCGCGAAGACGCGGGACGCCATCCGCTGCATGCCCGCCTCGGTCATTTCGGCCGCGAAGCGCTCCACGAAGCGCGACACGGCCTCCTCGTCGCGCGCGTGCTCGGGCTCCGGCTCGCGCTCACGCCCGTCCGCGCCGGTTTCGCTGCTCATCGCCCCATCGTCTCCCCTGAATTTCCTGCGGGTTCCCCGGCCCCGGGCCGCACCCCGACTTTATACGCTTCCTTAACTTCACAAGTTTGTGAATATAGCGTACGTTCAGAAACATGACGAAGGCGATCACCGTGGCCGGACTGCACAAGTCGTTCGGGCGGACACACGCGCTGGACGGCCTCGACCTCGCGGTCGAGACCGGTGAGGTTCACGGCTTCCTCGGGCCCAACGGTTCCGGGAAGTCCACCACCATCCGGGTCCTGCTGGGCCTGCTGCGGGCCGACTCCGGCGCTGCCCGGCTGCTCGGCCGGGACCCCTGGAACGACGCGGTCGAGCTGCACCGGCGGGTGGCATACGTCCCCGGTGACGTCACCTTGTGGCGCAACCTCTCCGGCGGCGAGGTGATCGACCTGTACGGCCGGCTGCGCGGAGGCCTCGACCCGGCCCGCCGGGCCGACCTCATCGAGCGGTACGAACTCGACCCCACGAAGAAGGGGCGTACGTACTCCAAGGGCAACCGGCAGAAGGTCGCCCTCGTCGCCGCGTTCGCCTCCGACGTGGATCTGCTGATCCTCGACGAGCCGACCAGCGGACTCGACCCGCTCATGGAGGAGGTCTTCCAGAGCTGCGTCGCCGAGGAGCGCGAGCGCGGACGGACGATCCTGCTCTCCAGCCACATCCTCAGCGAGGTCGAGGCGCTCTGCGACCGGGTGAGCATCATCCGGCAGGGACGCACGGTGGAGAGCGGTTCCCTGGCGGACATGCGGCACCTGACCCGTACGAGCATCACCGCCGAACTGGCCGACGCGCCCAACGGGCTCGCGCACCTGCCCGGCGTGCACAACATCGAGATCCAGGGCATGCGGGTCACGCTCCAGGTCGACACGGACAAGCTCGACGCCGTCCTCAGGTCGCTCACCGCGTCCGGCGTACGGTCGCTGACCAGCACCCCGCCCACGCTGGAGGAACTCTTCCTGCGGCACTACGCCGCGGACACCGACGAACGCGCGGGGGTGACGGCGCGATGACTGCCGTAACCGCGCCCGCGGCCCGTGCCGGACGCCCTGCCAGGGGCGGGCAGCTCACCGGCACCGGAACCCTGCTCAGGCTCGCACTGCGACGCGACCGGATCATGATGCCGATCTGGGTGATCGTGCTCGGCGGGTCCTTCTCCTCCGTCGGGAAGTCCTTCTCCTCGCTGTACGACACCGCGGCCCAGCGCGCCGAACTCGCCGCATCGATGAACGGCAACAGTTCGCTGCGCGCGGTGTACGGCCCCGTCTTCGACGACTCCGTCGGCGGGCTCGTCGCCTGGCGCCTGACCGGCTTCGGCGCCGCGATGGCAGCCGTGATGAGCCTGATCATCGTCATCCGGCACACCCGCGAGGAGGAGGAGACCGGCCGCCAGGAAATGCTCTCCTCCGCCATGGTGGGGCGCCGCGCCCCGCTGACCTCCGCCCTCCTCGCCGCGTTCGTCTCCGACGCCGCGCTCGCCCTGATGATCGCCGCCGGGATGGCCGGGGCCGGAGCAGGCGGCGCCGGGGCGGTTGCGCTTGCGCTGACGGTCGCCGGAATCGGGGCGCTGTTCGCCTGCACCGCGGCGATCACCGCCCAGCTCACGGAGAGCGCACGGCTCGCGAAGGGGCTGACGGCGGCGGTGATCGGCGCCGCGTTCGTCCTGAAGGCGGCGGGCGACTCGTCGACGGACGACGCCTCGTCCGTACTGAACTGGCTCTCGCCGATCGGCTGGGCGGAGAACGTCCGGGCCTACGCCGGCGAACGGTGGTGGGTGCTGCTGGTGATCGGCGCGGCGGTGCTGATCCAGGGCGGGATCGCATACATCCTGGCCGGGCGGCGCGATATCGGCATGAGCTTCCTGCCGACCCGTCCCGGACCCGCGGCAGGGCGCATTTCCACGGCGTTCGGGCTGGCGCTGCGGCTGCAGCGCGGCGCTCTGACCGGGTGGACGCTGTCGTTCGCCGCGGTCGGCGCAGTCTTCGGCGGGCTCACCGGCGGGGCGGCGGACCTCGTCGGCACCAACGAGAAGACGAAGGAAATCTTCGAGCGGATGGGCGGACAGGCTGGTCTGACCGACGCTTTCCTCGCCGCGATGGTCGGGATGCTGGGGATGGTGGCCGCGCTGTACATCGTCGCGTCGGTGCTGCGGCTGCACGGCGAGGAAACCGCGGGGCGCGCCGAACCCGTGCTGGCGGGCGGGGTGAGCCGGATCGGCTGGGCGGCCGGACACCTGGTCATCGCCTTCGGCGGCGCGGCACTGATCATGGCGGTCGGCGGGCTCGGCCTGGCCGCCGGCTACGGCCACGAACTCCCGGCCGTACTGGGCGCGTCGCTGGCGCAGCTGCCCGCCGTCTGGCTGCTCGGAGGACTCGCCGTCCTGCTGTACGGCGCGCTCCCGAAGGCAGCGGTGGCCTCGTGGGGAGTCGTCGGGATCTGCCTGGCGCTGGGGTGGATCGGGCCGGCGGTGAACATGCCGCAGCCGGTGATGAACCTGTCACCGTTCAGCCACCTGCCGAAGCTGCCGGGCACGGAGATGCAGTGGCCGCCGGCACTGTGGCTCACGACGGGCGCGGTGGCCCTGGTGGCGGCAGGACTGGGAGCGCTCCGGAGGCGGGACGTGCAGGGGTGACACGGGTGACCGTTCCTGTCCTCGATCGCCGGACGGACCTGGTGTTCAAGCCCGTCCGGCTGCCCCCGGGAGAGATCGAGGACTCCGCCGGCCCGCAGCCGCCCTGCGGGCCGGGGCGCTGAGAGGAACGCTTCCGGTCACAGCTCCACGCGCAGCTCCTTCAGGCCCCTGATCACGTAGCCCGGGTTCCACTCCGGCTCGGCCGCCAGCCGCATCCGGGGCGCCCGGCGCAGCAACTCACCGAAGGAAGCCGCGAGTTCGACCCGGGCGAGCGGCGCGCCCAGACAGAAGTGGATGCCGGCACCGAAGGTGATGTGCGGGTTCTCCTGCCGGGACAGGTCCAGCGTGTCCGGGTCCGCGAAGCGCGCCGGGTCGCGGTTGGCGGAGCCGAAGAGCAGGGCCACCTCGGAGCCGCGCGGGATGACCGTGCCGTCGATCTCGATGTCGTCGAGGACCCAGCGCTCGAACATCTGCAACGGAGTGTCGTACCGCATCAACTCCTCCACGGCCGTGGGCAGCAGCCCGTGGTCGGCGCGGAGGGCCGCCAGCTGCTCGGGGTGACGCAGCAGCGTCCACCAGCCGTTCACGGTGGTGTTGACCGTCGCCTCGTGGCCCGCGTTCAGCAGCAGCACACACGTGGAGATCATCTCCTGCTCGCTGAGCCGCTCCCCTTCGTCGTGCGCGGCGATGAGCGCGGAGATCAGATCCGTACCGGGGTTCCTGCGGCGCTCCGCGATCAGCTCCCGCAGGTACGCGGAGAAGTCCACCGAGGCGCGGACGGCGGCGCTCGCGGTCTCCTCGGACGGGTTCAGTTCGAACATTCCGCAGATCGCCGCCGACCAGGGCCGCAACAGCCCCCGGTCGGACTCGGGGATGCCGAGCATCTCGGCGATGACGGCGACGGGCAGCGGTTCGGCGACCGCGGCGAGCAGGTCGCCGCCGCCCGCCTCCACGAAGCTGTCGACCAGCTCGGCCGCGAGCCGCCGCACCGTCGGGACGAGCTGCTCGACCGTGCGCGGGGTGAACGCCTTCGAGACCAGGCGCCGGATCCGGGTGTGGTCGGGGGCCTCCAGGTCGAGAATCCCCTGCCCGTTGAGGGTGGTGAAGGGATCGTGCGCGGCAGGCGGCGGCGTACGGCCGAACTCCTCGTGCGTGAAGCGGTGCAGATACGTCCGGCCCAGGCGCCGGTCCCGCAGCAGCGCGGACACATCGGCGTAGTGCGGAACGAGCCACTGGTTCGTGGGCTCGAACCGGTGCACCCGGCCGCCGGCCCGCAGCGCGGCGTACGCGGGATACGGGTCGGCGACGAACGCCGGTGACCAGGGGTCGAACGAAGCGGTGGCGGCGGGCTGCGGAGAGTGGTGCATGAACCGACGCTATCCGGACCGGTCGGTTCAGTCACGGGCGGCCCTCAGAGCCTGTCAGGTGACCTTCGATCGGCCTTGGACGGGGTCTCCCCTGCTCGAACGAAGCTGAGAGCTTGGGGAAGGAGCTACCAGGCCATATCGGCAACGCCGGAAGCGTGCGTGCCAGGGCGTGGCCGCCCGATCAGAGGTCACCCGACAGGCTCTCAGGGAGAGCAGGAAGGTCAGGAGGGGGTGACCAGGCGGGCCTCGTACGCGAACACCGCGGCCTGCGTGCGGTCCCGCAGCCCGAGCTTTACCAGGATCCGGCTCACATGCGTCTTGATGGTGGACTCGGCGACCACCAGATGCGAGGCGATCTCCGCGTTCGACAGCCCCTGCGCGATGAGGACGAGCACCTCCGTCTCGCGCTCCGTCAGATCGCCGATCTGAGCCGCCGCGGGTGACCGCTGAGCTCCGGCGAGCCGCGAGAACTCGGTGATCAGCCGCTTGGTGACGGTCGGCGCCAGAAGCGCTTCCCCGGCCGCCACCACTCTTACACCGTCGGCGAGTTGGCGCGCGGAGGCGTCCTTCAGCAGGAAGCCGGACGCCCCGGCCCGCAGCGCCTGGTACACGTACTCGTCGAGGTCGAACGTGGTCAGCACCAGCACCTTGGCGGCCGCGTCGTTGGCGACGATCTCGCGGGTCGCCTCGATGCCGTTGAGCTCCGGCATCCGGATGTCCATCAGGACCACGTCGGGCCGGAGCGCTGCGGCCTGGGCGATGGCCTGCCGGCCGTCGACCGCCTCGCCGACGACCTCGATGCCCGGCATGGCGCCCAGGAGCACCGAGAAGCCCTCGCGGACCATCATCTGGTCGTCGACGATCAGGACACGTATGTCGTTCATGAGGTCTCGCTCCGAGTCGGTTCCTGGGCCAGGGGTACGGGGATGAACGCGGAGATCTCGTAACCGCCGTCCGCGGCCGGCTCGGCGGTCATCTCGCCGTTCAGCATCGCGACCCGTTCCCGCATCCCCGTGATCCCGTGCCCGGCGCCCTGCGACGGTTTCACCGGACCGGTCGGCGGACCGTTGACGACCCGCAGCCCGAGCCCGCCCAGCACATAGCCGATCTCGACCTTGGCAGTGGCGCCCGGGGCATGCCGCAACGTGTTGCTGAGGGCTTCCTGGATGATCCGGTACGCCGACAGCTCGACGCCCTGCGGCAGTTCACGTACCGCGCCGGTGATCGTCTTCCCGGCCATCAGGCCGGCGTCGGCCACGTTGGCGAGCAGTCCGTCGAGTTCGGCGAGGGTGGGCTGGGGTGCGTCCGGCGCCTGGTAGTCCTCGGCCCGTACGACACCGAGAACCCGGCGCAGTTCGGTGAGGGCGGCGACGGCGTTCTCCCGGATGGTGAGGAAGGCCTGCTCCAGCTCGGGGGGCGGGTTCTCCACCCGGTACGGGGCCGCCTCGGCCTGGATCGCGACGACCGACATGTGGTGGGCGACCACGTCGTGCAGCTCACGGGCGATGGTGGTGCGCTCCTCCAGCAGCGTGCGCCGGTCGCGTTCCACGGCGGTGACGGTGCGCTGCACGGTCACCTCGCGCTCCGCGTCCCGGCGGGTCTGCACGACGGTCACCACGAGCAGCGCGAACGCGGAGGCCACGGCCATGGGCCCGGTGACCGCGTAGGGGTGCCAGCCGATGTTCGCCATGACGAAGCCGAGCAACACGGTCAGGACCCACATCCAGGCCGCGGTACGGGGCCGGGTCCGGGCGGCGACCACGACGAGCACCACCAGATGAGCGAGGAACATGCTCGGCGCCCACGGCCAGCCCTCGCTGCTGAAAATGGCCGACACCGGAGTGAGCGCCATCGACATCCAGAACGCGCCGACCGGCCTCACCAGGGTCAGCACGACGGCTGCCGCCGGAAGCAGCCCGGTCGTGATGATCTCGATCCCGGACCAGCCCCCGGCGCCGTCCGCCCTGCCGAAGCCCATGAGGAACGTGATCAGCGCGGCCAGCCCGACCAGCGCGTGCGGCGTCCACCCGGCCCGCACGCGCATCCTCTCGGACAGCAGCCGGGTCAGCGCCCGGCCGGTCCGCATCGGCGGCAGCGAACGGTAGGCGAACGCATCATGGAAGAGGTCCTGCCGCAGGCCGGCTATCACCCCTGCGGCCAGTCGGAACTCGGGACTTCTGTTCTTGGTGGTCTCGGTCACGCCCTCACGGTAGGCGGCCCGGTGCGCGACGTCGTCAGCAGTGATGCGGATCCTGCGGCATCCCTCGCAAGGACTACTCGGACCCGCCCGGGTAGACCGGTCACGGCCGAGGCCGCCGCCAACGGACGGCCCCGGGACCGCCTGTCACCACGCCAGCTGCGCAATCTCCTCCGCCACCACCGCACACGCATCCGCCGCCGGATCGATCAACGGAAAGTGCCCGACATCCTCCAGCAGCGTCAGCCCCACCGTCTCGCCGGCCTTCGCCGCCGCGTCGACGAACGCCTCCGCGACCGCCTGCGGCACCGTGAGGTCGGTGCGTCCCTGCACCAGCGCCGTGGCAATTCCCGTCGGCAGCAGCACAGCCGGGTCGGTGTACGTGCTCCTGGCCGCGAAGTCCTCTTCCGTTCCGAGCAGTTGACCCACCGCACCGGAGCAGACATCCAGCTCCACCGCCGTGGCGAAGTCGGCGATCGGCGCCAGGGCGACAACGCCGCGCAGCGGCGGCGCCGCGGGCAGCCGCCACGGCGACCCTTCCGGGAGTACGTGCCGGGCCGCTGCCCACAACGCCAGGTGACCGCCCGCGGAGTGGCCGGTGACGACGATCCGCCGCGCATCGGCCTCCGGCAGTTCACGGGCCAGCAGTGCGGGCAGCGCGTCCATCGCCGCGGCGACGTCGTCGAACGTCTCGGGCCAACGGCCCGCGACCGGGCCGGAACCGCGCTGCTGCGGGACCTCGCTGCCGCGCCGGTACTCGACATTGGCGACGGCGAACCCGCGCCGGGCCAGGAAGTCCGCGAGCGGCGACACATGCTGCCGGTCGTACGGCGCCCGCCACGCACCGCCGTGCAGGAGGACCACGACGGGTGCCCCGGCCCGCCCGTCCCGCGGGGCGTAGAAGTCGATCACCTGGTCGGGGTGGTCGCCGTAGGCGGCGGTGGCGTCGGCGGCGACAGCCGGATGCGAGAACGCCGACTCGGTCTCGACTGCGTCCCGATCACGCGCGGCGGAATCCGACATGCTGCTCCAACCATCCGACAGAGGTGCCCAACTGGCCTGACCAGCGGGGACGGTATCAGCACGGGACACCGCGTCCCCACGGGGATTGATCGTGGGGACGCGGCAGGCGTCACACCCCGCCGAGCGGCCCGCTCATCACCTCACCCAGCACCCGCGCAGCCCGCTCCACATCCGCGAACCCCACGTACAACGGCGTGAACCCGAACCGCAGCACATCCGGCCGCCGCAGATCCCCGACCACGCCCCGGGCGATGAGCGCACGCATCGCAGGCTCGGCGACCGCCGCGTCCACACACCGCAACGACACCTGGCTGCCGCGCTCCCCGTGCGCCCCCGGGGTGACCGGGACGACCACGCCCTCCGGCACATACGCCCCGACGCACTCCAGGAAGAAGTCCGTCAGCGCCAGCGACTTGGCCCGTACCGCCTCGACCGGCACCCCGTCCCACACGTCCAGCGCCGCTTCGAGCGCCAGCATGGACAGGATGTCGGGGGTTCCGACCCGGCCGCGCACGGAACCGTCCGCCGGAGCGTAGCCCGGCGCCATCGCGAACGGGTCGGCGTGCGAGGTCCACCCCGGCAGCGGCGAGTCGAAGGCCGCCTGGTGCCGCTCGGCGACGTACAGATAGGCGGGCGAACCGGGCCCGCCGTTGAGGTACTTGTACGTGCAGCCGACCGCCAGGTCCACCCCGTGCTCGTCGAGTCCGACCGGCAGCGCGCCCGCGCTGTGGCACAGGTCCCAGACCGCGAGCCCGCCCGCCGCGTGCACGGCGGCGGTGAGACCGGGCAGGTCGTGCAGCCGGCCGGTGCGGAAGTCGACGTGGTTGAGCAGGACGACCGCGGTACGCGGACCGACCGTACCCGGCACGTCCGCCGGGGCGACGGGGACGAGCCGGTGCCCAGTCATCCGGGCGGCGGACTCCGCGATGTAGCCGTCCGTGGGAAACGTCGTCGCGTCGACCAGGATCTCGTCGCGTCCCTCCGGCGCCAGCCTGCTCGCGGCAACGACTGCCTTGAAGACGTTCACGCTCGTCGAATCGCCCACCACGATCTGGCCGGCGGCGGCCCCGACGAGCGGGGCGATCCGGTCGCCGATCCGCTCGGGCGCGGTCCACCAGCCGCTCTCGTCCCAGGACCGGATGCGCAGCTCACCCCACTCGCGGGTGAGGACCTCCTGCATCCGGGCGGGTACGTGCCGGGGCAGCGCCCCCAGCGAGTTGCCGTCCAGATAGACGGTGTCGTCGAGGGTGAACAGCTTCCGAAGATCGGCGAGCTCGTCGGCGGCGTCGAGTGCCGCGGCCCGCGCGGCGAAGGTCTCAGACATGACTGCGCGCCGTCCACAGCTCCGGGAACACATTCTTCGTGGCGCGTTTCTCCAGCCACGCGACCCCGGCGGAGCCGCCGGTGCCGGTCTTCGAACCCATCGCGCGCCGGGTGGCGATGAGGTGGTCGTTGCGCCAGCGCCACACCAGTTCACCGACGTCGGTGAGCGCCTCGCCGAGCCGGACGAGCTCGTCGTGCCGCTCGGGATCGGCGTAGATCTCCGCCCAGACGGCCTCGACCTCGGGGGACGGCTCGTACTTCTGCGTCAGGTCCCGGCCGAGCACGGCCTGCGGTACGGCGTGGCCGCGCCGGGCGAGCAGGGCGAGTACCTCGTCGTACAGACCCGGTTCGGCGAGCGCCTTCTCCAGTTCGGCGTGGACGCGGGGTGCACCCCGGTGCGGTACGAGCATGGACGCGGACTTGTCGCCGAGCAGGAACTCCATCCGCCGGTACATCGCCGACTGGAAGCCGGAGCCCTCGCCGAGTGCGCCACGGTAGGAGTTGAACTGGGCGGGGGTGAGCTGGGCGAGCGGCGTCCAGGACGCGTTGAGCGCCTCGAGTTCCCGAACCGACCGCTTCAGCGCGTCGCGTGCGACCGTCAGCCGGTCCTCGCGCAGGGCGTGTGCCGCGGTCTCCCACTCATGGACGATGACCGTGAACCACAGCTCCATGACCTGGGTGGTGACCAGGAAGACCATCTCGCCGGGATCGTCGGAGCGGAGGTGCTGAAGGTGGGTCAGGACATCCGCCTGGACATAGTCCTCGTACGGAGTCGTTCCCGCGAAGTCCAGGTGCGGGGTGTCCGCACCGGTGGCTTCGGGGTCGGGGTGGATCGTCGACATTGCTGTCTCCTCGACACGAGCTTCCGGGTAGCGGTCCGCCCCTTCCGTGAGGTGGTGGAGCTCCGGTCCCCTGTCCGCATCCTAAACGGAGCCCCGCAGACCGCGATACGTCTGCGGGGCCGTGAACAGGGCGTATGCGCCTGCTATCCCAGCATCTCGGCGGCGGTCGGCGACGAGTCGCGGAGGAACGCCGAGCAGCGCTCGTACTCCTCCTGCTCACCGATCGCCTGTGCGGCGCGTGCCAGGGCGTGCAGGGCGCGCAGGAAACCGCGGTTCGGCTCGTGCTCGAACGGTACGGGCCCGTGGCCCTTCCAGCCGGCCCTGCGGAGCGCGTCGAGCCCGCGGTGGTAGCCGGTGCGGGCATAGGCGTACGACTCGATGACGCGGCCGCCCTCGAACGCCTCGTCGGCGAGCTGCGCCCAGGCCAGTGAGGAGGTCGGGTACTTCGCGGCGACGTCGGCGGGGGCGGTGCCGTTCGCGAGCAGCTCGCGCGGCTCCGGGTCGTCGGGCAGGTGGGTCGGGGAAGGCCCCCCGAGCAGGTTCTCGTGGATGGACATGGTTTCAAGTGTGCCTGGCACATGCGTGTCGGGGGTAGCCGGGCACCGTCGAGCGGTCAGGCCCGGCCCGGGTCCCCGTTCTCGTCCCGCGCGGGCTCCAGGGGAGGTGCCGCGACACCGCAGTGCACGGTGCATTCGGGACGCGCCTTGCTCTTCCGGGCCGCGGGCGGTGTCCGTACGGTCGCCCAGGCGATCACCGAGCCCAGCACCATGAGCCCGGCACACATCGGCATGGCCCGCCGGAAGGTCGCGGCGAACTCACCGGCGTCGCGGTACGCCTCCGGCCCCATACCGGCGAGCAGCGGCAGTGCGGCCACGGCGATCAGCCCGGCGGCGCGGGCGGCGGCGTTGTTGATCCCGCTGGCCAGCCCGGCGCGCGCGGTGTCGACGGAGGCGAGGACGGTCGCGGTGAGCGGCGCCACCAGGGTGACCAGGCCGAGGCCGAGCACGGCGACGGCAGGCAGCACGTGCTGTACGTACGCGGAGACGGAGGCATCGCCGGGCCCCACCCGCAGCATGAGCAGCATCCCGGCGGCGGCCAGCAGCGGCCCGACGGTGAGCGGGATACGGGGGCCGATGCGCTGCCCCAGCTCTCCCGACGAAGCGGAGAAGAGCAGCATCAGCACCGTGCTCGGAAGGAGGGCGGTCCCGGCGCCGAGGGCGGAGTACCCGGCCACGACCTGGAGCTGAATGGCGGAGAGGAAGAAATAGCCGCCGAGCGCCGCGTACACACAGAGCGTGACGACATTGACGGCGGTGAACTGACGGGACTCGAACACCGACGGCGGCAGCATGGGGTTCTCCCGCCGCCGCTCCACCTGCACGAACGCCACTCCGAGCAGCACTCCGCCCACGGCCGCCCCGATCACCGCGGCAGACGCCCCCTGCCCGGGAGCCTCGATCAACGCGTATGTCACCAGGGCCAGAGCCAGCGCGCCGAGCACGGCCCCCAGAACATCGAAGCGCCCGTGCGCGTGCGGGTCCCGCGACTCCGGCACGTGCCGCAGCGCGACCGGCGCACAGATCGCGGCGACCGGCACATTGATCAGAAACACCCACCGCCATCCCGGCCCGTCGACGAGCCATCCCCCGACGAACGGCCCGATCGCGGCCCCCACCCCACCGAAGCCGGACCACAGCCCGACCGCGCGTGCCCGATCGTCCGGATGGAAACTGGCCTGGATCAGCGCCAGAGACCCGGGCGTGAGCAACGCCCCGCCCACCCCCTGAAGGGCCCGGGCCGCAATCAGCACCGCAGCATTCGGCGCGACGCCGCACAGCAGTGAGGCGGAAGCGAACCACACCACTCCCGTGACGAACACCCGCCGCCGCCCGTACCGGTCCCCGAGCGCCCCACCGAGCAGGATCAGCCCGGCAAGGGTCAGCATGTAGGCGGTGACGGTCCACTGGAGAGCGGCGAGGTCGGTACCGAGGGCCTTGCCGATACGGGGCAGGGCGACGTTGACGACGGTGGAGTCGAGCATGGCCATGGCGGACCCGAGGACGGTGGTCAGAACGACCCAGCGCCCGGGTGCGGAGGCGGCACGGATCTGACCGGCGGGTGTCTCGCCCATGCGAGCAGCATCCCCGGTCCGGCGGGAGGTGGCCAGTCCAGGACGGGCACCTGCCGGACGGGGGCGCCTCGCGCCCGCCCCGCCGGGATCAGCGCACCGCCTTCAGCGCCCTGATCAGCGCCTCGACACCCGCCTCCACCTTGCTGCGCGGGCACCCCACGTTCAGACGCAGGAAGCCCTCCGCGCCGTACACCGCTCCCGGCATGATCGCGACCTTCTCGCGTTCGATCAGCGCCCGCTGCAGCGCCTCGTCGTCCACACCCAGCGGGCGCAGGTCGATCCACGCCAGATAGCCGGCCTGCGGCGGTTCCCAGGACAGCTCGGGGAAGGCCGTGTTCAGGCGTTCCGCGACCCGTGCCAGGTTGTCACGGACGTACGCCCGGACCGCGTCCAGCCACTCCCCGCCCTCCCGGTACGCGGCTATGTGCGCGGTCAGCGACAGGACCGCCGGGGAAGCGAGCCCCTCTGCCGTCTCCATGCGGCGCAGGAACTCCGTCCGGTCCGCCGGGTCGCCGATGATGCCGTACGAGCCGGTCAAAGCCGGGAAGTTGAAGGACTTCGAGGCGGACGAGATCACCGCCCAGCGGCCCCCGCCCGCGTCCGCCACGCGCGCCCACGGCACATGCCGATGGCCCTCGTGCACGAAGTCCGCGTGGATCTCGTCGCTGATCACCGCGACCCCGTGGCGCGCCGCCAGCGCCGCCGTCTCGACGAGCTCCGGCTCCGTCCACACCCGGCCGGTCGGGTTGTGCGGCGAGCACAGCACCAGCACCTTCGCGTCGGGGCGCGCCAGCTCCCGCTCCAGCTCCTCCGTGTCGCCCACCGGCACGCCTCGAAGCTCCCGGCCGAGACCGGTGATCGCCTTGCGGAAACCGTCGTACGTGGGGGTGTGGACGACGACGCCGTCGCCCTCGGCCGTCCACATCTGGAGAAGCTGCGAGAGCTGGCTGAGCACCGACGGGGCGTAGACCAGCCGGCCGGTGTCCAGCTCGGTGCCGTACCGGGTCCCGTACCAGTGCGCTATCGCCGACCGGAAGTCGTCCTGCTGCCAGCTGGTGTAGCCGAGGACGCCGTGGTCGAGGCGGGTCCGCAGCGCGGTCAGCACCTCCGGGGCGGTCTCGAAGTCCATGTCGGAGATGGTGAACGGGAGGAGCCCGTCGACCCCGAACCGGTCGGCGACTCCGTCCCACTGGACACACCAGGTGCCCCTGCGGTCGACGACGGTGTCGAAGTCATAGCGTGCGCTCGCCTCCACCAGTGCTCCTTCTGCTCGTTCGCGGACGTGCCATGGGCCCGGCACCCCCAGGGAGTACCGGGCCCACGGCCGCTGTTCGTGCCTGCTGCTACTTCAGCTTCGTGCCGGTGGACCGCAGGTTGGCGCAGGCCTCCGTGACGCGCTTGGCCATGCCTGCCTCGGCGGACTTGCCCCAGCTGCGCGGGTCGTAGACCTTCTTGTTGCCGACCTCGCCGTCGACCTTCAGCACGCCGTCGTAGTTGCGGAACACGTGGTCCACGATCGGGCGGGTGAAGGCGTACTGGGTGTCGGTGTCGAGGTTCATCTTCACGACGCCGTTCTCCAGCGCGGTGGTGATCTCCTGCTCGGTGGAGCCGGAGCCGCCGTGGAAGACGAAATCGAACGGCGACGACTTGCCGTACTTGGCGCCGACGCCCTCCTGAAGGTCCTTCAGCAGCTCGGGACGGAGCACGACGTTGCCCGGCTTGTAGACGCCGTGCACGTTGCCGAAGGACGCGGCCAGCAGGTAGCGGCCCTTCTCGCCCAGACCGAGCGCCTCGGCGGTACGCAGCGCGTCGTCGACGGTGGTGTACAGCTCGTCGTTGATCTCGTGCGTGACGCCGTCCTCCTCGCCACCGGTCGGAGTGATCTCGACCTCAAGAATGATCTTGGCGGCGGCGGCCTTGGCCAGCAGCTCCTGGCCGATGGCCAGGTTGTCGGCGAGGGTCTCGGCCGAACCGTCCCACATGTGGGACTGGAACAGCGGGTTCAGGCCCTTGGCGACGCGCTCGGCAGAGATGTCGAGCAGCGGACGTACGTAGCCGTCCAGCTTGTCCTTGGGGCAGTGGTCGGTGTGCAGCGCGACCGAGATGTCGTACTTGGCGGCGACGACGTGCGCGAACTCGGCGAGGGCAACGGCGCCCGTGACCATGTCCTTGTTGTGCTGGCCGCCCAGGAACTCCGCCCCACCGGTGGAGATCTGGACGATGCCGTCGCTCTCCGCCTCCGCGAAGCCGCGCAGTGCAGCGTGCAGGGTCTGGGTCGACGTCACATTGATGGCCGGGTAGGCGAACTTGCCGGCCTTCGCCCGGTCGAGCATCTCGGCGTAGACCTCGGGGGTTGCGATGGGCATCTGACCGCTCCTTGGGATGTGCGGGTGTGCGTTGCTGGTTCCCTGACCTGGGGGCGACGTCATCGTCGCCCCCATCTTCCCAGACTCTCGCTCGGGCTCCACCTGGCGGACTCCCCCAACGTTCGGGCCGGGGTCGCAGGAGGCATACGCCGAGGGCGGACGGTTTCACGTGAAACCGTCCGCCCTCGAAGAAAGCCGCAGGTCAGGCCAGGCCGAGGTCCGACACCGTGTAGGCGTGGACATACGGGAGACCTGCCTCGGCGATGGCCGGAGCCGCACCCCGCTCCACGATCGTGGCGACGGCGACGACCTCGCCACCGGCCTCGCGTACCGCCTCCACAGCCGTCAGCGGCGAACCGCCCGTCGTCGAGGTGTCCTCGACGACCAGGCATCGGCGGCCCTTCACGTCCGTGCCCTCGATCCGGCGCTGCATCCCGTGCGCCTTCTGCGCCTTGCGGACGACGAACGCGTCCATCCGCTCCCCGCGCGCGGCGGCAGCGTGCAGCATCGACGTGGCGACCGGGTCGGCGCCCAGGGTCAGCCCGCCCACGCAGTCGTAGTCGAGCTCAGCGGTCGCGTCCAGCATGACCTGACCGACCATCGGAGCAGCCTCGCCGTCCAGCGTGATGCGGCGCAGGTCGATGTACCAGTCGGCCTCGAGACCCGAGGAAAGGGTCACCTTGCCGTGCACCACGGCCTTGTCCTTGATCTGCTGGAGCAGGTCAGCGTGTACGTCAGTCATGGCTACGAGCTTAGACCGGCCACCGACCCGCACATGGGGGCGCCCGGCGACGCCGCTCGGTGATCCACTCCCCGTCGTGGGGGAAGCCGTAAGGCCGCCCGCCTCAGAGCCTGCGCCAGCTCCAGGTCGCCGCGATCTCCAGCGGGTCGATCGGGGTGACATAGCGCGGCGTGGTGTTCAGTCCGTTCGGCGGACCCGACTGCGGTTCCACGCAGACCGCCTCATCCTGCTCGTCGTAGACGACGACCCACTCGGTCCGGCTCCTCACCTTCAGTTCCAGTTGCTGCGGCCAGGTGAGCGTCACGTCGACCCCATCGGGCATCCCGAAGCAGTCGTCCCACGGGCCGGGCAGCGGCGGGATCCGGCGGCCGGTCGGCAGATGGTTCTCGCCCCGCTCCTCCTGCCAGGCGGCATCGAAGCCGATCTGCACGTCGTCACCGCCGGTTCCGAGGTTGCGCAGGAACCAGGGGTGCCAGCCGGCCTGTGCGGGGAACGAGTCCCCGTACGTCTCGATGCCGAACGCGAGCGTGAGCGAGTCCTCGGCCAGTTCGAAGGTCTGGGTGACCCGGCCCGGGTACGGCCACGGCTCGGCCAGGTCGTAGTAGAACGCCGCCTCGGCCCCACCCTCCTTCGCCGTGAGCCACGCAGTGTCACGGCCAGTGCCGTGAATGGCGTGCGGCGGGGAGTTCAGCGGCAGCTGATGAGGCACATCGCCGTTGTGGAACCGGCCGTTCTCGGTCCGCCCGCACCACGGCACCATGGGGAAACAGCCGTACCGCTCCCCCTGCCGCAGCAGTTCGGTGCCCCCGATCCGGAGGCTGCTGATGCGGCAGCCGTTGGCGGGGTCCACGGTCAACTCGGTATCGCCGACGGACAGCCGGACGTTCTTCTCGCTCCTGCTCACACGACGACATTACTGGCGACGCTACCTCCGCCGCCGCCGCAGCGCCCGGCCGACGACGACCGCGGAGGCGAGCGCGAGTGCGGCCGCCGGGGCCACCCAGCGCAGGGTGGCGCCCGCAGTGGTCGACTCGGGCGACGGCACGGGGGCGTACCGGCCGCGCGGCGGCGCGTGATCGACCTCCTCGGCGCTGCGCCCGATCATGGTCCGGCGTGCGTGCGCGGCCTCGGCAGGCGGGCCGTCGGGGACGGAGAACCCCATGTCCGGGGAGGCTTCCAGCGAGGACGGCGGCACCGGCGCCTCGAAGACCGAGCCGGTGCCGGGGGGCGTCCGGTCGGAGGGCGCCTCGGCAGGGGACGTGCCGTCGGACGGCGCCTCGGCGGAGGGTGCCTCCTCGGACGGCGATTCGCCGGACGGTCCCTCGTCGGACGGTGCGGAGGCGGCAGGCACTCCGTCGGGCGCCGCCTCCTCCGGCTCGGCGCCCGCGTCGTGGGTCGCCAGTGTCTCGGTCACCAGCTGCTGCGTGAAGCGGTCCAGCAGCCGGTACGCCGCCGCCAGCGCCGCGTCCGGTTCCAGCTCCACGATGCGGCCCTCGCCGCCCGCCGTGCCCGTGAACCCGATCGTCGTACCGCCGTCCGTCTCCGTCAGGCGGATCGTCAGGCCGAGCTTCGCCGAGCCGGTGCCCCGCGCCTCCACGCCCTCACCGGTGACGGAAACTCCTGCCCCGTCCGGCAGCGCGGTCGGGGTCAGCGTGCCGCGGTACGTGATCGTGTGGCCGCCGATCCGGACCTTGAGCCGGCCGGCCAGCGGGCCCGCGGACACGTCGGCGTCCTGCTGGAGGCCCGGCACGCAGCGTGCGACACGGTCGGGGTCGCGCAGCGTCCGCAGCAGGGACGGGACCGGAACCGGAACGAACACCTCATGCTCCATGGAAACCGAGCCTACTCAGGCACGGCCGCCCCGTCAGCGCTTCCGCACCCGGAAGAGCCGGGATCTCCCCCGGGGCGACACACGTCCGGTCACCGGGACCGGACGTGCCCCCGCGCGCCCTCACGGCTCCTCCCAGTACCGCGGATGCACGAGCGTCGACGGCGCCTGACCCCGCAGCCGTCGGCTCTCCGCGTACCGGGCCGCCCGCGCCAGTACCCCTGCTGTGAGGAACCGGAGTTTCGGCGGACGCGGCGGCAGGTGAAGGGCCGGTGGTCTCACACCCGGGCGGGCGAGGACGAAGCCCCAGTCGGGGCGGCCCTGCGCAGCGCCCGTCGTGCGGTCCGGGCCCGCCGCGAAGCCGGACAGACGCCCGCTGACGCGGTACGGGCGGGTCAGCAGGCCGGCCGCCCTCATGGACGCCTCGACCGTCCAGAACGTCCGGGGCCGGACGACGGGCGGGCCCGCGTGTACCACCAGCCGTCCGCCCGGCGCGAGAGCTTCGGTGACCAGGCCGTAGAACTCCGCCGAGTACAGCTTCGTGCTCGCCGTGATCCCGGGGTCCGGCAGGTCGGAGATCACCACGTCGTAGCCGCCGTGCGACGCCTCCCGCAGCCAGGTGAACGCGTCCGCGGCGACGGCGGTCAGCCGCGGGTCGCGGTACGCGTGCGCGTTCAGCGCGGAGAGCGCGGGGTCGGTACGGGCCAGTCGGGTGACGCCGCGGTCGAGCTCGACGACCGTGACGCTCCGCACGTCCGGGTAGCGCAGCACCTCGCGGGCGGCCAGGCCGTCGCCGCCACCCAGGATCAGCACCCGGGCATGGCGCCCGTTCATCGCCGGATGAACCAGCGCCTCGTGGTACCGGTACTCGTCACGGGCGCTGACCCGCAGCCGCCCGTCCAGGAAAAGGTCCAGGGAGCCGCGACCGGCCCCGGTGAGGACGACCTCCTGCACGTCGGTCTGCACGGCGACCCGCACCTGGTCCCCGTACACCGCGCGCCGGGCCACCCGCTCGAAGTCGTCGACGAGCACCGTGGCGGCGGCCAGCAGAGCGATCACCGTCACGTTGGCGACGATCAGCAGCCACCGGGACCGCCGGGTCAGGTCCCGCCGGAACACCCACAGCACCAGCGTCCCGCCCGCCGCCGCGTTGACCGTGCCGGTGAGCAGCGCCCCGGTGAGCTGGCCGAGGTCCGGCAGCAGGAAGAAGGGGAACGCCAGCCCGCCGACCAGCGCACCCACGTAGTCGGCGGCGAACAGATCCGCGACCGCCCCGCCCGCGTCCTGCCGGTCGACGCGCTGGATCATCGTCATCAGCAGCGGGATCTCCGCACCGATCAGGATCCCCATGGCGAGCGAGAACGCGACCAGCGCGAAACGTGACTCCCCCATCCACGCGAACGACGCGTAGAGCACGAGCGCCGAGCAGCCGCCGATCAGCGCGAGACCCGCCTCGATCAGCCCGAAACCCACGGCGGCATGGCTGCGTAAACGTTTCGCGAGCAGCGAGCCGACCCCCATCGCGAAGACCATCACGGAGAGCACGACGGATGTCTGGGTGACGGAATCGCCGGTCAAGTAGGCCGCGAGGGCAACCAGTTCGAGTTCGTAGACCAGCCCGCACGCGGCGCAGACGAAAACTGTGGCCAGCACGAGGAACCGACCGGTCCGCGGTCGTACGGGAAGCCGCGGCGCACCCCCTCGCAACGACACCTGCACCTGCTGGTCGATCATGATGCGAACGCTACGTCACGCTGCCGTCGCCGCCTGTCACCCACAAGGGTGCAAGTACCGCGCACGCAGCCGAGTTGAGGCGATTCAGCGCGCCGTCACCGGCATCCGCACTCCCACCCGGGTGCGGGTCACCACCAACTGCCCCTCCTGCGGGTACGCGTGCCAGGTGCGCCACCTGACCTGGCCCTCCGACCGCTGCGCGAGCATGGCGGTGAAGGCGTGCGGGCTGCCGGGGAACGTACCTGCGAGGCCGTGCGGATGGTCGGTCACCAGCGCGAGGAGCTCCTGCGCACGCCCGGCGAAGGAGCCCGCGGAGAGCGTCTCGACGCGCGCCGCGAATTCGTACTCCCAGTCACCGAGTCGCTTGGCGACGCCGAGCGGCAGCGGTGTGGAGCTGCCGGGGATGCAGGCGACCGTTTCGGAACAGGTCCCGCCGCCCTCTTCGAGAAGCACCTGGTGGGAGGCGCCGAGCAGACGCAGCTGCAGTTGGGCCCCGTCGAGCTCGAGGTCGAGCACGGCCAGGGCTGGGAGCGGTTCACGCCCCAGCGCCCAGGCCAGGTCGGCAGCACGGGTGTCGGAATAGGCCGTCTGGAGGGTCGTGAGCATGGGTCGGCTCCGCAAAACACGCATGGACACATGGACAGGGGACGCCCCGTAACGACGCACGTGGAGGTGGGGAACGCCCGATCAGGTCCAACTGGGGTCCGAGGGCTGGATGTTCTCTCCAACGAGGGAATCACGAAGTACGCAGCGTCCACAGCGTTTTTGCCCAACTTGACGTGGTTTCCATCCCCTCGGGGGCCCCACGGTTCAACTGTTCACCGCACACGCACTGTGCGGCCCAACAAAAAGGTGCCCGGCGGGAGTTCGCCCGCCGGGCACCTTCATCACGCGGACCAGCTGCCCCGTGTCAGCTGCCTCCGCCGCATCCGCCACCGCCGCCGCACGAAGAACCGCCACCGCACGAAGAACCGCCGCCGCACGAGGAGCCCCCGCCGCACGAGTGACCGCCGGAGTGCCCACCGGAGTGGCCGCCGGAGTGGCCGCCGGAGTGGCCGCCGGAGTGGCCGCCGCTGCCGCAGGACGAGCCACCGCTGCCGCAGGACGAGCCACCGCCCTCGCCGCCCGCCCACCAGCCGCCACCGGCGGCCGCACCACTGCCCGAGCCACCGCCCGCGCGGCGCCGCCTGCTGCGCACCCGGCCCGGTCTCCGGTTGGCCGCCACCGCCAGCAGCAGCACCACAAACCCGACGGCCACGACCCCGATCAGCACATCAGGAGAAATCCTCATCGACCTCACGTCCCTTCCGTCCCCCGAAGCGAGGCCCCCCGCTTCACACCGCTTCTCGCGTGAATGGGGGGATGCCCTCGGCCCCGCGGAGCCAAAGCGGACTTGAGCAACTCCAGAGCTTCGGCCCAGGATGGCGGGCATGACACAGGGACGACCGCTGCTCAACCGCCGCCTCGCCGAGTTCGGCACGACGATCTTCGCGGAGATGTCGGCGCTGGCTGTACGGACCGGCTCCATCAACCTCGGCCAGGGCTTCCCCGACACCGACGGCCCCGAAGAGATCCGGGAGGCCGCGGTCCGCGCGCTGCGCGCCGGGCACGGCAACCAGTACCCGCCGGGCCCTGGCGTCCCGGAACTGCGCACCGCGATCGCCGACCACCAGCAGCGCAGGTACGGACTCGCGTACGACCCCGACTCCGAGGTCCTCGTCACGGCGGGTGCCACCGAGGCCATCGCCGCCGCCCTGCTCGCCCTGGTGGAACCCGGCGACGAGGTCATCGCCCTGGAGCCGTACTACGACTCCTACGCCGCGTGCATCGCCATGGCGGGCGGCACCCGCGTCCCGGTCACCCTGCACCCGGACGCGGACAGCGGTACGTACCGGCTCGACCTCGACGAGCTGCGCGCCGCCGTCACCTCCCGCACCCGGCTGATCCTCCTCAACACCCCGCACAATCCGACCGGCACCGTCCTGACCCGCGAGGAGCTGGCGGCGATCGCCGCACTCGCCTGTGAGCGGGACCTCCTCGTCGTCACCGACGAGGTGTACGAGCATCTGGTCTTCGAGGGCACCCACCTGCCGATCGCGGGCTTCCCGGGCATGCGCGAGCGAACCGTGACCATCGGCTCCGCGGGCAAGACCTTCTCCTTCACCGGGTGGAAGGTCGGCTGGGTGACCGCGGCCCCGGAGCTGGTGGCGGCGGTCCGCTCGGCGAAGCAGTTCCTGACCTACGTCTCCGCGGGCCCGTTCCAGTACGCGGTCGCCGAGGCGCTGCGCCTGCCCGACAGCTACTTCGACGGGCTGCGCGCGGATCTGCGGGCCAAGCGGGATCTGCTGAGCGCCGGGCTGACCGAGGCCGGGTTCGAGGTCTACCGGCCCGCCGGGACGTACTTCGTCACCACCGACATCCGTCCGCTCGGCGGCGAGACCGACGGATTCGCGTTCTGCCGCGCGCTGCCCGAGCGGTGCGGAGTCGTCGCCATCCCCAACGCGGTGTTCTACGACCGTCAGGAGGCAGGCCGCAGCAAGGTCCGGTTCGCCTTTTGCAAGCGGGAGGACGTGCTGCGCGAGGCCGTCGCGCGACTCAAGGGGCTCTGAGCAACGGCCCGTCCGGCTCCGGCCTCTTCGGGTCCGAGCCGCGCTTCCCGCTGCCGCCGGCGCACGCCCTGGCAAAAAGCCCGGCCGAGGACGGCGGTCGTGGTGACCGCCGCCCCGGCCGGGCTCTCGTTCGCCGACGGGACGTATCTGCTGACGCCGTCCCGTCGGCGCTGTGAACGGCTGTGCGCTCAGGCGCTCGGCGCGTCCGAGCCGTCGCCCGACTCCTTGTCGGCCGGCTCCAGACCCAGACGCTCCCGCAGCCACTTGTCGAACTCGATCGAGGCCCGCACCCAGCTGACCGTCGACGAGACGAAGTGCTCCAGGCTGACGCCCGTACCGATGAGCATCTGCGCCTCACCGATCAGACGGACCGCGGCCTCGGTGTCCTCGGCGCCCTCCTCGGCCTCGTGGGTGTGGGTGTAGACCTTGGGCCACAGGGTGCGGCGGTTCCAGTCGTCGATCGCGTCGAGGAGGACCGGGCGCTGGTCGGCGGGGTGCGGGCGGTCGTAGAACGTACGCACCGAGAAGACCTGCTGCTCGGCCTCGCCACGGAACATGAAGTACGTGCGGAAGTCCTCCCACGGCGCCGCGAGGTCACCCTCGTCGTCGACGACGTACTTCAGCTCCATCTGGTCGAGAAGCTGCTTGACGAGGTCCTGGTCAGGGACGACGGGGCCCTCCGGTCCTGCCGCCTGCGGTTCGGGCTGGCCCCCGAAATTCGGAATCGAGGACGGGTCGATGCTCACCGTGAATTTCCCTTCGTACGGTTGGCGCCATCCTCTCCCATCGCAGCCGGGGAATGGCAACCCCCGACTGGTCCGATCAGCTGTCGGCTGACATGATCCCGCCTGCCGGGGAGGGGACCCGGGAGGCTCCGCGCGAGGGGATGTCATGGACGGAACACGCAACTGGGCCGCCCGTTTCCGCTCCCCCTGGGTGCTCCTGGCACTGCCCGCGCTCGTCGTCGCCTGGATCGGGTGGTCCGTCATCGGCTTCCTGACGAGCGACGATCCTCTCGGGACCGTTTCGAAGGTCCCCTGCGCCGAGGCGATGGAATTCACCGGGGTCCCGCTGCCGGCCGGGGCGCGCGACCGGCAGTGCAAGAGGCGCGCCTGGCTGGACACCGAGTACGACGTCCGCTTCCGGATCACCCGTAAGGAGCTGGACAACTGGCTGGAATCGGAGTTCCCCGGCACCGAGCTCGACCCGGAGTTCTGCGCCGACAAGGTCGACACCTGCGCGCACATCGAGTTCGGCGACCAGCGGCCGAGCCAGGCGGTCGCGGCCGAGGTGTCGGTCGTGTACGAGGGCGGCGGCACCGCCCTCGTACGCTTCGAGCCTTTCGACGTCTGAGAACCACCCGGTCCGTTACCGGGCGGCCCCCACGATCAGACCGCTCTCCTCGCCGTCCCCGAACGTGTCCACCCGCACGGTGTCCCCGTCCGTGACCTCGCCCGCGAGGATCTCCTTCGCGAGCCGGTCGCCGATCGCCGTCTGGATCAGGCGGCGCAGCGGCCGTGCCCCGTACGCCGGGTCGTTGCCCTCCTTCGCCAGCCAGGCCAGGGCGGCCGGGGTGACGTCGAGGGTGAGACGCCGGTCGGCCAGCCGCTTCGCGAGCCGGTCGATCTGGAGCCCGGCGATGTGCGCGAGCTCGTCGCCGGAGAGGGCGGAGAAGACCACCAGGTCGTCGAGCCGGTTGAGGAACTCCGGCTTGAAGGACGCGCGCACGACCTCCAGGACCCGCTCCTTCTTCGCCTCCGGCTTGGTCAGCGGGTCGACCAGGAACTGGCTGCCCAGGTTCGACGTCAGGATCAGGATGGTGTTGCGGAAGTCCACCGTCCGCCCCTGGCCGTCGGTGAGCCGGCCGTCGTCGAGGACCTGCAGCAGGATGTCGAAGACCTCGGGGTGGGCCTTCTCCACCTCGTCCAGCAGGACAACGCTGTACGGGCGGCGGCGGACCGCCTCCGTGAGCTGGCCGCCCTCCTCGTAACCGACATAGCCGGGCGGCGCGCCGACGAGCCGGGCGACGCTGTGCTTCTCGCTGTACTCGCTCATGTCGATGCGGACCATGGCCCGCTCGTCGTCGAAGAGGAAGTCCGCGAGGGCCTTCGCCAGTTCGGTCTTGCCGACACCCGTCGGGCCGAGGAAGAGGAACGATCCGGTGGGCCGGTCCGGGTCGGCGATACCGGCCCTGGTGCGGCGTACCGCGTCCGACACCGCCTGCACGGCCTCGGTCTGGCCGATCAGCCGCCGGCCCAGCTCCTCCTCCATGCGCAGGAGCTTCTGGGTCTCGCCCTCCAGCAGGCGTCCGGCCGGGATGCCGGTCCAGGCGCCGACCACATCGGCGATGTCGTCCGGGCCGACCTCGTCCTTGACCATCGTGTCCTTGGCGGCCTCCTGCTCGGCCTCGTCGGCCTCGGCGAGCTCCCGTTCAAGGCCCGGGATCTCCCCGTACAGCAGCTTGGAGGCGGTGTCGAAGTCGCCGTCGCGCTGGGCACGCTCGGCCTGTCCGCGCAGATCGTCGAGGCGCTCCTTCAGCTCACCGACGCGGTTGAGGCCCTGCTTCTCCTTCTCCCAGCGGGCGGTGAGACCACGCAGCTCCTCCTCCTTGTCGGCGAGGTCGCGACGGAGCTTCTCCAGGCGCTGGACGGAACCGGCGTCGGTCTCGTTCTTCAGCGCCAGCTCCTCCATCCGGAGGCGGTCGACGGCGCGCTGCAGTTCGTCGATCTCGACGGGCGAGGAGTCGATCTCCATGCGCAGCCGGGACGCCGCCTCGTCGACCAGGTCGATCGCCTTGTCGGGGAGGAAGCGGGAGGTGATGTAGCGGTCGGACAGGGTCGCGGCGGCGACCAGCGCGGAGTCCGCGATCTGCACCTTGTGGTGCGCCTCGTAACGGCCCTTGAGGCCGCGGAGGATCGCGATGGTGTCCTCCACGGTCGGCTCGGCGACCAGGACCTGCTGGAAGCGGCGCTCCAGGGCGGGGTCCTTCTCGATCCGCTCGCGGTACTCGTCGAGCGTCGTCGCACCCACCATCCGCAGCTCGCCGCGGGCCAGCATCGGCTTGAGCATGTTGCCCGCGTCCATGGCGGAGTCCCCGCCGGCGCCCGCGCCCACGACGGTGTGGAGCTCGTCGATGAACGTGATGATCTGCCCGTCGCTCTCCTTGATCTCGGAGAGGACGGTCTTCAGACGCTCCTCGAACTCCCCGCGGTACTTGGCGCCCGCGACCATGGCTCCCAGGTCCAGCGAGACGAGCCGCTTGTTCCGCAGGCTCTCCGGCACATCGCCCTTGACGATGCGCTGGGCGAGCCCCTCGACGACGGCGGTCTTGCCGACGCCGGGCTCGCCGATGAGCACGGGGTTGTTCTTCGTACGCCGCGACAGGACCTGCACGACGCGCCGGATCTCCTGGTCACGCCCGATGACGGGGTCGAGCTTGCCCTCGCGCGCGGCGGCCGTGAAGTCGGTGCCGAACTTCTCCAGGGCCTTGTACTGGCCCTCCGGGTCGGGGGTGGTCACCCGGCGCCCTCCCCTGCTCTTCTCGAATGCGTCCAGCAGCTTCTTCGCGCCGGCGCCCTGCCTGGTGAGGATCTCACCGGCACGGCCGCCCTCGGCCGCGATGCCGATCATCAGATGCTCGGTGGAGAGGTAGTCGTCGCCCAGCTCCTTGGCGCGCTGCGCGGCGTCGGAGATGACGGCGAGCAGCTCACGGTTGGGCTGCGGCGGGGCGACGGTCGACCCGGTGACGCTGGGCAGCGACGCGAGCAGCCGCTCGGTCTCGCTGCGCACGGCGGCCTGGTCGGCCTCGACGGCGGCCAGCAGGTCGATGATGTTCTCGTTGTCCTCGCCCTGGAGCAGGGCGAGCAGCAGATGCCCAGGGGTCAGATCGGGGTGTCCGTCCTTCACGGCCCTGCTGGTGGCCGCGTTGATGGCGTCCCGGCTCCTGTTGGTCAGCTCGGCGTCCACGTGCGCTCTCTCCTCCTTGCGGTGACTGGCCTGTCACAACTATGACCAGATCAACGTCCACAAAGTTGAGTCTATTCCACTCAAGGTGCGATCGCTCCCACGCCACACGGCCCACGCCCGGAAACCGGAGCGGAACGGGGCTCCCGACCGAGTGAACCGGCCGGACCGCTGCTCCGCCACCGCACCGCATCGGGGCACGGGACCGCGGATGCCTACCCTTTGCCCATGGCCGTAGACGTACGCAACCCCAGCCCCGAGTACCTCGCCTTCTGGCGCGAGCACCACGTGTGCACGCTGACCACCCAGCGCCCTGACGGCAGCCCGCACGTGGTGCCGGTCGGCGTGACGTACGACCCCGAGGCCGGACTCGCCCGCATCATCACCAACAAGAGCAGCAGAAAGGTCGCCAACGTCCTGGCCGCCGGCCCGGACGGGGCACGGGTGGCGGTCTGCCAGGTGGACCGGGGGCGCTGGGCGACGCTGGAAGGCCGCGCGACGGTCCGTACGGAGCAGGATGTGGTCGACGACGCGGTGCTCCGCTACGCGGAGCGCTACGGGCGCACGCCGGCACCCAACCCGAACCGGGTGGTCATCGAGATCGCCCTCGAACGGGCGCTGGGCCGGGGCGCACCGGTCCGCACGGCTTGACGGCCTCCCCCACGACAGGAAGTGGATCGGCGAGCGGCGTCATCCGGCTTCGACGGCAGGGCGGAGGAGGGAGTCGGTGACCGACGACAACACCGCAAGCGCAGTCGCGGGGCGTCGCGAGCCCACTCCCTGTCGCGGGGGAGACCGTGAGCCCCGGCAGCACCCCGCCATCCGCCCCCGGGCAGCACAGCGGCGCCACCGTATTCAGGTCACGATGGCGCCGCTGTGTGGGGGAGTGTCCGAGCGACATGGAACGACGGGGGATCGCTCAGGCACTTCGGGGGGTGGCGGAAATGGTTTGTGGTTCGATCAGCTGGTGGTCACGCTGATCAAGATTGACGAAGATCATTCCGTACCGGATCGCACACCGGACGGGCTGCGGTGCCCCGCGGGGACGCCGCAGGCACCGGTAGGCACGGACCTCGTCGTCGTCCTCGAGGACGACGACGACAGGCTCTCCGAGCAGGGTGACCATCAACGAATCGCCATGGCGGGGGAGTGCCGTGAGCAGATCGATGAAGTGCCACCCTGAGCGATAGGCCGAGGCCATCTCCCGCCGGAAGACCCGGTCGTCCGGCGGGATGGTCACGCCTCCGCCACATTCAGCGGAGAGCTGCCCCAGCCGACATCGCCCGGCTGGAGGTCGGCGACGGCGCCCGTCTGCGCGAAGCCCCAACCGACATCGGCTCGGCGGAGGTCGGTGACAGCGCCTGCCTGCACACTGCCCCAACCGACATCGGCTTGGCGGAGGTCGGTGACAGCGCCTGCCTGCACACTGCCCCAACCGACATCGGCTTGGCGGAGGTCGGTGACAGCGCCTGCCTGCACGCTGCCCCAACCGACGTCCGGGGGAGAGACATTCGCCACGAGCAGCAGCGCAGCAGCGCCAAACACAGTGACAAGCACTGAGCGAAGCATTCGCTTGTACATAGTCGGCTTCGTCCTCACTTGATGGGTTCCTCTCCCCCGCCCAACAAGACGATGGCTCATTCAGGCACGTCAATGCCACAGGAGCGATGCATCATGTTCCTGCATGTTCAGGACCCTGGGGGGTGGAGATTTGCCTACAAACAGCACTAAACCGACACATACTCACGCGGTCACGGACCTGTGCACGGAGGGGGCACGGCTGTACGCCAGCGCACTGAGCGTCGGACGCATCGCTCGCGCCGAGATGGGACCCGCACCCTGCCTCATCGAGTTCGGGCTCTTGCTTCCCGACCCGGACGACGCCTCGTGGCTCCGCCCGGTTCCGCCCTCCGCTGCCCTGGCGCAGCGGCTCCACCCGCTGGAACGTGAGATCCAGGACCGCAGACGGACGTCCGTGGAACTGACTGAGGCCTTTGAACCATTCATGGCCATCAGTGCCCAGAGTCCGGCGCCCACGCATGCGATCACGGTGCTGGAAGGCATCGACCGGATCAACGCTGCGCTCGACCTGGCCATCGCCGAGAGCCGGACCGAGGTACTGACCATCCAGCCCGGAGGCGGACGCAGCGAGGAAGTCCTCAGCGAAGCCCTGACCCGCAGCAAGCCGCTCATAGATTCCGGTATCAGCGTCCGCACCCTCTACCAGCACACAGTCAGGCACAGCCAAAGCACTTTCGCGTACGTGGAACTGATGGCCGGCGCCAGAATGGAGATCCGTACGCTCGAAGAGCTCATCGAGCGTCTCATCATCTGCGACGACACCGTCGCCTTCATCCCGGTCCGGGACACTCCCCCTATCGCCCTCGAACTGAGGCACCCCGGGCTGGTCGCGTACCTGACGAAGGTGTTCGAGCAATTCTGGCACCGGGCGGTTCCGTTGAACGAAGCGGCCCCGTACAACCCGGCACGCGACGGCATCACCGGCGTCCAGCGCGCCATAGCCACGCTGTTGGTCGAGGGGTACGTCGACGAGGCAATAGCCCGCCGTCTCGGCATGAATGTCCGTACCTGCCGTGCGCATGTCGCCAAGCTCTCCTCCACCCTCGGCAGCAACAGCCGCGCCCAACTCGGCTACCTGATAGCCCAGTCCGGAATACTGGACGCCCCGGACGACGGAACCCGGGATCTCGACATGACGTCTTCCGGGACGCCCCACCAGGACGCCTGAACGACACGCCGGCATCCCGGGCCCTCGAACGCACCCGCTCGCCGCCGCCCCCACCGGCGGCCCCACCTCCTGCGCCGCACGGGCCCTCGCCCGGTGGCAGCCGACCGGCCGGTGAGCTGTGGTGTCCCGCCGGTGACCTGGGGCAGGTCACCGGTGAAACCGGGCTGACAGCAAACGCTCAAGCGTGCGATCATCACGCCCGGCGCTCCCCCCACATCCCTGGTGCTCCCCCACGCCCCACCGGACCGAGAGCAATCCCGAATACACATGCCTCAGCGTTTCCGTGCTGCCTGCGCGACGGCCGCCGCCGTGGGCGCGGCCGTCGCCGGACTTGCCCTGCCCTCCACCGTGCATGCCGCCACCACCTGCGCGGACGGCGTGTGGAAGGCCACTTACTACCCCAACACCAGGTTCTACGGCACGCCCAAACTGACGACGTGCGACACCTCGATCAACGAGAACTACGGCACGGGTGACCCAGCGGGCGTCACCCTGCCCAAGGACAACTTCACCGTCCGCTGGCAGACCACCCGCGACTTCGGCTCCGGCGGCCCCTTCACCTTCACCGCCGCCGTCCGTGACGGCATCCGGGTGTACCTGGACGGCGTCCGCAAGATCGACGTGTGGAAGAACGTCTCCACCACCCAGAACAAGACGCTCAACCTCACCGTCCCCAAGGGCCGCCACACCATCCGCGTCGACTTCGTCGCCTTCACCGGCTACGCCAACGTCAAGTTCGCGTACGCCCCCCGCACCACCGCCGGCGTCGACAAGGTCAAGCCCCTCGCCCCCACCGGGGGGAAGACGGCGTACTCGACCACGACCTACCGGCCCACCGTCACCTGGTCCCGCAACAAGGAAATGGACATCGCCGGGTACCGGGTCAAGCGCTGTTCGACGCAGTGCACCTGGCGGACCGTCAGCGGAAGCGCCCTGGTGACCGGCACCTCCTTCACGGACGTCCCGCTGGCGGACGGACAGGCCTACTCCTACGCCGTGGCGGCCGTCGACAAGGCGGGCAACGAGTCGGCCCTGGGCGGTGCCAAGTACGTCGTCACCACCGATCTGCCCGATCCCGCCGCGCCGGCCGGCCTGAAGGCGGCCGACACCGCCAAGGGCGTCGCGCTCACCTGGACGCCGTCCGCCGGGGCCACCCGGTACGCCGTCACGCGGCAGGAGGGGGACATCCTCAGCTGGGACACCCTCGGCACCCCCACCACCGCATCGTTCACCGACACCACGGCGAAGGACAAAACCCGTTACACCTACTTCGTGAGGGCGCTCGACGGGTACGGCAACGTGTCCACCGCCTCGTCCGTCGGGATCACGCGCGGCGACCACCGGTTGCCGGGCGCGCCCACCGGGCTCACGGCCACGCCCGTCGGCGACTACGGCGTGAAGCTGGCGTGGACCCGGCCGAGCGGCAGCGGCACGGGCGTCCGGGTGTACCGCTCCACCACCTCGCCGGTGTCCACGTCCGGCACGCCCATCAGCTCGTGCAGCACGAACTATTCGGCGACCGCCTGCACGGACAGCAGCGGCCTCCAGCGCGGCGTCACCTACCACTACGTCGTCACGCAGGTGAACATGGACGGCGTGCAGTCGGCGCCCTCCAACGAGGTCGCCTTCACCGTCCCCGGCGACTCGACCCCGCCCGCCGCCGTCACCGGCCTCACCGCGACCGCCACCGAGTACGGCATCAAGGTGGACTGGAACGACAGCCCCGAGCCCGACCTCAAGCGCTACGAGCTCTACCGCGGTGAGCTGATCCAGGACGGCGAAGACACCGTGATCATGGTCAGCACCATCGAGTACCTGGGCCCGGACACCTCGCAGTTCCTGTACCAGGGCCTGCCGGACGGCGACACCTGGGCGTTCTTCGTCGTGGCGGTCGATGAGTGGGGCAACAAACTCCCCTACCAGACCGTCCCGGGCGGCTATGTGACGGCGACCGAGCCCGACCTGGCTCCCACCGTCGAGACCCCGGACGGCTCACCGCTCGAGCTGACCGCCGCGGCGGCGGCTCCGGGCCCCGGCGTGGCACTGTCCTGGACGTGCGCCACCGGGTGCGATGACATCACCGGCTTCCGGGTCCACCGCTGGGACCGGGCATCCGATACGTACGTCGAGCTCACCGACGCGCCGCTGCCGGCCGGCACCACGGCCTTCACGGACGCGGCCGTTCCTGCGGGCAGCACGTACTTCTATCGCGTGACGGCCGTCCACGCCGACGGCACGGAGTCCGTCCCTGCCACGGACTGGGCCGCACTGGCGCCCACGGCGTAACGGCACGGCATGCGCGAAGGGGCCGGGAGGTACACACCTCCCGGCCCCTTCGTACGTGCTACGGCGTCAGCCGTCGCGCTTCGGCCGCCACACCACCGGCGCCCTCGCCTGCTGCACATCCGTGTACGGCACCAGATCGCGCCGGTACGACGCACGCACCTGCGCCTCGCGCTGCTGCATCGCCGCCGCGGCACCGTCCACCACCGTGAACTGGCCGACCGAGTGCGGGCCCGGACAACCCGAGTCCCGCGGACATCGCCGCCTTCTTCTCCTGAAAGCGGCAGGCTCATCCGGTTCAGCCCGCCTCGCCACCGATTCCCTCGCACAGCGAAAAGTCGCACGGCACCACTCCGGTATAGAGCAGATAGGCCAGGAGGACGGCCAGGCTGAAGGAAATAGGAGAGCAGCGAGAGGCTGCCACAAAGTCGCTGAAGCGCATCAAGTCGGGAATTCAGGATCTTCGGGCAGGCTGAATTCTCTGGCCACGACGGTGGCCAGATCCTGAAAAATTCTCCGAGAACCTGCACCGGGTCTCCCCGGCGCCCCCGCCACCGCCGTACAGCGCAGCATCGCCCGCCTCCTCCTCATCGAGGGACACGTGACCGGATCAGCTTCCCTCAGCCGTCGTCGCCCCGCTCCCTCACCGACCGCGATCGGGGGCGATGCGGCATCAGTTCGCGTACGTTCGCATCGCCGGCACTCACGATCGGCAGCGGTTGCGGGCCCTGGCCCGCCGGAGGGCCCTCGCTCACCTGATCCGGAAAGGGGATCAGGCGGCCCTGAGCCGCAGGGAAGTCCTCCGAGTCGGGGTGCCCTGTCGCCTCCGGACGCTGTGGATCGGTCGCGCGGGCGTGTTCGGCCCACCCTGTGCGATACCAACGCACCTGGTCACGCTCGACCTCCTCGTCGGTAAGGATGTGAACGCCCTCGACACCCGCCTGCCGGACCTTGCGACCGAGTTCGATCAATAAGGCGCCCAACATGTCGGCCACACTGCCCTGTTCGGACGAATCAGTCGCACCGTCCCCCTCGTTCTCCATTCACGCCCTCCCTCACGCCCCAACCACGGGCCACTGGTCCCCTAATGGCCTCCCGGAAGGAACTGCGTCGCGACCTTCACAAACGTCTCCCGGAGCTCAGGGGGCACCCCCATTCTCCGTGCCGCCTCCTCCGGACTCAGCCGTGGGGAGTCCCCCGCCGGATCCGTCTGTTGCTTCGCAGCAAGCGGCAGGTCGTCCTCCGACAGTCGGCCGGACCTGATCAACATGTCCCGCAGCGGCACGTCAAGTACCCCTGCCAGGCGTCGCATTGTCTCCAGATCGGGCATGCTCTGCCGCTGCAGCAACCGGCTGACGGCGGCCCGATGCACCCCCGCATCGTCGGCGAGCTTCGACTTGCCGCCACCACGCGGGCTGTCGATGTCGTATCCCTGGCGGCGCATCAGTCCTTCCACCCAGCCTGCGAACTCCTCAAGTCCGCCCGTGCGGTTCCTGCTCCCCTCGGCGCGAAATTCCTGATCGTTGCGGGCACTTGCACCTATCCGTGAGCTTGATCCCATGGTTCCGCTCTCCCCTCGTCGCGAAGAGAGCGTACCGATCGCGCACGCATCAACAGGTGTGCGTACTCGCGCGTAGTTGTAAAAATGATGTCAATGGGCCTCTTCCGGAAGGGAGTTGCGCCGTAGCACGGCCGCCCCCGACAGACCGTAGTCGCTTGCGCACGCGCACGCACCATGCAACCCTGATCACGCGTTCGCAATTTTCGAACACATGTTCCCATATGCGGGAGGGGTTGCACGTGCCTGCACCAATGACAGTGTTCTCAACCACCTTGACCTTGGGTTACTCGCGTACGAACAATTCGGGCGATGAGCTCGACTGGCGCAGAGCGGCTGCCTGCGCACATCTCCCACGGCACTCCGTGTTCACCAAGAACCTCTCCGAAGCCGAACCGGTATTGCGCGCCTGCAATCACTGCGGGATACGGAAGGAGTGCGAGGCCGTCGTCGACCCCACGCACACCTGGTTCGACGGCGTCTGCGGCGGGCGCCTCTGGCGCAACGGCCGCGAAGTGGGGCGGGGTGCTTGATGAGCAGCGGCGGCGCAACGTGGATCGCCTCGCTGGTGCGACGCTTTCCCGAACTTCTTGAGGAGCTCACTCCCGGCACCGGACACGCTCTGCGCGAACGACGAGGCAGCGCGCCCACCGGCGGCACGGTCGCGCCAGTGCGGATCTACGTGTCCGACGCCATCCGCGACATCACCGACGGGGTCGTGGAGTTGGAGGAGGCCGTACGGGAACGGCTCGGCCTGCGCCCCGTCGTCGCCGCGCCCGTACCCGTACGGCTCCGGCGTCTCGCCGGCCTTCTGGAGCACATCGGACACGATGCGGACCTGGCCGCACATGTGGAGGCCGAGACCCGGAGAATGGCCCGGCGCTGCGCACGGGTGCTCGGCGACCCCGAGCAGCTGGTCCGAGTCGCCGGCCGGTGTCCCGCCTGCGACTCCGTATCGCTGCGGGCGTTCCCGGAACGGGCGACCGTGATGTGCGTGAACCCGGCCTGCCGCCACACGCTGGAGGACGGGGAGACCGCCTCATGAGCGCGACCCTCATATCGGGAGACCTCGCCGCGGCCGAGGTGGACGTGTCGCCCGCAACGATCCGCAAATGGGTCCAGCTCGGGCACCTCGCAGCGGCGGGGCGGCAGGGAGGACGTCTGCTGTACCGGCTGGAGGACGTGTTCGCGGCGGAACGGGCTGTGCACCGCAGGAGTACGAGCAGCTGAGACGGGCAAGGAGAGGGTCCCACCGGATGCCGGTGGGACCCTCTCGCGTTGCGTCCGAACGTGAACTCCCCTCTAGATGAGGCGAGTTGCAGATACCGGCATCCTCGATCACACTTGAAGCAGCGGCAGAGCTGCGCCCCCTCCCAGGGGCTGCGGACCTGCCGCTTTGTGTTGCCCGGAATCCACTCCCCTGGGTCGCAACCGGGTCCGCACATCCCATCCGCCCCTCCGAAGGGAGCGTCCATGTGAGCGTCCTTAGCTTTCCCGACGCGGAACGGCTCGTCGTCGACTTCCTCAAGGACCGGACCGAACTGGCCGGCACCGTCGTCGACAACCGTCCGCCCACCGGGTTCGACGGCACCCAAAAGGCCGTCCTTGTCTCCCGCGTCGGCGGCGCGTGGGTCGACGACCTGCATCTGGACCAGCCGCTGCTCGACCTTGAGGTGTACGGGCCCGACAAGACCACCACACACACGGTGGCGCTCGCCGCTCGCGCCTGTGTCCTGGAGCTGATCGGTACGACCTACGGCACGGCCGTCGTCACCGATGTGCGCGAGACCGACGGTCCACGCTGGCTGCCCGACTACAACCGCCCGGCCGGCAACCGCTATCTCGCCACGGTCCGGCTGTCGATCCGCCCCGCTTGAGCGGCGATCACTCGACCTACCGAAAGGGCTACGGCCGCCCGGCCGGGCCCCTCTCTCCCTCGCAACAAGGAGCACACATGGCTGGTTTCAAGAACAGTGAAGTCCGCATCGCCGGCACTGGCAACGTCTGGGTGGCCCCGGCAGGCACCACCGTGACCGACACCCTGGCGGCTTCGATGACGACCCCCTGGGTGAACCTCGGCTTCACTTCCGCCGACGGGGTCAAGTTCAACAAGAAGGACAAGAACGACCCGATCGATACCTGGCAGTCGATGGCACCGGCGCGCTTCATCCTCACGGACCGCGATGTCACCCTGAAGTTCCAGCTGCTGCAGATGAACAAGGACACGTTCCAGTTCTACATGGGTGCGGGCACCACGTCGCTGGTGTCCGCGGGCAGCACGGCCGAGACGACCGCGAAGAAGCTCGACCTGAGCGGGGCTCCCGGAGGCCAGGACCAGCGTGCCCTCGCCATCGACTTCAAGGACAACAACGGCACCACGGACCTCCGGTACCGCCTCGTCGTCCCGTATGCCGCGGTGTCGGACGTGGAGGAGCTGTCCCTCGCACGCACCGGCGCCATCAAGCTCGGCGTCACCGTCACGGCGCTGTCGGGCGACAAGCCGACCGACCCGATCGCCACGTGGCTGGTGAGCGACACGGCGCTCGCCTAGTCCCTCTCGGTGTCCGGTGCGCCCTCATCCGGCGCACCGGGCACCGCCCTTCTCTCCTACTACGAACTGGAGCCCCACATGGCTGGATTCAACGTCAACGCGGCCCGCGCCCAGCGCCTCGAAGCGCTCGGCCGGTCCTGGACCTTCAATCTGGACTCGGACTCGTTCGAGCTGCCAACAGAGCTGTCCCGCACCACCGCCCGCAAGCTCCGCGACCTCGACGACAATGACGTCGACGGGCTGCTCCGGCTCCTCCTCGGGGAGCAGCAGTTCTCGCGCTTCGACCAGCACGACATCACCATGCAGGACATCGCCGCGATCCTGGAGGCGTACGGCAAGGAGACCGGGCTTGGCCTGGGGGAAGACTGAGCCTCGGCGAGCTCGTCGAAGAGCACGCCGAGGCGCTTGAGGCAGACCTTCTCCGCCACTACGGCCTCGACCTGCTGGACTGGCATCGCGGCCAGCTCTCCTCTCGCCGACTGTCGGTGCTCGTCCAGCACCTGCCACGCGACAGCGCCCTCGCCCGGGACCTGCACGGCGAGGCCGCCGAATGGTCGGTGACCGACCACCTCCTGGCGAACGCCGTCGACCAACTCACGGTGGCGAACTGGATGTTCGCCACCGTTAATCGCGACATGGACTCCGAACCCCTCGACTGTCCGGAACCGACCCCCCGGCCCGGCACCACCCCGGACGCCGATTCCACCGCTCCGGAAGACACCGCCACCACGGAGAATGCCTTGCCCACACCGGCAGAACTCAGCGCCTTCTTCTCCTGACCGCCCGGCGGCCCCACCTCCGTTGCGGGCGGCACCCCGTCCGGCTCCGCCCGCGCTCAGCCCGTGGGCGTCCGCCTCTGCCAACGTGTCACCGCACGACGAATGCGGCGGCCGGTGCGCCACTTGGTGAATGCGGACCAGCCTCTTGTCTTCACGATGACGAAATTGTCCGGGTCTCCGGGCTCCGATCCAATCGTCTCCACCGCACCGAGGCGGACCACGGGTTCGATGGACGGCCCGGTTCCGATGAAGACCCAGAAGACCGGATACCTGGCGGCCCTCCGTACCGTTCGTATGAAGTCAGCGCCGTCGTGCGGCGGGCCGGTCAGGACCACCATGGCCAGTGTGTGGCCGCTGAGCCCGCTGGAGGAACTGATGATCCTCTTCAACACGGGCGCCAGATCATGCGTGCCGGAGAAGAGCCGACCGTCTTCCCTCAATCGCGCAAGACCATTGTTCTTCTCTTCCCCTCTCGACCACTCCTCTGGCGTTTCGAGGGTGAGCCATTGATTCGCCCAATTTTCTATCTCCCCGGCACCGGGGGCGGGTATGGCCACCGGCCTGTTGGTGAACATCCATACGCCCGCCCCAGGCCCACCGAAATGCCGCTCGGATAATTCAACGGCGAAACATGCCGCCCCCTTCTCCGTAGCAGGAATCCCCGCCGTCGCACCGAAGGCCGATATTCCGATCGCAACGTTCACCGCGCACCCCGCCCCTGATTGCCTGATCGAAATCCGCTCCGAGTCTTCCATCTGACGCCGTCGTACGCAATAGGCCACGACGAGGTTCCCTATCCGAAAGCGAGTACGCCATGGCCGGTACCGGAAAACCGGGACCCGATTCACCGCACACCTGGGACTGGAACACACCCGATTTCGCTCGCCTGTACTTCACGAAGGAGGAAGCGAACACTCTGGTGATGAAGGTCGCCGCCCTGAACCATACGGCGGACCTCATGAAGGTCGCCCTGGCCGGCCTGGCCACGGGACTGACCGTCGTCAAGGCGGACTTCTCTCTCTTCAAGGTCGACGAGAAAGGGGTTTCCATCCTGGGAAATGCCCGCTACACCTTCCCCTGGGCAGAAGAGGGGGACAACTGGTTCTGGAAGAAAGCCGTAGGGAAGGCGAAGGTCGAAGAACTCGAAAGACTAACGGTAGAAAAAGAGAAAGAGAAAAAGGAGCACGAGGAACTGAAGAAGCAGCCGGAGAAACTCCGGACGTACATGGACAAGACTTTCTACAGGAAGTCTCGTGCCGGTGAACTGAACAAGCGCATCAATCACGCGCAGAACTCCGCGGACCGCGTCGGCCGGGACATCACGGCATTGCGAAGCCAACTACGCAACGCGGGCGGAGCTTCCGGAGGCCTTCCAGCCAATAAGAGCAACCAGGCGATTAATGCCACCCAGAGGGCGGTTAACAAGCTGAGCCAAGCACTGGCCGGAATCTGATCGGTCACCCGTCGCAGGAGGAGGACGCAGATGAATCTCAAGCAAGCTGTATCATCGGTAAATTCCGCGATCGGCAGCCTGAAGGGATCGCTCACCCAGACGAGCAACGGCCTTGACAAATTCCGGAGGAGCGCGGGGAGCAGCACAGACACCCTCACACGGGTCAAGGGGCAGTCGGACAAGGTCTCCTCCGCGCTGACCAAGGTGAGGAAATCCGCCGATCAAGGCGGAAAGGGCCTCGACGCCGTCAGGAACGCGGCCCGTGGCGCTGACAGTGGCCTCGGCAAGGCGAGGACCGGCACCGACAAGTTCAAGTCATCCCTCGACAAGCTCAAGGGCTCCGCCGACAAGGCCAAGAACGCCCTCCAGGACGTCAAGCGGCAGGCCGACGCGGTCGAGAAGTCCGTCGGCAAGGCCGGCAAGAACGCCGACAAGGGCGGCACGTCGATGGGCAAGCTGGGCAAGGGTCTCAAGGGCGCGTCGCTCGCGCAGAAGGGGCTCAACCTCGCCATGGCGGCAAGCCCGTTCGGGCTGATCATGACGCTGCTCGGGCCGCTCATCGCGCAGTTCATCAACATGGACAAGGTCGCCGCGCTGGTGAGGAAGGGGCTCGTCGCAGCCTGGAGCGGCATCCGCAGCGCTTCGTCCTCCGCCGCCAAGTTCCTCGGGCCGATCTTCAAGGGCGTGGTCAACGCCTTCCTGCTGCCCACCCGGATGCTCGTCCGAGGCCTGAACGCGCTCATCAGCGGACTGAACCACGTCAAGTTCAAGGTGCCGGACTGGGTGCCTGTCATCGGCGGCAAGGGATTCGCGTTCAACCTTCCCAGCATCCCGGTCCCCGCCCTTGCCCAGGGCGGCATCGTCCAGGCCCGCCGCGGCGGCACGCTCGCACTGATCGGTGAGGCGGGCGAGCACGAAGCCGTCATCCCGCTGCCCAAGCTGGAGCGGATGCTCGGCCGCCACAACGGCGGAGGCGCCGCGCTGCACCGGCTCGCGCAGGCCATGGAGCGGCTCGCCGACCGTCCCGTACACGTCGAGGTCGACTCCCAGACCATCGCCCGCGCCGTCTTCGCCGGACAGCGCCAACTCGCCCGGAGGTGAGGAACCCATGGCAGGAAATCTGTGGATCGGCAAGCCGGGTCTCATGCGTGAGATCAGCCAGTCCGCCAGGAGCTGGGACCGCAGCGCCGAGCTGAACGTCAGCGAGTTCCGGTCGCTGGAAGGGCAGATCACCACCGTCGCGCCCGCGCGTACGACCCGTCGTCTGAAGTTCTCCTGGGAGTGGCTGGAGCCGGGCGACGCCGACCATCTCGTACGGCTCGCCCGGCGGATCAACGGCCCCGGAATGCTGGGCAGTGCGGTGAACGCCGGCGCCGGACCGGTCGCCCTGCTGGACCCGGTGTCCAGCAATCTGCTCGACCCGCTGCAGGCAGCCGGGCAGAGTGAGCAGGCCGGCGGCGCGGACCACTGGTTCACCGTCAACGGGTCGTTCACCATCGCCCCGTTCATCGGGGACACCGTCCTCGGTGACTGCCAGGACCCCGCCACCAAGATCGGCTGGCGGCACGGCGTCTGGTCCGGCTGGCCGGTGATGCCGGGCATGCAGGTGTCCTGGATGGTGCCGCCGGACTGGAGTGCGGGCCTGTGCACGGCCCAGCTGGACTGGAAGGACCGGGACGGCGCCTATATGAGCACGACCAGCGCCGCCGCCTCGGTGGTCACCGGCACCGCCCCCGCAGGCGCCGCGTTCGTCACACCCGTGGGCAGCCCCGGCGCGACCGGTATGACCGGTCTGGCCGGTGCCTGTCTGACCATCGGCGAGGCGCCGACGGCCTTCGCCCTGGGCGACGGCTGCCCCGCCATGTCGGTCACCGGTTACACCGATACGCCGGCCAGCCGCCTGCCGTACCGGAACGTCAGCATCGACCTGGTGGAGGTGCGTAGTGCAGCCGTCTGACCAGAAGCTCGACGCCGCCCTCGCGGCCCCCGAGCGCGCCCCCGTCCACTCCACCCGTCTCGGCGGCAAGGACCTCGGTGCCCAGTTGCAGTCCTGGAAGGTCGAGCGCGCCTACAGCACCGACCTCCCGGAAGCCATGCGGGCGTTCAGCGGCAGCGCGGCAGCGCAGTTCGAGGCGCAGCTCACGGGCGCGGACGGGGTCCCCGCTCCGCACCTGTACTCCGCCTGGGCCAGGCGTACCACCGGCGATGTCGTACGCCCCAGTCAGTCCGTCGTCCATGAGACGGGCGTGGCCGGTCACACCCTGCCGGCCTTCCGTGGCACCGTGCGCTCCCGTAGCGCCGCCTCCGGCAGTGACACGGTCACCATCCAGGCCCTGGACGGCGCCGAGCGGCTGCGGGGCCCCGCCTCGCTTCCCCGGCCGTACCACGGCGTCTCCACCGGCCGGCGGATCGCGTCCACCGCCTGGTGCGTGGACGAGCTGCTGCGCCAGGGCGGGATCGACAGCTGCCCGCCGCCCCGGGCGCCGCTCGCCGACACCGATGACACCTCTCCGTTCACCGTCCTCTATGCCTCCCTGCACGGCGGCGTCAACGCCAGCTATGGGCAGCCCGAGTCGGTGCCGTGGATCGGCGACTACGACTGGATCCGTGACGGCGCGCCCTTCGAGATGGCGCTGATGCCGAAGGCAGCCGCGCTGACCGCCTCCTGGATGCCGCGCTCGCGGTTCGTGGTGCCGGGCAAGGTCTACCTGGTCGAAGCCTGGGTCAGCACCGCCAAGACCAGGGGCAACAAGATCGAGCTCAAGACCCTGTTCGACCGCAGCGGAGGGGCGTACGGCTATGTGAGCGGCGTCTTCGACATCTCCAACGGGGCGATCAGGATCTATTCCGGTACCCAGGGCGGCCCGGCCTGGTACTTCGAGTGGACCTCCAGCAAGCTGGCGGCCCTCAGGGGCAACTGGCACATCGGTTTCCTGGTCAACACCAAGTCGTCCGGGACCAGTGTGCTGCCGACCGTGCAGCCGCTGCTGACCGGGCCCGACGGCTCGCACTTCGTCGGCGGTATGGGCACCTACACGGATCCCGCGGCGAGCCAGCCTCGCGCCGAGCTCTACCGCATCGAGATGGTCACCGACATGGCGGTCGAGTGCCTCCAGGTGACCGACCGGATCTGGACCGACACCGCCACGTACCCCCGCGACGAGTGGGAGCAGAAGGGGAAGTGGGTCAAGGGCGCGGTCCTCGACGAGGCCGATATGCCGCTCTTCAACGTCCCCAAGGTATCGGGGTCGCAGTGGGACGCGATCACCGAGATCGCCCGCGCGACGCTGTCCACCGCCGAATTCGACGAGCAGGGCGTCTTCCACTGGAGGGGGCCCGCCCGGTTCGGCAAGGTGCCCACCGGAGCGGATCTCACCGTCACCACGCGGCGGGACATCGCCACGCTCACCATCAGCGAGGAGATCGACGCCTGTCGCAACCACTGCGTCCAGCCGTACCAGGACTGGTCCGCTGCCGGCAGGGCCGACGGAGCCTTCATCGACGACACAGTGGTACGGGAGATCAAACCGGGTGAATCGGTGGAGGTTCCGTATGCCATCGCCGAGGACGAGTTCGACATCGGACCGCTCGTCGTCACCGACGACTCCGTGGTGAACGACGGGCACCGGGTGAGGTTCGGCACCGCGGTCACCGGTGGCACGGCGGTGAAGGGGGTGGTCACGGTCAGCTGCCGCCGCGAGGGCCCTTCCTACATCGCGCGCTTCACCAACACCGGTACGACAAGCGTGTGGACGGTCACCAAGGACGGCAAGCCGTCGGTGCGGATCGTCCCCCAGAAGGCCACCGGCGACCCCAAGCAGCGCAACTGGGCCTGGTGGAACACGATCAGCCAGAGGCACTACGGGCGGCAGCAGTACACGGCCCCTGCCTCCGACTGGGTACAGAACAGCACCGCCGCAAGCCTGCTGTCGAAGAACATGCTCATCGCCGGCCAGTACCCGGTGCCGGTGCTGGGCGAGATCGAGGTGCTGCACGATCCCCGTCTCCAGCTCGGTGACGTGGTCCGCGTGGTGGACACGGCGGGAGCCCAGCTCGACACGTTCGCCTGGGTCGTCGGCATGCGCACCAGTTTCACCGCGGGCGGCGCCCCTCAGCAGACGCTCACCCTGCGCGGCACCTCGTACAACGGCGTTCCGGTCGACGAGGGTCTCACCCCGGACGGTCCGCTCGATCCCTCCTACGGCGCGCAGCGCAAGTACGCCCAGGTCACGGCCCAGTACGCCACGCTGGCCGACCTGATGGCGGGCGAGCCCACCTATCGGGCCCTGCTGACGGCGACGGGAGGTGCGTGATGAGCGAACCGCCCGTGGAGCCACCTGTCGACGGCTCCGTACCCGACACCGGCGCGGCGCTTCCTGTGCCCATCGACAGTCCGGCCGCAAGTACGGGCGTCGTGGGCACGGACCCCCAGATCCTGCCGCCGTCCGCCGAGGGCTGAGCCCGTCGCGGGCGCCCTCTCCTTCTCCTCACCACCGACCGGAGGTCTTGCCATGTCCCTGCTGACCCCGCTGGGCAGTCTGCCCTACCCGCAGTCCACCGACGCCGCCAATGTCCCGCTCCACATCCAGTCGCTCGCCGAGGCCGTCGATGGCCGCACGGTGCTGCGCTTCGCCGATGCCGCGACCCGTGATGCCAAGGTCACCGCCCCCGTCGCCGGCATGCTCGTCTGGCTGACCACTCCAGGCCGGCTCCACTACTACACGGGAAGCTACTGGGCCCTGGTCGCGCCCGGCCCCGCGCACAAGGCCAACGCCGCCACCGGAACCACCCTGTCCACCGCCTATGTGGAGACCCTCACCGGATCCACCGGCGACCCGACGGCCGTCACCTTCACCGCACCGCCCGGCGGTTCGGTGCTGGTCACCGTCGGCGCACGGATCAGCGGCAACACGACCTCGGCGTCGCTCATGTCGGCGAACATCCGGCAGGGCACGACGGTCACGCTGGCCGCGGCGGACACGCGCGCGGCGATCGTCACCGGCACCAACCAGGCCTCCGTCTCTTCGCAGTTCCAGGTCACCGGGCTCACCGCGAACGGCATCTACACGGCCACCGCCGCGTACAAGTCGGCGGCCGCCACCAACACGGCCACCTTCATCTACCGCTTCGTGACCGTCACACCCATGATGTAAAGGACCCCGCGCATGGCGACGCCTCTGTCCGCCGACGCCCTCGTCCGCGCCCTGCGCGACGAGGGCGTCCGCGTCCTTGAACACGGCAACTGGAAGACCCACAACCGCAATCACAAGGGCCCCTGGGGCCCGGTGCACGGTGTGATGCTGCATCACACCGCGGGCACCGACAGCCTGACCCTGTGCCGCACCGGCACACCGGACCTGCCCGGCCCGCTCTGCATCGGCCTGGTGGCCAAGGACGGCACGGTCCATCTCGTCGGGTACGGGCGGACCAACCACGCGGGCAACGGCTCGGCCGCCGTCCTCGATGCCGTACGCGCCGAGGCATCCGTGCCCGCCCCCGGCCCGGACACCGTGGACGGCAACGCCCGCTTCTACGGCTTGGAGATCGAGAACCTCGGCAACGGGCGCGACCCCTACCCCGCCGCCCAGCTCATCGCCGTGGAACGGCTGTCGGCCGCGATCTGCCGGGCGCACGGCTGGTCCGCGCAGCGTGCGATCGCGCACAAGGAGTGGACCCGGCGCAAGATCGACCCGTCGTTCTCGATGGCCTCCCTGCGCAGTCGTATCGCTGCCCGCCTCGGCACATCGTCCACCGGACCCGCCGATCGTGCGTACGAGACGTTTCCCGGCGCCGCGTTCTTCGTGGCCGGCCGGCGGAGCCCGCTCGTCACAGCCGTCGGCCGGCGCCTGGTCAGCGAGGGCTGCGGCCGGTACGAGGTCGGTCCCGGGCCCGTGTGGGGTGAGGCCGACCGCCGTTCCTACGCGGCCTGGCAGCGCAGGCTCGGCTACAGCGGCGCCGCAGCCGACGGCATCCCGGGACGTACGAGCTGGGACCGATTGCGCGTTCCCCGCATCTGAGGAGGCCCCGCGATGACACAGTCCGAGGCCGAGCACATCGCCCGGGAACTGCAGCGGCTGCACCGTTCCGTCGACGTCGGGTTCGCCACTACCCGGGGAGACCTGGCGCTGCTGCTGCAACGCGCCGACCAGACCGACAAGGCCCTCGGCGAGCACGAGGAGCGGCTCGACGCCCTGGAGCGCACCCGCTGGCCGTTGCCGTCGCTCGCCGCAGTGACGTCGTGCACTGCGCTGGCTCTCTCGCTCTGGCAATCCGCGGGGAAATGACCCGTGCACACCGCGAAGGGGCCGGGAGGTTCACACCTCCCGGCCCCTTCGTACGTGCTACGGCGTCAGCCGTCGCGCTTCGGCCGCCACACCACCAGCGCGCTCGCCTGCTGCACATCCGTGTACGGCACCAGATCGCGCCGGTACGACGCGCGCACCTGCGCCTCGCGCTGCTGCATCGCCGCCGCGGCACCGTCCACCACCGCGGAGAGTTCGGCCACGCGCTGCTGGAGCGCGGCCACCTGGTTCTCCAGTTCGATGATGCGCTTGATCCCCGCCAAATTGATGCCCTCGTCCTGCGACAGCTGCTGCACCGTGCGCAGCAGCTCGATGTCGCGGGCCGAGTAGCGCCGGCCACGGCCGGCCGTGCGGTCCGGGGAGACCAGGCCGAGGCGGTCGTACTGGCGCAGTGTCTGCGGATGCAGGCCCGAGAGCTGGGCCGCGATCGAGATCACGTACACCGGTGAGTCATCGGTCAGTTCGTACGGATTACGTCGTCGGCCGTCCACCTCAAGCTCCCTTCGCAGCCTGGAACAACTCCGCCCGCGGGTCCTCCCCCGCGGTCGCCTTCCGGTAGGCCTCCAGCGCGTCCTGGGCGTCGGAGGTGAGGCCCGTGGGGACCGCCACCTCGACGGTGACCAGGAGGTCGCCCCGGGTGCCGTCCTTGCGTACGGCGCCCTTGCCGCGGGCGCGCATCGTACGCCCATTGGGGGTGCCGGGCGGAAGTTTCAGGGTGACGGGCGGTCCGCCGAGCGTCGGGACCTTCACCTCGCCGCCGAGCGCCGCCTCCACGAAGGTGACGGGCACGGTGACCGTGAGGTTGTCGCCCTTGCGGCCGAAGACGGGGTGGGCGTCGACATGGACGACGACGTACAGATCGCCGGCCGGTCCGCCGCGCTCGCCCGGGGCACCCTTGCCCCGCAGCCGGATCCGCTGGCTGTCGGAGACGCCCGCCGGGATCCTGACCTGCATGGTGCGCGACGAACGCGCCCGCCCGCTGCCCTTGCAGACATCGCACGGGTCCTGGGCGATGAGGCCCCGGCCCTTGCACTCCACGCAGGGATCGGTGAGCGAGAAACCGCCGCCACTGCCGCGCGACACCTGTCCGGTGCCGACACAGGTCGGGCAGACCCTCGGGGTGCCGTTCTTGTCGCCGGTGCCCGAACACGCCTTGCAGGGCGCCTGGCTGGACATCCGCAGCGGGACCGTGGCCCCGTCGACCGCCTCGGTGAAGCTGAGCGTCACCTCGGACTCGATGTCCTGCCCGCGGCGCGGCTGCACGCGTGTCCCCGTACCGCCGCCCCGGTTGAACAGCCCGCCGAAGACATCGCCCAGACCGCCACCGCCGCCGAATCCGCCGGGGCCGCCGGGACCTCCGCCCTGCGTGCCTCCGAAGAGGTCACCCAGGTCGAAGTTGAAGTTGCCTCCCGCGCCACCGGGACCGGCCCGGAAGCCGCCGTTGCCGAAGAGGGCGCGTGCCTCGTCGTACTCCTTGCGCTTCTTGGCGTCGCCGAGGATGTCATTGGCCTCGGAGATCTCCTTGAAGCGCTCCTCCGCCTTGTTGTCGCCCTTGTTCGCGTCCGGGTGGAACTCGCGGGCGAGCTTCCGGTACGACTTCTTGATCTCGGCTTCGGTGGCGTCCTTGGGGACGCCGAGGACCTTGTAGTAGTCCTTCTCGACGAAGTCCTTCGTGCTCATCGACGTCCCTCCTTCCGGACGATCGGCCGGGCGACCGGCCCGCGGGCCGGTCGCCTTACCGGGCGGTGGGCCCCGCGGTGGTCGGACGAAATGTCAGACCTCCTCGGTGCCACCGCTCTCCTCGTCGTCTGTCTTCTCTTCCTTTGCCGCCGTGGGGCTCGCGCCCGGCTGCGGCTCGGCCACCGCCACCCGTGCGGGGCGGATGGTGCGCTCGCCGATGCGATACCCCGGCTGCAGGATCGCCACGCAGGTCGTCTCGGTGACGTCCGGCGCGTACGAGTGCATCAGGGCTTCGTGGATCGTCGGGTCGAAGGGCTCACCCTCCTTGCCGAACTGCTGCAGGCCCAGCTTGGCGACGACCGTCTCCAGCGATTCGGCCACCGACTTGAACCCGCCCACGAGCTCGCCGTGATCCCTGGCGCGGCCGACATCGTCGAGCACGGGCAGGAGTTCGCTCAGGAGACCCGCAACGGCGATCTCCTTGACCGTGACCCGGTCCCGCTCCACGCGGCGGCGGTAGTTCTGGTACTCGGCCTGGAGCCGCTGGAGGTCGCCGGTGCGCTCGGTGAGCGCACTGCGTGCCTGGTCCAGCTGCGCCGTCAGACCAGCGGTCTGGTTCACGTCCCCGGCCGGGGCCGCCTCCTCCTCCGTGGAAGAGGCGGCAGCCTTCGGATCGGCGTCGTCAGAGGTGGCGCCGGAGGGAACGTCGGGCTTCTCCTCGAAGCCCGGAGTCTCCTCGGTCACGCCGCACCGCCCTTGGCGTCCTTCTCGTCGTCCACGATCTCGGCGTCGACGACATCGTCATCGGCCCTGGCCTGCTCGGCGCCCGGCTGGCCTTCGGCCTGCGGGCCGCCCTCGGCCTGCGCGTTGGCGTACATCGCCTGGCCCAGCTTCTGGGAGACGGCCGCGACCTTCTCGGTGGCGGTACGGATCTCGGCGGTGTCCTCGCCCTTGAGCTTCTCCTTCAGCTCGGTGAGCGCGGTCTCCACCTCCGTCTTCACGTCGCCGGGAACCTTGTCCTCGTTGTCCTTGAGGAACTTCTCCGTCTGGTAGACGAGCTGCTCGCCCTGGTTGCGGGACTCGGCGGCCTCGCGGCGGCGGTGGTCCTCCTCCGCGTACTGCTCGGCCTCCTCACGCATCCGGTTGACCTCGTCCTTCGGCAGCGAGGAGCCGCCGGTGACGGTCATCTTCTGCTCCTTGCCGGTGCCGAGGTCCTTGGCGGCGACGTGCATGATGCCGTTGGCGTCGATGTCGAACGCGACCTCGATCTGCGGGACACCACGCGGGGCCGGCGGCAGACCGGTCAGCTCGAACATGCCGAGCTTCTTGTTGTACGCCGCGATCTCGCGCTCGCCCTGGTAGACCTGGATCTGGACGGACGGCTGGTTGTCCTCGGCCGTCGTGAAGATCTCGGACCGCTTGGTCGGGATCGTCGTGTTGCGCTCGATGAGCTTCGTCATGATGCCGCCCTTGGTCTCGATACCGAGAGACAGCGGGGTGACATCGAGCAGCAGGACGTCCTTGACCTCACCCTTGAGGACACCGGCCTGGAGCGAGGCTCCGATGGCGACGACCTCGTCCGGGTTCACGCCCTTGTTGGCCTCCTGGCCACCGGTGAGCTCCTTGACGAGCTCGGCGACGGCCGGCATACGGGTCGAGCCACCGACGAGAACGACGTGGTCGATCTCGGAGAGCTGGATGCCCGCGTCCTTGATGACGTTGTGGAACGGGTTCTTGCAGCGGTCCAGGAGGTCCGCGGTGAGCTGCTGGAACTGAGCGCGCGTGAGCTTCTCGTCCAGGTGCAGCGGGCCCTCGGCGGACGCCGTGATGTACGGCAGGTTGATCGTGGTCTCCGTCGAGGAGGACAGCTCGATCTTCGCCTTCTCCGCGGCCTCGCGGAGACGCTGGAGAGCCATCTTGTCCTTGGACAGGTCCACACCGTGACCGTTGGCGAACTGCTTCACCAGGTAGTCGACGACGCGCTGGTCCCAGTCGTCACCACCGAGGTGGTTGTCACCGTTGGTGGCCTTCACCTCGACGACGCCGTCACCGATCTCCAGGAGGGACACGTCGAAGGTGCCGCCACCGAGGTCGAAGACGAGGATCGTCTGGTCGTCCTTGTCGAGCCCGTACGCCAGCGCGGCGGCGGTCGGCTCGTTGACGATGCGCAGGACGTTCAGGCCCGCGATCTCGCCGGCCTCCTTCGTCGCCTGACGCTCGGAGTCGTTGAAGTACGCCGGAACGGTGATCACCGCGTCGGTGACCTTCTCGCCCAGGTACGCCTCGGCGTCGCGCTTCAGCTTCTGCAGGATGAAGGCGCTCATCTGCTGCGGGTTGAAGCTCTTGCCGTCGAGGTCGATCTTCCAGTCGGTGCCCATGTGGCGCTTGACCGACCGGATGGTCCTGTCGACGTTGGTCACCGCCTGACGCTTGGCGACCTCGCCCACCAGAACCTCGCCGTTCTTCGCGAAGGCGACGACGGACGGCGTGGTCCTGGCGCCTTCGGCGTTGGTGATGACGGTGGGCTCGCCGCCTTCGAGAACGCTGACGACGGAGTTAGTCGTGCCCAGGTCGATGCCGACCGCACGTGCCATTTCAATTCCTCCAACTGACTACTTGAGTGGATCTGGCTCAAGGATGCACGAGAGGAGCTTCGGAGTCAACAGAGCTGAGTCGAGTCGACTCAACTATCGTGCACACATCCCACGCCACCTGCACTTCATCGGACGACACCGGGCCGCCGAGCGGGCCGCATACCCGGTCCAACATCGTCACGTGGGATCGTTCTGTTACAAAATGGCGAGAGCAGCACAAAACAGGCACTAGATCCGTCCGAGCCAGGCAGGTGTGAACGATGCGGATGCGCACGCGGATGCGGACGCGGTCACACGCGTGGCCCGGACCGAGGTCGCGCATGACAGCCAAGCGCGCACTGGATCTCGTCCTCGGCTCAGCCCTGCTGGCCCTGACCGCTCCCCTGCTCGCCGCCGCAGCCCTCACCCTCGCCGTACGACGCCCCCCGGGCTGCGTACTGACCCGCTCCACCCGGATCGGACTGGCCGGCCACCCCTTCGCCCTGCGCTCCCTGGGTACCCGTCGGCTGCGCCTGGACGCGCTGTCCCGGCTGCCCCACGTCGTACGGGGAGATCTCTCGCTCGTCGGACCGGAACCGCTCACCCCTGACCACGAACGGGCGGACACCCCGAACGAGACCGGCGCCCGGCACTGGCGGCAGGAACTGAGACCCGGCCTCACCGGCTTGGCCCAGGTCCGCTCCCGCTCCACAATGCCCTGGGACGAACCCACCCTGCTCGACCAGCACTACGCCGAGCACCACTGGCTGGGACTCGACCTGGCCATCCTCGCGGAAGCCGTGTACACGCCACTCCGCGCCACCCTCCGCGGGCTCACCCACCGCGGGAAGGCGCACCTGAGCGACACAGATCACCGGCGGCGCGGCTACAGCGCGGCGGAATAAGTGGATAGTGTCAGCACAGACTGATTAAGTTACTGCTTAGTACGCACTGGATCCCACCCTCGCAGGCCCGAGGAGCCCCCAAATGCAACTCGCCGCGATCATCGTGTCGCTGGTTCTGACCGTGGTCGGCGTTGCGCTCTTTTTCCGAGCCTTCGCGCAGATCTACCGGTTCGTCAAGCTCGGACAGCCGGTACCGGCGGGCAGCCGAACGGACAACCCCAAGGCCCGAACGACCACCCTGGTCAGGGAGTTCCTCGGCCACAGCCGGATGAACCGGTGGGGCATCGTCGGCTTCGCCCACTGGTTCGTCGCCATCGGCTTCCTGACGCTGCCGCCGACGCTGGCCCAGGCATACGGCCAGCTCTTCCGGGCCGACTACACCCTCCCGGTCCTCGGCGGATTCCTGCCGTTCGAGATGTACACCGAGTTCATCGGCCTGATGACGACGGTGGGCATCGCTGTCCTGATGGTGATCCGGCTGCTCTCGCTCCCCTCCCGGGCCGGCCGCAAGTCGCGCTTCACGGGCTCCAAGGCCTGGCAGGCGTACTTCGTCGAGTACGTCATCCTCACCATCGGCCTGGCGATCCTGACCCTGCGCGGTCTCGAGGGCGCGATCCACCATGTCGAGAGCTATGACGCGGCGTACTTCGTCTCGTACCCGCTGGTGCTCGCGTTCAAGGGCCTGAGCCTCACCACGCTGCAGAACCTCATCTACTTCACCGCGATGGTCAAGATCAGCGTCTCGCTGATCTGGATGATCACGGTCTCGCTGAACACCAACATGGGTGTCGCCTGGCACCGCTTCCTCGGCTTCCCGAACATCTGGTTCAAGCGCAACGCGACCGGTGAGAGCGCGCTGGGCGCGCTGCAGCCCATGACCTCCGGCGGCAAGCCGATCGACTTCGAGGACCCGGGCGAGGACGACGTCTTCGGCGTCTCCCAGGTCGAGCAGTTCTCCTGGAAGGGCATCCTCGACTTCTCCACGTGCACCGAGTGCGGTCGCTGCCAGTCGCAGTGCCCCGCCTGGAACACGGGCAAGCCGCTCTCGCCGAAGCTCCTGATCATGTCGCTGCGCGACCACGCGCACGCCAAGGCCCCGTACCTGCTCGCCGGTGGCGGCAAGGACATGGAGGGCAACGAGAAGGCGACCGAGGAGCAGCTGAAGGACGTACCGGCGGCCGCTCTCGCGGAGGCCGAGCGGCCGCTGATCGGCACCGTCGAAGAGAACGGCGTCATCGACCCGGACGTGCTCTGGTCCTGCACCACCTGCGGTGCGTGCGTGGAGCAGTGCCCGGTCGACATCGAGCACATCGACCACATCGTCGACATGCGCCGCTACCAGGTCATGATCGAGTCCGCGTTCCCGTCCGAGGCGGGCACGATGCTCAAGAACCTGGAGAAGAAGGGCAACCCCTGGGGGCTGGCCAAGAAGCAGCGCGTCGAGTGGACGAAGGAAGTCGACTTCGAGGTCCCGATCGTCGGCAAGGACGTCGAGGACCTGTCGGAGATCGACTACCTCTACTGGGTCGGCTGCGCGGGCGCTCTCGAGGACCGCGCCAAGAAGACCACCAAGGCTTTCGCGGAGCTGCTCCACATCGCGGGCGTGAAGTTCGCGATCATGGGCGGCGACGAGAAGTGCACGGGTGACTCGGCCCGCCGCCTGGGCAACGAGCCGCTGTTCCAGCAGCTCGGCCAGGAGAACGTCGCGATGCTGAACATGGCGTTCGGTGAGGACGACGACGATGAGGCGACGAAGAAGCCGAAGTCGTCGAAGAAGATCGTCGCGACCTGCCCGCACTGCTTCAACACCATCGCGAACGAGTACCCGCAGCTCGGCGGCGAGTACGAGGTCATCCACCACACGCAGTTGCTCCAGCACCTCATCGACGAGGGCAAGCTGATCCCGGTGACGCCGGTCGAGGGTCTGATCACGTACCACGACCCCTGCTACCTGGGCCGTCACAACAAGATCTACACGCCCCCGCGCGAGATCATCGCGAAGGTGCCGGGTCTGCGGAACGAGGAGATGCACCGTCACAAGGAGCGCGGCTTCTGCTGTGGCGCCGGTGGTGCCCGGATGTGGATGGAGGAGCGGATCGGCAAGCGCATCAACAACGAGCGCGTCGAGGAAGCCCTCTCCCTCAACCCGGACATCGTCTCCACCGCCTGTCCGTTCTGCCTCGTCATGCTGACCGACTCGGTCAACGGCAAGAAGAACGACGGCCAGGCCAAGGAGTCGGTCCAGGTGGTCGACGTCTCGCAGCTGCTGCTGGACTCGGTGAAGACCCCGTCGGACCCGGCCGGCGAGCCGGAGGCGGCAGACGCTCCGGAGCCCGAGCCGGTGAAGTAGCCGGTCTCAGCGGTACAGAAGCGGTCGGACCTGCCTCGGGGGCAGGACCGGCCGCTTCTGCTGTCGGGCGGACCGGCGCCCGCCACCGAACCGGTCCTGTTTCCCGTACAGCAGACCCGGGTTCCGCGCCCACCGGCCAGCCCCCCAGGGTCCCCCTAGGGGATGTCACAGCTCGGCCGCAAAGGGGGCCGGGTTCCCCGGCTCTCCCACCGCACACACGCGGACCAGGTACGTTCGATGACGTGGCTGGATTCAGGATCGGACGCGGCCGGGACAACCGCACCCCTCGACAAGGGCAACAACAACCGCAGCAGCCGTACGGCAGGCAGGCACCACCGCCGCCGTACGGACAGCAGCCATGGCCGCCGGCGGGAGGCAACGGCGCCCCGTACGGAGCCCGGCATCCCGGGGGGAACCAGGGCTACAGCGGCGCACACGGCGAACCCGAATACTTCGGCGACCCGTACCACCAGCCCCACCAGGGTGACCCGTACGCCAACAACCCGGGTCACACCCAGGCGTTCAGCATCAACGAGGACCCGTACAGCAACGGCAGCACCTACCACGCCGGCCAGACACCCGCCCAGCCCGCCGGCCCCCGCCTGCACTGGCAGCAGCTGCTGAGCGGCATCGTGCTGCGCCCCGGACCGACGTTCTGGCAGATGCGCGACTACGCCGTCTGGGGCCCGGCCCTCATCGTCACGTTCCTCTACGGCCTGCTGGCGCTCTTCGGCTTCGACCAGGCCCGCGACGACGCCATCCACGCAACGATATCCACCGCCGTCCCGTACGTCCTCCTCACGGGCGTCGGCTTCGTCATCGGCGGTCTGGTCCTCGGCGCGGTCACCCACACACTCGCCCGCCAGCTCGGCGGCGACGGCGCCTGGCAGCCGACCGTGGGCCTCTCCATGCTGATCATGTCGATCACGGACGCCCCACGACTGATCTTCGCCCTCTTCCTCGGCGGCGAGAACTCCCTGGTCCAGCTGCTCGGCTGGATGACCTGGCTGGCCGCGGCCGCACTGTTCACCTCCATGGTGAGCAAGTCGCACGACCTGCCGTGGCCGAAGGCGCTGGGTGCGTCCGCGATCCAGCTCATCGCGCTGCTGTCGATCATCAAGCTGGGCACGATCTGACGACCGCCCCCCACGACCATGCAGGGACCCCCGGCACATGGCACCGGGGGTCCTTTGCTGTCACGGACCGGACCTGACCGGGCTCAGGCGTCGAGAACCTGCCCGCGGAGTGGCCGGTGACGACGATCAACCGGCGAGGGTACGCAGATGCGACCCCATCGCCCTCGGCGTGCGACGAGCCGACGTGCGGCGCACCCTATGAGGACGAAAGCCTCGAGAATCCTCGTACCTTTCCGGGTTCTTCGTAGCGCGCTGCCGCTCCGATGCCCCCTGGGCCGCGGGCCCCGCATGGGGTGGCAGGCATGCCGACCGACCAGGCGCCTGAGCCACCGCGGCACAGCGCTGGCGAAGGAGGGTCTGTGAACGGCTGCTTCCCGGCCCCGGCGGCGGGGAGCAGTCCGCGACGGTGGCGAGGGCCGGGACGCGCGGCGCTCACCGTGACCGGAGAGAAGGGCTGATCGGTGATGGCGGACGAGAGAGCCGAACGCATCGCGGAGTTCATCGGGCCGCTGCGGGTGAAACCGGGCTCGAAGGTGAACCTGCGCCGGGACTTCGATCCTCGCTACAGGGCCGGCATGAGGAAGCGCGACGGGATCGAGCTGCTGCGGACCGGGGTGTCCCTGCTGGCGGAGTACCAGGAACGGCTGGCCGCCCAGAACACGTACGGCGTACTGCTCTGTCTCCAGGCGCTCGACGCCGGGGGCAAGGACGGGACGATCCGCCACGTCATGAGCGGAGTCAACCCCCAGGGCGTGCGGGTCAGCAGTTTCAAGGTGCCCTCCACCGAGGAACTCGACCACGACTACCTGTGGCGTTACGCCTGTCGGCTGCCCGGGCGCGGAGAGATCGGCATCTTCAACCGCTCGCACTACGAGGAGGTCCTCGTCGTGCGGGTGCACCCCGAGAACCTCGTCCGGCAGAAGCTGCCGGACGAAGCCGGTGGGCCGGGGCTATGGGACCGCCGCTACCGGGAGATCAACAACTGGGAGCGCTACCTCACGGACAACGGGTTCAAGGTGGTGAAGATCTTCCTGAACCTCTCCAAGGAGGAGCAGCGCATCCGCTTCATGAAGCGGATCGACCTGCCGGAGAGGAACTGGAAGTTCTCCGCGGCCGACGTCAGGGAGCGGCGCAGGTGGGACGACTACCAGCACGCGTTCTCCGAGATGCTGTCGGCGACGAGTACGAAGTGGGCGCCCTGGTACGTCGTGCCGGCGGACCGGAAGTGGTTCGCGCGGATATGCGCGGCGGCGGTGCTCGCGCACACCCTGATGGACATCGATCCCCAGTACCCCGAAGTGGGGAAGCAGGCCCGGAAGGATCTGCTCGCGGCCAAGAGGGAGCTGGAGCACGAGGCCCCTGCGGGGGCCCCGGCCGACCCGTACGCCTCCCGGCATCCGACGGCTGACCGGGCCGCGGACGGAAACGACACCCCGGCGGCCGACGGGCGCGCGTCCGGCACCGGGCGGCCGACCAAGAAGAAGCGCGGCTAGGGCGTGTTTCGAAAGTCCCGCCTGCCAGGCCGGACCACATCGGAGGCACAACGATGACGGTGCAGTCAGACGCCGGGGGAGAGCGGCCCAGGGCATCGGAGGACGGCTGGTACGCGCGTTCTCCCGAGGAGGTCCTGGCGGCGCTCGGGGTGGATCCGGAGGTCGGTCTCTCCGCGGCACGGGCCGCCGAACTCGTCGCCGTTCACGGCCCGAACGCACTGCCCGAGGAGAAGCGGACTCCGGCCTGGCTCCGGTTCCTCAGGCAGTACCGCAGCTACATGCAGCTCGTCCTCGTGGCCGCGGCGGTCGTCTCGCTGCTCATCAGGGAGTGGAGCACCGCGATCCTGCTGTTCGTGCTGACGCTGCTCAACGCGGTCGTGGGCCTGCGCCAGGAGGGCAAGGCCGAGAGCGCGATGAACGCGCTGAAGTCGATGATGAAGGCGACGGCCCGGGTGCGCAGGGACGGGACGGAGTCGGAGATCCCCGCCGAACGGCTCGTCGTCGGCGACATCGTGCTCATCGCCGCAGGCGACCAGGTGCCGGCGGACGGGCGCATCATCGAGGCCAACGCCCTGCAGATCGACGAGTCGGCGCTCACCGGCGAGAGCGTTCCCGCCGCGAAGAACTCCGGCACGCTGCCGGCCGGCCTGCCGGGACCGGGTGACCAGACCGACATGGCGTTCATGAACACCCCGGTCACCCACGGGAGCGGCGTACTCGTCGTCACCGCGACCGGCGCCGGCACCGAGCTCGGCAGGATCTCCGGGATGCTGTCGGCCACCGAGAGGGAGGAGCCGCCGCTCACCAAGGAACTCAACACCCTCACGCTGTGGATCACGGGGGCAGCGGGCCTGACCATGATCGTGATGTTCGCCCTGGGCCGTGAGCGGGGAGAGGCCTGGGACGTGCTGTTCGTCAGCGCGGTCTCGCTGGCCATCGCCGCCATCCCCGAAGCCCTGCCGACCGTGACCCAGGCGATTCTGTCCGTCGGCAGCCTCAGCCTGGCCAGGCGGAACGCCATCGTGAAGGAACTGCCCTCGGTCGAGACCCTGGCGTTCACCTCGGCGATCAACTCGGACAAGACCGGCACCCTGACGATGAACCAGATGACCGTCGTCGAAGTGGTGAGTCCCACCGACCGGTACACCGTCTCGGGCACGGGCTACGGACTCGAGGGGAAGATCCACCATGGCGCGGGTTCCTCCGTGGGCATCGAGGACGCGATCCTGCCGTACGTGGTGGCCTGCGACGCGAAGCTGGTGGACGGCCAAGTGGTGGGCGATCCCACCGAGGGCGCGCTGCTGGTGCTCGCGCACAAGGCAGGGCTGGACATCGACGCCACGAGAGACGGCCTTCCCCGGCTCGCCACGCTGCCGTTCGACCCCGGCTACAAGCTGATGGCCACCTTCAACTCGGCGGTCGACGCCACTGGGCGGCAGGTGGTCCGATGCTTCGTCAAGGGCGCGGCCCCGGCGGTGATGGCGCGGGCCAGCACCGCACTCGCGGCGGGCAGGACCATCCCCTGGGACGCCGAACTGCTCCGGCACGCCGAGGCGCGGACCGAACGCATGGGCGGCGAGGGGCGCCGGGTGATGGCCGCGGCCACCCGCGATCTGGACCCGGACGGCTTCGATCCGGACGGCGACCTGCTCGCGTACGTCACCGAGCTGCGGATGACCAGTCTCGTCGGCATGGTCGATCCTCCCCGTGCGGAGTCCAGGGCCGCTGTGGCCGACGCCCAGGCGGCGAACATCCGGGTCCGCATGGTGACCGGCGACGACGTCACCACCGGGGCGGCGATCGCCCGGCAGCTCGGCATCCCTGGCGAGGCCGTCCTCGGCGCCGAGTTCGCCGCCATGACCGAGGACGAGCAGCTCGCCCGCATCGACGGCATCGGCGTGGTGGGGCGGGTCGCGCCGGAGCACAAGGTACTGCTCGCCAACACGCTGAAGAAGCAGGGTGATGTCGTGGCGATGACCGGGGACGGCGTCAACGACGCACCCGCCATCAAGGCCGCCGACATCGGTATCGCCATGGGCAGCGGCACGGACGTGGCGAAGAGCGCCGGACGCATGATCCTCTCCGACGACAACTTCGCCACCATCGTCTTCGCCGTGGAGCAGGGCCGGAAGATCTACGACAATCTCACCAAGTACATCCGGTTCGTGCTCCTGCTGCTCGTCACCTTCGTCCTGACGTTCCTCGGGGCCACCGTCTTCAACATCGCCGCCGGCGAACCCTTCACGCCGCCGCAGGTCCTGTGGATCCACTTCGTCGTCAACGCGTCCTTCGGCTTCGCGCTCGGCTTCGACCAGGAGAGCCCCGGACTCATGCGTCGCAGGCCGCGTCCGCGCGGGGAATCGGTGCTCACCCGGCCCGTACTGGTCACGGTCGGGCTCGGCGGACTGGCGATCACTGTCGTCCTGCTCGGACTGATCAAGCTCGGCGTGGCCCACTTCGACAGCGTCGAGACCGGTCAGTCGATCGCGTTCACCGCCTTCGCGCTCTGTCTGATCGTGGCCGCCTTCGAATGCCGCAGCGAGACGGACTCGGTGCTGAGGACGTCCACCTTCGACAGCAAGCAGATGAACTGGGTGGCACTGGCCCAGTTCGTGCTCGCGGTGCTGGTGACCCAGCTGGACGGCTTCCGCCGCATCCTCGGGACGACCGAGATCAACGCGCTGCAGTTCGGCTGGGCACTGCTGGCCGCGGTCGCGCTCCTGGTCCTGTGGGAACTGGGCAAGTTCCTCGCTCGCCGGTCGGGGGTCACCGGGAACGGTGACGGCGACAAGCACCCGGCCGACGGGATCTCTGGCCAGGACGCTTCGGTTGCCGTGCGGCCGGCAGCCGGGCGGCCGGAGCGGGGCCAGGGTGTCGGCACCGGTCCTCGGGCCGTGCGTGAGCGGGCCGCGAACGCTCCGGACGATCAGGCATCCGGCACGTAACAGCCACCCAGAGGGTTCACCGGGTTACACCCTGCGCCGAGCGCTCACGAGGAGCTGACCGCCGCCGCGGCAGTTACAGTGCTTCCCTGGACGGCGTGACGGGCTCGCCCGGCTTACGCACCGGAGGCAGGACGCTCCACGGGAAATTGATCCAGCGATCGGTCCTCTTCCACACGTACTCACACTTCACGAGCGAGTGCGGCTTCTCGTAGATGACCGCGCTGCGCACCTCGGCGACGTGCTCGATACAGAAGTCGCGCACCAGCTTCAGCGTCTTGCCGGTGTCCGCCACGTCGTCGGCGATCAGGACCTTCTTGTTCGAGAAATCGATGGCGTTGGGAACGGGCGCCAGCATCACCGGCATTTCCAACGTGGTGCCCACGCCGGTATAGAACTCGACATTCACCAGATGAATGTTCTTGCAGTCCAGCGCATACGCCAGACCGCCGGCGACGAAGACCCCGCCCCGCGCGATGCTCAGCACCACATCCGGCTCGTAGCCATCGTCGGCCACGGCCTGCGCCAGCTCACGCACGGCATGGCCGAACCCGTCGTACGTCAGATTCTCTCGTGCGTCAGTCATGGTCCGGCCTCACACCTGGGTTCGGTGGAAATTCATGAACGAACGCGAAGCTGTCGGCCCGCGCTGCCCCTGGTAGCGCGAACCGTACCGCTCGGAGCCGTACGGGAACTCCGACGGCGAACTCAGCCGGAACATGCACAGCTGGCCGATCTTCATGCCCGGCCACAGCTTTATCGGCAGCGTCGCAAGATTCGACAGCTCCAGCGTCACATGCCCGGAGAACCCGGGATCGATGAACCCGGCCGTCGAATGCGTCACGAGCCCGAGCCGCCCGAGCGAACTCTTGCCCTCCAGCCGCGACGCAAGATCGTCGGGCAGCGAAATGACCTCGTACGTCGAGGCAAGCACGAACTCGCCGGGGTGGAGGATGAACGCCTCGTCCCCGTCCGGCTCGACCGTGCGCGTCAGGTCCGCCTGCTCGACGGCTGGGTCGATATGCGGATAACGGTGGTTCTCGAACACCCGGAAGTAGCGGTCGAGCCGCACGTCGATGCTCGATGGCTGCACCATCGACGGGTCGTACGGATCAATGCGGACCCGCCCGGCGTCGATCTCGGCCCGGATGTCCTTGTCTGAGAGAAGCACGCCCCCGAGGATACGCAGAACGCGCGAGACCGCCCCAACCGGACTGTCCCGCGCGCTCCGTCATGATCGCCTGCCGCAGCTCCTGCCGCCGGCTTCTACCGCCGCTCGAACTCCACCGGAACTGCCTGTCGCAACCGGGCACATCGCGGACAACGGATAAGCCGCCCGGGACCGATCCGACCGGCCCCGAGCTGCTGCATCGGGAACGAAGCGGTAGCGAAAATGTGCCCTTCGGCACAGCGGACGACGGTGCGCTCCATGGAGTCCATCAAGCCCTTTCCCCAACAACCCTTGGACGAGAACGCCACATTAGGGGATGAACAGGACGCCACTCCAGGCGGCACTCCGACGGCGTACGCTACGCCCTCAACTCCCGCCCGCAGCAACCGCATCCACCGCTGAGGCATGACGCAAAGGCCCCCGGTTCGTACACCGGGGGCCTGCCATGGGGTAGAGTGTGGGACGATGCATCGCTGATCATTCAGCGCGCTACGCGGGTGTAGTTTAATGGTAGAACATGAGCTTCCCAAGCTCAGAGCGCGAGTTCGATTCTCGTCACCCGCTCCATGACGAAGGCCCAGGTCAGTGACCTGGGCCTTGTTTGTTGTCTAGACCTCTTCGACCTCTCCGTGCCCTCGGCGTGCCCCAACTCGCCGGAGTTCCCTGCTCGGAGGGCGCGCGACGCACCACTTGCACCACCTGCCCGCCGGGCCTTCTCAAATCACGAGACCCATTTCACGTGACCTGCGACACACGCCAGTCACGTCGCGCGAATTCGCTCCTACAAAACCGCCGTCGAATGGGCCCCGCTGGGCGCGGCCCACAATCGACCGCTCGGCGAGTGAGTCCGCGAGAAGCGGCGCATCCTGTGGTGGTGGCGCTCGTTGCTCCGGGACATGAAGAAGATCATCATGCTCGCTGCCCTGCCGCTCGCGATCGTCGGCATGGCGGCCCCGGCGCACGCCGACAACGACCGCGACTTCGGCAGCGGCGTCAACGCCGCCAACAACTGGAACTTCACCGAGTCCGTAGCGTGCCTGCAGGAAGTCGCCGCCGTGCCTGGTATCGGTGATTGGGTCGGTGACCACACCAACAACTGCAGCAACGGCAGCGTGATCAACCACGCCCTGGGAGGCTGAGAAACTGCGGGTGCCCCGCGCAGTCAGCGACGGCGGGGGGCCTGCACGAGACACCTGCCGCGTCTGGGCGGAGACTTGCCGGAGGCGGTATCTGGGGACACCGACCCCTGCCCATGCCAGATGCATGCTCATGACTCCCCTGGTCGGAGGTCATCATGCTCATCGGCCACACCGCGGACACCGGCGCCCTTCGGGCCGGGGCGCCGTCGTCGGCACCGCAGCTATCCGGCGCCGACACCGCGAACCCCGGTACCGGCCGACCGCAGTCAGGTCGCGGGAGGAGGCCCCGTTTGAGCAGGGGACTATGCATGCCAACTGTTCTGACCGGGTGGGACATGCCGCCTCTGGCGTAATCGACTCGTTGGGCCGGTTGGCGGTGTCAGGCTGTACGGGTTGATCACTGTCGTGCGAGGAGCCCTGTGCGTATGGGGCGTGTGAACGTTCTTTCGAGCGGATCGCCGTTGACTGCCCGCTGAATCCGAGTATGTCGGGGTGTGCGTCGGGTCGGGGGCACCGTGAGCCGGAATATGTGGCTGGGGTGCTGAAGGCGTCGGCGCCTAGAGGGACGGAGAAGCTGCTCCCCATCCAGGATGGCACCGCTTCGTACCGGCTCCACACAACCGACCGCCCACTGAATTCCCATGCCGCGACACGAAGGGATGCAAGCACCGATGTCCGAAGGCAGGCGAAAGCCGAGCAAGTTCGGGGTGGACCGGTCGGAGGGGTTTGGTGAGCGGTTGCTGGGTGTGCTGCTGGACCGGACTCACGAGATGCCGCCGCAGTTGATCGCCCCGCTCGTTGCGGAAGAGGTGGCCAGGGTCGGTGGCCGGGACCTCTCGATCCTCTTGCAGGACTACGAACAAATGCTGCTGGTGCCGCTGCCGGGCAGGCGGCTGACGGTCGGTGACCCCGAACCGGTCGAGGGCTCACCCGCCGGCAAGGCGTTCCTGAGCCGCAAAACGGTAGAGGTACCGCAGGACGGCACCGTGCGGATGTATCTGCCACTGCTGGACGGCAGTGACCAGGTCGGGGCGATGGCCGTCACCCTGGACAGCGTCGATGACGACGACCGACGGTTGCTGCGCAGACTCGCCGGTTTGGTCGCCGACATGATCGTCACCAAGGACGCCTACACCGACCTGTTCTTCCAGGCCCGACGCAGCGCCCCGATGAGCGTGGCCGCGGAGATCCAGTGGTCGTTGCTGCCCCCGCTGTCGATGACTGTTCCGCAGGTTGAGGTGGCCGGAATCCTGGAGCCCGCGTACGACGTGGCCGGCGACAGTTTCGACTACGCCCTCAACGGCGACATCCTTCATGTGGCCATGATCGACGCGATGGGCCACGGCCTGGACGCGGCGACCATGGCGACGGTAGCCATCGGCGCCTATCGCCACACGCGAAGGGCCAACACCGATCTGTCCCACGTGTACGCGTTCATGGACAAGGCCATCAATGAGCAGTTCGGCCCCGACCACTTTGTCACCGCACAGATGATGTGTCTGAACATCGCCACAGGCTGGCTGCAATGGGTCAACGCCGGGCACCCGGCACCGCTGCTGATCCGTGACCGCGCCGTGGTGGACAGGCTGGAGAGCCCAACCACATTGCCGGTCGGCTTCGGCGGTGACCAGCCGGAAGTCAGCGAGCGGATGCTGCAACCCGGGGACCGGTTGCTGTGCTTCACCGACGGCCTGATCGAGGAGCACCAAGCCGGCGGGGAACAGTTCGGTGAGGCGCAACTCATCGAGTGCACCAACCGGATCCTCCGTGACCACACCGCGGTGCGGCCGGTGGTGCGCGCGCTCTCCCACGCTCTGAAACAGGAACGAGGCGACATCACCAGCGACGACGCGACCATCTTCCTCATCGAGTGGCGCGGCGGCGACGCCGATCATCTCGCCACCCTCGATTGAGCCGACTGCCATCGCCGCTACGGAGCCGACGGAGCCGAAGCCCCCGCGGCCCATCTGCCGTTCGCCAAGGCGCCCTCGGCCCGGAGGGCGAAGGCAGCCGTCACCGCCGGAACTGTTGAACCTCCGGACGCCACTTTTGCTTGTCTGCGCTGTGGACTCATCCCAGACGGACATTCGTGACTCAGCGTGCCAACTTCGCAGAAGTTGAGCCAGAGCCCACTCTCGCGCATAAAGCCAGGACGCCCCCTCGGCGGATAATGGATGCGGGGACGTACACCGCCCCTCCTCCTCACAGCCGGCCAGCGATTCGACCTGGAGACGGTGCCCCGTCTGCGTGAGGCACTCGCCGATGCCCGGCATGAGGGCAGTCGGCAGAGCATCCTGGACATCTCCCAAGTCTGCTTCGGGGACTCCTCGTTCCTGCACGAACTACTCGCCGCCCGCTACAGCCACCACCGGCTCGTCCTGGCCGGCCCCATCCCACACGAACTGCGTCAGCGCTTCCTCCTGACCGGAACGCTCCGGCTGTTCACCACCGTCAGGAGCCGCAGAAGCAGCGGCCTCGTCTGAGCCCCGCATAGGTCAGCGCGGGGGCGGTGCAACTTGCTGCCGCACCGCCCCGTCGGTCTTCTCAGGCTTCGCGCGCCATCGACGGCTTGGCCGCCGCCTTCTGGCGAGCGTCGCGAACCTTCGCGTCGATGCCTCCGGCGACCTCCTGCTGACGTTCGTCGTCGGAGTGCTGGTAGATCATCGCGGCCCTCTCCGAGGACTGGCCGGCGCGGACCATCGTGTCCTTGAGCGTGGCGCCGGACTGGGTGGACAAGGTGTGTCCGGTGTGGCGGAGGTCGTAGAAGCGGAAGTCCTCCGACAGGCCGACCTTGGCCCGTGCCCTGCGCCACTTGCGGCCGAACGTGGACCGCCGGAAGGGCGCACCCTTCTCGCCGACGAACAGGAGCCCGTTGGGCTCCTTCTCGACGTACCAGTCCAGGTGGCGCTTCACCTCGATGTGCAGGAAGGCCGGGAGGAAGACGGTGCGCCTACCGGCGGTCGACTTCGTGTCGCCTTCGACGCGGCGGCCGGTGGTCAGCTCCGGTGCTGCGTCACTGATCTTCACCGTGAGGGGTTCGAGCGTGCCATCGGGCCGTCGCAGAGCCGCCTGTTCCTCCGGGCGCATCGGCCCGTAGGCACCGAAGTACACCATCAGCCGCCACCTCGGCCCCATGGCATCAGCGAGAGCGTCGACCTGTTCGACGGTGGCCGTCGGGCGTTCCTTGGCCTTCTCGCTGCCGGCGCCCCTGATCCGGCAGGGGTTGCGGCGGATCAGCTCGTCGTCGGTCGCCGTCTCCATGATGGCCTTGAGCAAGCGGTAGGACTTCGCGACTGTCGTGGCGCCAGTCGTGGCCGACGACCCCGACGCCTGCCGCTGGGTCGCCGTCCGCCACGCCGACGACCACATCCACATCGTCGCCACCAAGGTCCGAGGCGACCTCCGCCCACCCCGAAACTGGAACGACTACCTACGCGCCGACAACGAACTCGCCGCCATCGAGAAGGACTACGGCCTGCGCCAAGTCCTGCGCGGTGACCGAACCGCCGCCAAGCGGCCCACCCGTGCCGAACAGGAGAAAGCCCACCGCACCGGCCACCAGACGACGGCGCGCGAACGTCTGCGCGTCACCGTCCGCACCGCGATCTCGGTCGCCACCAGCCCCGAGGAGTTCCTCGGTATCCTCTCCGGCACCGTCGGCGTACTGATCGAGATCCAGCGCTTCCCCTCCGGCGACATACGCGGCTACAAGATCGCCGTCGCAGGCGATACCAACGCCGCTGGCGAACCCGTCTGGTTCTCCGGCTCCAAGCTCGCCCCCGACTTGTCCTTCCCCCAGATCCGCGAGCGGCTGACCGCCACCGAACCGCAGCCGAGCGGTCACAGCAGGCCCAACCCGTGGCACCAGGCCACCGCAGCCGCCGAACGCATCCCCCACCACCTCGACCACAGCGACGACGCAGCCGCCCAGGCACACCTCGCCGCCTTCGGCGAAGCCCTCGACGCCCTACCCCGCCTCGCTCCGAAGGAGATCCAACCCCAACTCCGCCAGGCCGCCATCACGTTCGAGCGCGCCACCCGCTCCCGCATCCAGGCCGGACACCACCACGCCCGCGCCCTGCGCGCGGCCCGTCGTTGCAGACGACCTCTTGGGCGATGGAGACGATCTTGTCTGCATCCCGGGCACTTTTGACGACGTCTCTGTCGGCAACGTCTTGGGCACCGGCGTTCCCGCGCCGGGTGCGCGTGATCGCGGAGGCGTCCAGGTAGGCGATGGTGAGGTGGGGCCCGAGCATCCGGGCGAGTTCGGCCGTCGAGTCGAAGTCGTGCAGCGACTCGATGCTGACGGAGTCGAGGAAGTGATGAGCCTGGCAGAACCGCCGTTGCATCAGTCCTACACCTGGGAAGGAGCGACGTGGAACGTCGGGAGTTCATCCTCGCGTCCAGTGGATACGCCCTGTCCGCGCTCGGTCTGCCCGACATGGACAGCATCACCCGCCGGACCAAGACCGCCCCTCCCGGAGCTGTCCGCGTCGGCCAGGGCGAGGTGGCGGCCGTGCGCCACATGGTGAAGGCCCTCGGCGATTCAGCCTCCGAACTCGGCGGCGGCCGCGCCCGCCACCTGGCCGTCCGCTACCTCACCCAGGACGTAGCCCCCTGGCTGGAGGGCCGCTTCACCGAGGCCACTGGCCACGAGCTGTTCGCCGCGACCTCCCAGCTCGTCCACCTCGCCGGCTGGATGGCCCAGGACGAGGGCGACACCCCCGAACTGCGCGGACTCGCCCAGCGTTACTACGCACACTCGTTCCGCCTGGCCGCCGAGGCCGGCGATCCGGAGCTTTCGGCGACCGCACTGCGGGGGCTGGCCGTGCAGTGCGTCGATCTGGGCTACCGAGCCGAGGCAGTCCAGCTCGGCGAAGCCTGCGTCGAATACGGCCGCCACCTCGACAACCCACGCGCCGTCGCCTACTACGAGGCCACCCTCGCCAACGCCGCCGCCCAGGACGACGACCGCCGTATGGCCACCAAGCACCTCGCCATGTCCGAGACCGCCATCGCCAAGCCGACAGCCGCAGGCGGCGACTCCTGGGCAGCGCATTACTCCCCCGGCCGCTGGGCACACGAATCCGGCATGATCCTCTCCCGCCTCGGCGACCTCGACGCCGCCAAGGAACACCTCCACCTCGCCCTCGACATCCACGGTCTCGACCGCCGCCGCACCCGCGCCATCGTCCTCGCCGACCTCGGCGGCGTCCGCCTACGACAAGGCGACATCGACGGCGCCATGGCCACCTGGCGCGACTTCCTCGACTGCGCCGATGGCATCCGCTCGGTGAAGGTCCAAGCCGCTCTCCAGGACATGCGCGTACATCTCCGCCGATACAGCGGAGTTCCAGAAGCCCAGGAATTGCGTGAGCGGGCGGCACGCGCTGCAGGCTGACCCTCTCCCAGTGGCGTCACTCTCGGCGGTTGCACCCCTTCGGCCATGCCTCCCAGCGGCCCAAGCAGGGCTCCGGTGAGACGGCCGAGCATGAGGCCCTCGGAGCTCCCCGTGGCGCTTTGGCAGACGGCGGTCCTGGGGTGAGATCGGAGGCGCTGCATCTCACCTCCGTTACGGATGTCCCCAATGGAGTGTTCAACCGTGCGCTGGAATAGATCACGGCCCGGTGGCCACCGACAGGATGGCCCTCGTTGCTGAAGGTGGGCCCCACCACGCCACAGCCAGGTAGGAGAGAAGGCCGCCTCTTTCGGGGTCCCCACGAGAGGGCGTGCCACAGCGTGCCAGTAGGGGCGGTAGACAGCGGTCAACAAGGGGGGTCAAGCGGGAATGTTCCCGCAACCCCGGCGCGGCTACAGCGTGGCCCTGCTGTGCCGCGCCACGGGGATCAACCGCTCCACCTACTACTCCTGGCCGGCGGCGGCCGAACGGCAGCTGGCGAAGGACGAGTTGACCGAGGAGATCCGCGAGATCCACGCCTCCTCACGGGGTGCCTACGGTGCCCCGCGCGTGCACGCCGCGCTGCGGCGCAAGGGCTATGCGATCAACCGGAAGAAGGTCGAGCGGATCATGCGCGAGCGCGACATCCGCGGCGTCACCCGCCGCAGGCGCCGCCACCTGACGCAGCAGGACACCAAGGCCGCACCGGCCCCGGACCTGGTCCACCGCGCGACTTCACCGCCACCCGGCCGGGCAAGAAGCTCGTCGGCGACATCACCTATCTGCCGACGATCGAGGGCTGGTGGTATCTCGCGACCGTCATCGACCTGACGACGCGCGAGGTGATCGGGTACGCGATGGCCGAACACCATGAGCAGCATCGAGCAGCACGCCGCTGGGAGCATGCCGCCGATATGCGCAACGCCTTGTCGGCTTCGCGAGAGCCCCTCACCAACATCACCACCGCGCCTGCAGAGCTTCCGGGAGCCGACTTGCTCACCGCAGTCACCCAGTGAGCGGGGCGGCCGCCCCCGCTCGGCCCGCCTCGCCTTCAGTGCCGGTATGGCCGGTTGCCGGCCGGTGATGCCGAGGTCAGCAACGTGATCATCACTGAGCTCAGCGACGCGCTCACGACCCTCGGCGCGGTCGTCTGTACCGTCGGCGCGCGGTCCGACGCGGCGGTCGTGGTCAGCGTTGGCAGGGGTGGTGTACCCGAGTGCCTCACCGACACCCCCCGCAGCGCTGGAGGACCTCTTCTCACGCCCCGACCGCCGAGGGCGATAGGGCACGGGCCGCCCCCACGAACGCCTGGTCTCGTGTGGGTTCGGTGGACCGTCGGCCGGAGTACGGTGAACCCATCGGGATATTTCGAGCGCTCCCACCGCTTGCCGGTATCCCTCTCGGTGAAAGCGAGAGGAACGCAAGCTTTCACAGCAGCAATGCCTCGCCGGAGCAGGAAGACCGGCGGTGGGTCCGGCCGGTTCATCCCTCTGTCCATCGGCAACTCGCCGCGGACAGCACGATAAGGGCGGTGAGGACGCCAACCGTTCCATGACTGGCGGCGGTAGGTGTGGCCCTTCGCCTCACCCCGTGGGCACCTCACCCGCCTGGCAAAGAGGCTGGCATGAGACCTGTAGAACCGATGCCTTCGGCAGGGATGGCCGAGGTCCGTATCGTCGCCGCATCCCCCGAGGCCGCCCGCCGCGTCACAGAAGTTCTGCGGCACTGCTTCCCTGCCACCGAACAGCGCAGCTACCCCGCCGGCCACGATGGCGGGACCCGGCTCCACATCACTGTGGACACCACGCACACGCCCGAGCCCAATGCGACGGCCCCGCCGTGGCTGGTGACCAGCAAGTCAGCCGCGCGTGACCGCGCGCATCCGGACGAGGTCTGAGGGAGCCGGGCCTCAGATAAGCAGCTGCGACAGAGTCGGCTCCTCGCCGGGCATCCCGGCACCCCTCCGCCGCGATAAGCACGGTGCCTTTTCCCCCAGAGGTGGCAGTCATGGCATCGCTAGCCGACCGGAAGGCGTACCGCGAGAAGATCATGCGGGCTCTGTACGAGGCCACTGAAGGCAACCGCCTGCTGGGGATCACCGGGGCGAAGCTGCTCCAGGAACTCGCGATCCCCCAAGAGGATCTGGCGGCCGCCTGCACCTATCTGGTCGGCGAGGGCCTGATCACGGTCGACTGGGCCGCGGGCAATACGCCGCTCATGATCACGCTGACGCACCAAGGCATTCGACGTATGGAGTCTGAAGAGGAAGAGCACGGTTGACGCGGAGCCCGGGCGAGGTCCGAGCTGCCCGGACTACGCGGTGCCAGGTACTCCAGGTGCCGGGGGCTGGGCGCTGGACGCAAAGGGATGCGTCTGGGGCCGGGCAGGCGAGGAAGTCGCGGTCCAGGTCTCGCTTGCGGGACTCGGATGAGACGGCATGAGGACCTGTCCAGGTACGGGAGCGCGTCCCTTTACCGGCGGAGTCCCGGAGGAACAACCCATCCGGCCGTCAGTGCTCGGGCTCCGCAATGGGTATCGGTGAACCATGGCTGGCACCTTCACCACCCGCACGATCAACATCACAACCAGCTCCACGGAGACCCTGCACGACCTCACGAACGCATGCTCCGCGTTCCTCCGAGAGGTCGCTCACGGGCGAAACGGACTGCTGAACATCTTCACCCTCCACGCGACGTCCGGCCTGGCCGTCATCGAGACCGGCGCGGGCAGTGACGATGACCTGTTGGCGGCCCTCCGCGACATTCTTCCCGCGGACGACCGCTGGCAAGACCGCCACGGCAGTCCTGGCCACGGCAGGGCCCACATGCTCCCGGCTCTGGTCCCACCACACGCCACATTGCCCGTAGTCGACGGTGAGCTGGAGCTGGGGACCTCGCAGTCCGTCGTACTGGTGAACACCGACCGGGACAGCCCCGAACGCCAAGTCCGGCTGTCTTTCCTCAGCTGACCACACGACCCACGCGGCCCTGCGGCTGACAGTCCCCTGCTGGCAGCCGGTGCCGTACGAGACCGTCCAGTTTCCCGCACGGGAGGCTCCGTATCGGTCCGGCGGGTCTTACCGCGAGTAAGCTGGAACTACCGAGAGCACTTCGTACACCAGTCTCCGTGCTCGTGTCGCTTTCGGCGATTCACGACACCGGGTTGCGATCGGCCCGGGGCAGGGTCCGCGCCATGACCACGACCATTCGGTATACGCATGCGGTCGAAGGCCGGACCTCTTCGCTGCCCCTCCGACTCATGCTGGCGCCGGCCGGTACCGCTCCGGCTCTGCTCGACGGTGCGTGGTGGCCCCGCTCCCGTGACCTCACGGCAGAACTTCCCGCACTGACGGCGGTCCTCGACCCGCTGTGGGGGCGGATCACCCACGTCACGGTAAACCCCACGTTCTGGCCGGTCATCCCACGGAAGGTGCCCGTCGACGGGCATGTGGTGGGTGTCGGCTGGTTCAAGGCCGAGCAAGATCCCCACAAGCTGCTGCTGCTCTCCTATACAACACCGGCCGTTGGGACCTGCTGGTGATTCCACCGGAGACCATCCCCGCCACAGCCGCCCGGCTCATGACGGAGGCCGCCTATCCGCTGGGCACCCTCACCGCGAGCGCCCTGATGGAGGAAGCGGAGCAACGCCGGATCGCGGAGGAGATGGAGCTGTCCCTGGTTTCGGTCTGGGATTCCGAAGGCGGCCATGGAGCAAGACTGCCGACATCACGTTCCCCCGCCCAAGCAATCGTTGCTCAGGTACCAGATGCGGTGGAAGGTATCTGAGTATCGTGGAAACCTTCGAGAGCGCGGCGTCGATTCCCGTCCCGCGCCGGAAGAATGCCCCGGGCCAACAGCCACCTTCGGTACTCATGCCCCATCCGTGCCCTTCAGAGCGGTCAGCACCGGTCAATAGCGGTACTGAGGCGCCCCCGGATGGCGCCCCCTCAAGGGCATTCCTACAGTTCAGAGCGGTTTATGGGGGCTGAGCGCCAGTGATTCCCAAGCTCAGAGCGCGAGTTCGATTCTCGTCACCCGCTCTTGAACGAAGGCCCTGGTCAGAGACCAGGGCCTTCGTTATTGTCTAGACCTGCCTAAGCGTCTTGCACCACCTCTGCACCACCTGCCCCGAGGTTCCTACCTGCCCGTCGGAGCCGGGGTGGCCTTCAGCGTCTCCCGCATGATGCGCGCGCCTTGCTCGGCCATCTCGTCGATGGGGACGGCGAGTTCATCCGGCGTCACGTCGGTCGTCCAGACGAAACGGCTGCGCCCTTCGGTGTCGGCCAGGACCTGCATCGAGGCGTGATGGTGCTTCGGCGCCATCGAGCCGCCGACCACCGCATAGGCCACCCGGCGGGCCGCATCGTCGATGTCGACGATCAGCTCGTGCACGACCACACCGTTCGCGAAGGTCACGATCCTGGTGTCCGCCTCCATGCGGGTGTCCGTGACGAAGCCCGGCACCAGGCGCTGGTGCACGGCTCCGACCTCGCGCAGGGCCTCCCAGACGTTTTCCGGGGAGTTGTCGATCAGGAATTCCTTGTGGATGTGAGCCATGTGCCCTTACTCCTGTCGGGGGATGTGTCAGGCGCTGGCGATGAGGCAGAACGGATGCCCCTCGGGATCGGTAAGGACGACCCACTGATCCTTGCCGGGCTGGAACTCGGGCCTCGACGCTCCGAGAGCGAGGATCCGGCCCGCCGCCTCCTCCAGGTCGGTGACCGTGAAGTCGAGGTGGGTGTGGCTGGCATCGGCGGGCCAGCCCGGGGCCTGGTAGCCCTCGATGCGTACGAACGCCAGGCCGGGCTGCTCCCCGCCGGCCAGGGAGGCGTAGTCCTCGCCGCTGTCGGTGATCTCCCAGCCGGTGACCTTGCTGTAGAACTCGGCGAGCCGGACCGGGTCACCACAATCGATGGCTACGGTGCTGATCTGCGCGAGAACGGACATGACGGCGACTCCTTGAGCGCGGTACGGGATGACGTGCGACGCCGCTCAGCTTGCTTGCCACGTCCCATCCCGGTCTTGAAGATCCTTGCGGCGGGGCCGATGTCAGACCCCCGGCGTAGCGTCCAAGAGTGCTCACCACCACCGTCCTCGCCACCCGGCCCGACTTCCGCATCACCGCGGCGAGCTGCCGGGACGACCACACCCGCTGGTCACAGACGGAGGTGCGCGAGGACTACCGGGTGGTGCTCGTGCGGCGCGGCCGGTTCCGCAGGCAGGTGGCCGGCGCCCCGGCCGAGGTCGACCCGACGACGGCCTATCTCGGCGTGCCGGGTGAGGAGGAGCGTTTCGCGCATCCGGCCGCCGGGGGCGACGAGTGCACCTCGATCAGCCTGACGCCCACGCTCTGGCGGGCCGTGGCCGGTGAGGACGCCCGCCCGGCTCGGCAGAGCGTGTACGTGGACGCCCGCCTCGACCTGGCCCACCGCCGCGTCCTCGCGTCCGCCCGTACCGGCGACGTGGACCACGCGGTGACCGAGGAACTCCTCGGGCTGCTCTCCGCCACCGTCGGACAGGCCGTTGACGGAGCCGTCCCGTCCGGCGTGCGCCCCGGCCGGGACGAGGGGACGCTCGTCGCTGCGGCCCGGCAGGCGATCGGCGAGGCCCACCCCGCCTCCGAGGGACTGTTGCCGCTCGCGGAGCTCCTCGGCGTCTCGCCCTACCGTCTGAGCCGCGCCTTCACCCGCGTGCTGGGAGTCTCCCTGACCCGCTACCGCAACCGGGTCCGGGTCGGCCGCGCCCTGGACCGTCTGGACGCGGGCGAGGAAAGCCTCGCCACCCTCGCCGCCGACCTGGGCTTCTCCGACCAGGCCCACCTCACCCGGACCATGCGCCACTACCTCGGTCACACACCGACGGCACTGCGGCGGCTCCTCGTTCCGGGGCACCTTGAGGGGGACATAGCCGGGTACCGGGCCCTCGACCAGGGTCCGGCACGTGCCACTACGTGCCAGTAGGGACGTTCTCGTCACCCGCTCTTGAGAGAAGGCCCTGGTCAGAGACCAGGGCCTTGTTTGTTGCCTAGACCTGTTGCGGGCTGCCGCGCGAGCGACCCCAGGCTCTTGCACAAAGTTCAAATACTTTCTTGCACAAAGTTCAAGCCCCGGCTAACTTGTACTTGCACTTAGTTCAAGACATGAGCGCCGAGGCCGGCGCGCCATCCCGAGGGGAACCAGTCGTGAACGTTTTCGTCGCCGCCATGCAGCTGTCCGTCGCCGGTGCCTTCGTCAGCATCCCGGTCGTCCGGGCCCGTTTCGGGGCAACCGCCACCGCCGCCGCACAGGCCGAGCTAAGCCGCCAGGGCGTGCGAACCACCGTGCTGGAGGAGAACGGGATGCGCTTCGACGCCGGCGGCCACGAAACCTGGGCCCCGGTGTCCATCGCCACCGTCCTGGCCGCCACTGCGGCACTGAACCTCATCGGCAACTCCATGGCCGAGTTGTTCAGTTGGATCGTCCTGGGCCTGGTCGTGGCCATCAACTGCGTGATCCTCCACAGCAACCTGACGGCCACCACCTCGGTCCAGGCCGCCTTCGCCCGCAAGGGCGACCCGGAGCTGACCCGCATCGACGTGGCCGCCCTGCTGAAGGCCGCCGAGTCCGGCTTCCCTCGCTGGGTCTGGGTCCTGCAGAACGCCCGCCACGTCATCGTCTTCGGCGCCGCCGCCCTCGCCCTCACCACACTCGCTCTCGCCTGACCCCGCACCGGGCGCCCGGCCGCACCGCGACTGAACCACGGCGACGCACCCAGGCCCCACGCGCACCAGATGCGCACCAGAGAGCGGAGGACAGCGGTCAACAACGGGCGCCCGGCAAGCTCAGCCACCAGACGCCAGAAAGCATTTCCTCTGGTCGGCGGCTGTCTCCAGCCAAGCAGCCCGTGATTCCCAAGCTCAGAGCGCGAGTTCGATTCTCGCCACCCGCTCCTGGAAGAAGGCCCTGGTCTCAGACCAGGGCCTTCTTCGTGCCCAGGTCTCTCGGGGCCCGCGCGCCAATCGCGCGATACACACGCTCTGGCAGTGCGTCAGATTTAGCCCGCCCTGCTCACCGACGCCTCGGCGGTCGAGAAGATCCGGTCCAGGTGGTGACGAAGTACTGCGATGGCCGACTCCGGACTCCGCTGGCCCACGAGGATGCTGGTGCCCATGGTCGCCGTCATGGCGAGCAGGCTGACCGCCTCCGTGCGCGCGGCGATACCGGGATCGGCCAGGCCTGACGCCTGGGCCTGTTCGAGCAGCCCGGTCAGGGCGTTCTCCGCGGCGTCAGGGTTGTCGATGAAGGGCTGAGCGGCCAGCGCCTCGTCGGTCACGGACAGGATCGAGTAGGAGCTGTAGAGGAGGTGCCACCTGGTCGGCTCCTCCTACGGAGGCTGGCTGGTCATCAACCAGGTACACCTCCGCCCCGGCCGGGTCGCCTCCGTCACCGCCCTCGACCCCGGCGGCCTGGAGAAGGTGGGCCTGCGCTTCTTCGTGTGGATCTTCGCCAGCCTGTTCGCGACCTTCGCCCCCAAGGCACTGCGCCCGCGCCTCGCCTCCTGGATGGAACAGCCGGTACTCGTCGTTCCCGAACTGCGCGCGATGATCCAGGCAAGCGTCCGCGCCTTCCGGATACGCCGCCCCGCCCCGCTGCCTCTGTCGGACGAAGAGCTGGGCTCCATCCGGACGCCGTTCTACCCCATCATGGGCAAGCGCAGCCTGCTCGTGCACCCGAGGCGGCAGCTGGAGCGCGTACCGCGTGTCATCCCCGGCGCCCGCGCCGAAATCGTCGCGTCGTGCCTGTCTGCCGGTGCCGGGGGCGGGTCTTGATGTCAGTGCGGGCGCGCCTCACTCACCTCACGGGGAAGCCGAAGGAGTACCCCTGCTGCTTCAGCCAGGGCAGGAGCTCGCGCAGAGCGGCCAAGGTCTGGGAGCGATCTCCTCCCGCGTCGTGGAAGAGGACGGTCGGCCCGTTGGAGATCTCGCTCTTGACGGTGGCAACCATGGTGTCCACACCGGGACGCTCGAAGTCTTTGGAGTCGACGTTCCAGCCCAACGGTCGCATCCCCCGGGACGCGGCGAGCTGTCGGCTGTACGGGGTGAAAGCACCGCCCGGGGCCCGGTAATACTGCGGCCGGACGCCTCCGGACGCCTTGGTGATCATGTGTTCGGCATCCAGGATCTGCTGGGACTGGTATGCCTCGGACTTGCTGTCCATGGCGGTGTCGTGCGAGACCGCGTGGTCGCACAGCCGGTGCCCGGCCGCCACGACCTCTTTGACCAGGTCCGGGTGTGCCTGGGCCTGCGTACCCACCATGCAGAACGTAGCCTTCACACCGTTGTCCTTCAGCAGGTGCAGCACCTGCGGCGTCCAGACCGGGTCCGGTCCGTCGTCGATGGTGATGTTGACGCCCCGGGCGCCGCGGTCCGAGGCGTGCGCAATGTCCGCCGCCACCTTGGTCATGGTCCGGTCCTGAGGCCGGGCGTCCGGCGCTGAGACACGCGCTTGCGGCTGCCGCCCTCCGGCAGTGTCGGCCTGCGCGGTCCACACCGAGGTGGCAGCGGCCGCCGCTGTCACCCCGAGCGCCGCCGCGAGAAGCCGGCCGTGCCATCCCCTTCCCTTGTGCCTTGCCATACCCACCCGCCCCTTTGCTGTCTCCGCCGATGCCGTTCCCCCATGAAGACATACGAATGCCCGCACAAGATCCCTCTGTTACCGATCGCAGACGAATCCGCAGGGCGCCGGCGACAAACGCAGGAGCCCCGCGACAGATGTGGGGGCGATGACTGTCGAGCAGGACTGCAGCCTGGGCTTTCGTCGTACCGACGCGGCATCGCGCTGGAAGGCACCTCCGACACAACCGAGTTGGTGGTCGTCGGTGATGAGGAGCACATCAGGGCAGAGGCGCTGCGCTACGTGGCGGCAGGGGTGGTCTGGGTCGCCTTTCACCCGCGACCGGGCTTGTCGGCGACGGGCTGTGCTGCGTACCACCTCGACCGACTCCGACGCCATCCGAGCAGTCGCCGCGAGCGCGCACCGGTGCGAAGGATTTCGTTACCGCACTGCCCCGCAGCAGAGGCGGAAGCGGTGCCACAAACCTACGATGGATCAAGAAGGCGCCATCAAGTCGAACCGGCGTTCCAGAGGAGGCCGCGATGGTGGAGCACTTTGTCTGGGTGACGACACGCCGCATCAAGCCGGGAGCGCTGGAGGAGTTCGAGAGGGCCTGGCGCCCGGACACGTACCCGCAGGCGCTGCGCCGCGCCTACGCGTACTGGTCCGAGGACGGGCAGGAGATCACCGGGGTGTCGTTCTGGGACACCAAGGAAGCCTGCGACTCCTGGCGGGCATCCGCGGCGGAGACGCAGCGGCGTGAGGCCATGGCCCCGTACATCGTCGAGGAGCGGGAAAACTTCTACCGCGGCCGCGAACTCGGACTCGGGCACGCCTGAAGCCGCTGCGGTCCTTGTGCCCGTGCCCAGGAACGCCGAGGACGGACGGCGCCGGCCTCGCCCGGCCCACGGACACCGACGTCGGCCTCCATCGACCCTCTGGAGGCGACAATGAAAATACGGCCCCGTAAACCGTGAACCGTAAACCTAATTGCGAGGTGGCCGATGAGCACTCTCGAAGAACAGATCGACGTTGATGTTCCGATCGCTCTGGCCTGGGAACGCCTTCACCAGGTGGAGACCTATCCGCGATTCGTCGACGGAGTACGCAAAGCTCGTTCGGAGGACGGGCACCGGGCACAGCTGGACGTCAACGCGGGCGGCCGAGCTCAGAAGTTCGAAGCCGAGATCACCGACCGCGGCAAGGAACACCGGATGGAATGGCAGACCACGAGCGGTCCCGACCTGTCGGGAACCTTCTCACTGCTGCCCATCGACCAGGAGCACACCCGGGTCCAGGCCCGGATCGAGTACGACCCGGGCACCGTCAAGGAGGCGTTCGGCGGCCCGAAGGGATTCGCCCAGGCGACCGCGATCGAACGGCTTGTACGGGACGACCTCGAGCACTTCAAGGAGTTGGTGGAACAGAAGCGGTGAGGCGCCCCCGCCGAGCACGACGGCAGTGCGGTCCACGGCCGCCGTCGGACACTGTCTGTGCCCTTCAGCGCGGCAAACAGCAGTCGACAACGGTGCCCCGTGCACCCGCACACGGGTCGCCCCGACGGCGTCCGGCCCGGTCGGCCCACTCCCGCTCTCCCTGTAGGGACCGTGCGCCGGATCAGTCTCCGGAATCGGGGTGGCGGACCGTGAAACCGATGACGGCGCCGCCGCCGGACCGGTTGTGAGCGAAGACCTCGCCGCCGTGGGCGTGGGCGACCTCCCGCACGATGGCCAGGCCGAGCCCGGAGCCGGGGAGGCTGCGTGCGGTCGGGGCCCGGTAGAAGCGGTCGAAGATCCGGGGCAGATCCGGCACGGGGATGCCGGGGCCGCGGTCGCGCACCTCCACGCGCGGGCCGCTGATCACGGCCTCGATCGGGGCGTCGCCCCCGGGATCGAACTTGGCGGCGTTCTCCAGGAGGTTGGACACCGCGCGTTGCAGGGCGGCGGGCCGGCCCCGTACGACGCCGCTGTCGGCACGTACGACGATCTCACGGCCCGTGCGGCGGCCGACGAGCGCGGCCGCCCGCTGCGCCACGTCGCCGAGCAGGAGGTCCACCGGATCCTCGCCGTCGCGGTGCCCGGCGGCCAGTTCGACCAATTCGTTGACGAGGTCGGTGAGCTCGCGGGTCTCGTCCGCCATGTCCTCAATGAGTTCCGCCCTGGCGTGCGGCGGCAGTTCGCCGAGCCGACGCAGCAGCGAGACGTTGGTACGCAGTGAGGTGAGCGGCGTGCGCAGTTCGTGTCCGGCGTCCTGGACGAGCCGGCGCTGGTCCTCCTCGGATTGTGCGAGGCGGCCGAGCATGTCGTCGAACGCACGGCCCAGACGTCCGACTTCGTCCCCGCCGGTGACCGGTACCTCCACATCGAGCCGTCCGGTCCGTGCCACGTCCTCCGCGATGCCGGTCAGCCGTACCAGTCGTCCGGTGATCCAGCGAGCCAGCCACCAGCCGGCCGAGCCCGCGCCGAGCACGATCACTGCCATGAGTGCGATGGTGCGCCGCTGCAGACTGCGCAACAGGTCCTCGGTGTCGCTGAGTCGCCGGCCGACCTGGACCGCGCCACGGCCGCCGCCCAGGGCCACGGTCGCCACGCGGTAGTGATCGTCGCCGATCCTGGTCTCGTACAGCCGGGTGTGACCCGCCGTGTCATGGGCGGCGGTGGTCCGGTCGGCGGCGGACACCGGCAGGGCGGGGCTGCCCCGGTCCGTGACGCTTCCCTCAGGACCCAGCACCTGGACGTCGGTACGGCTGCTGCGGATCAGGTCGTCGCGCAGTCCGTCATGGTCCGAGTCCTTTCTGGCGAATTCCTTCGCGGTCAGCGGGTGCTGCGTGACCTGGCGGTGCAGATCGTCCACGACGCCCGTGAAGACCCTCTGCTCGTCGAGTCTCACCAGCCGGGCCGCCGCGTCATAGCTGAGGAACCCGGCCAGGATGGTGACGGTCACGGCCATCACCGCGAAGGACACGGCGAGCGCGGTGCGCAGGCTGGCGTACGGTGCGGGCCGGAGGATGCGGCCGGTCCGCCTGCGCCGGGGCAGCATCACGACTCCCTGACGGTATAGCCGACGCCGCGCACCGTGTGGATCAGCTGCGGCTTGCCGGGGAGATCGACCTTGCGCCGGAGATAGCCGATATAGACGGCGAGGTTCTTCGAGCCGGACTCGAAGTCGTAGCCCCAGATGCGGTGGTAGATGGTGCTGTGGTCCAGCACGATCCCCGCGTTCCGGGCCAGCAGCGCCAGCAGGTCGAACTCGGTGCGGGTCAGGTCCAGTTCCCGCTCACCCCGCCAGGCGCGCCGCGCCGCGGGGTCCAGGCGCAGGTCGGCGGCCTCCACCAGCTCGTCCTCGGCCGGACCGGCCGGGTCGGGGACGGTCCTGCGCAGCAGCGCGCGCAACCGGGCGAAGACCTCCCCGACCTCGAAGGGCTTGGCCACGTAGTCGTCCGCGCCCGCGTCGAGCCCGGCGATCCGGTCGGCGATCTCCACCCGCGCGGTCAGCATCAGCACCGGCGTACGGTCGCCCTCGGCGCGCAGCACCCGGCATACGGCCAGGCCGTCGATGCCGGGCATCATCACGTCGAGCACGACCACGTCGGGCCGGTCCTGATGGATGGCCGCCAGCGCCTCGACACCGTCGGGCACAGCCCTGACCCGGTAGCCCTCCAGGGTGAGGGCGCGTTCGAGCGACTTACGGATCGCACGGTCGTCCTCGGCCAGCAGCACAGTGTTCCTCACCCCGCCAGTGTGCACGGCGCCGCACGGCCCCGCCGAGCCTCCCGAGGCCGTGACCGGCACTCTTACCGTCGTCTCACCTTCGTCACGCCGTCGGCTTACCTCGCTGCCCCAGGCTGGCGGCCATGCCTGGAGACCACGTATGAAGATCGCGTTCCTGTTGCACGACGTCTACGGGATCGGCGGGACCATCCGCACCACGCTCAACCTCGCAGCCGCGCTCGCCGACCACCACGACGTGGAGATTGTCTCCATGCGACGGCACCGCGAGCAGCCCCGGTTCGCCATCGACCCGCGCGTCCGGCTGATCCCGCTGGTCGACGTACGGCCGGGCAGCCCGGACCTCGACGATCCGCTGTACGACCGGCCCTCCCGGGTCTTCCCCTCCGCGGAGAACCGCCACCACCAGTACAGCGCCCTCGTCGACGCCCGCGCCGAGGAGTACCTGCGCTACAGCGACGCCTCCGTCCTGATCGGTACCCGGCCCGGCGTGAACGTCTACCTCGCCGAGTTCGGCCCCCGCCGCGCGCTGCGCATCGCCCAGGAACACCTCAGCCACGACGTCCACAGCAAGCGACTGCGCGCCCAGCTCGCCCCCTACTACCGGCGCCTGGATGCGCTCGTCACCATGACCGACGCCGACGCGGCCGTCTACCGCAAGCGGATGCCACTGCCGGGGGTCCGTGTCCTGTCGGTGCCCAACAGCGTCCCCCAGCCCGCCGGACCGCCCTCGGACGGCACGGCCAAGGTCGTCGCCGCGGCCGGCCGACTGGCCCGCGGCAAGCGTTACGACCTGCTCATCGAGGCGTACGCCACCGTCGCCGCCAAGCACCCCGACTGGCGGCTGCGCCTCTACGGCGACGGCCCCGAACGCGGACGCCTCACCCGGCTCATCGCCGATGCCGGACTGCAGGACACCGTCGAACTGATGGGCGTGCGCTCGCCGATCGACCCGGAGTTCGCGCAGGCGTCGATCGTGGCGGTGACCTCGGACGCCGAGTCCTTCGGCATGACGATCGTCGAGGCCATGCGCTGCGGGGTGCCCGTGGTCAGCACGGACTGCCCACTCGGCCCGGCCGAGATCATCCGCCACGGAGCCGACGGCCTGCTTGTCCCGGTGCGGAACGCCGCGGCACTGGCGGAGGCGCTTCTGCGGCTCATCGAGGACGAGTCCGGCCGACGGCGGATGGCCGCGACCGCGCTGGAGAACGCCGCCCGCTTCGACCCGGAGCACATCGCCGGCCGGTATGAGCTGCTCTTCGCAGAACTGGACGCTACACGCGGCGACCGCGCCCGCGCCCGGCAGCGCGCCGTCCTCCGCGCCGGCACGGCGGACGCGCTGCGCCGGGTCGGACTGCTGAAGGCCGCGCGCCGGACGGTCGGGCGCCTGCGTGGACTCGGGTTCGCCCGCACCGCACACTGACCCCACTGTTCCGGCCGCTGCGCGCGCCGGGCGATACGAAGGGGCGTGGCGCTCGCGGCGCCGGTCAGCGGACCGGCCCGGCCGGGTGCCGGCGGGCGCCGGGCCGGGTGGGGCGCGGTCGGGTGGTGAGGGGCGGGTGTCCGGGATCGACGCTCGGGCCGGGGCCGGCGCTCTTGCCGCCATCTCCTCACGGCCGGGACACGCGCGAGGTGCCGGTCGGCGATACGCAGCCGCCTCTGCCGGGACCGGGACGCTGATCCTCGCGGACTCGGGGCAGCGGTCCTCACCGCCGGGTACGGCATACGGCGGCATGTTGATATGTCCAGGCTTGCCGAAATTGCCTGATCTGGCAAAGTTGTCGAAAAGGTGAGAATCGTCACGGCCTCGATGCCGCATGCCTCACCTTCGCTACGGAGGGAGAGCGACCATGACTGACAGTTCCCAGGCGGCTGGCTCAGGGGACACGGAGGTGCAGCATCCCGTCCAGGAGGCGCTGACGCACCCCATGCAGACGATGACGACGGCAATGGAGAAGGTCCCTGGCGCCGAGAGGGCCAAGGGGATCGTCGACGGTGTTCTGGACTCCGTCGGGATCGTCTCGCCCCGGGCGCGGCGTGTCGCGGCGTACACCGGTGCCGGGCTGCTCGGCGTGGCCGGTGTGGTCGAGTGGCCAGTGGTCGCGGCGGGCGCCGCCGTGGTGTGGCTCACGCAGCCACGCCCCAAGGATGTCGCGGCGGCCCGGACAGCCGAGGCCCGCGCCGAAGCATTGCACGCGAAGCGCGCCGCCGGGTCGGCCAAGGCGTCGACCGCCACCGGGAAGTCGAAGACCCGTCCGGGCAAGGCCACGCCGGGGACGGCGAAGACCCGCGCGCCCAAGAAGACGAGCACCTCGGGCACGGCGAAGGCCGGCTCGTCCAAGCGTGCCGCCACGACCACCTCACAGGCCAAGGCAGGTGGGCGGAAGAAGCCCTGACGCCGGCCTTCCACCCGCTCTCATGACCGTTCCACCGCCGACCCGTGCGGCAAGCCCGCGAAGGTGAGACATGATGCTCCGTTTGCTGACCGGGCTGCCCGCCGTGGCCCTCCAGAACGTCTTGGCCGCCCCCGTCGAGGCCACCCGCCGGATCGCCCCGCCGGCCACCGGCACGGCCCAGACGGTCGCCGAACTGGTGAGCGCCGGTGCGCGTGGCGCTGCGAGCGGCGCGGCGGCGGTGGCGGCGACGGCGCTGCGGGTCGGCAGGGTCGCCCGCAACGCCGTGACGCCTCAAGTCGGTTACTGGCGCTCCGGCTCCCGCATCCACCTCGCACTGCGGCAGCATCCGGACTCGCAGGAACCCACCGTGGAGCGACTCGAGGCCGCCGCCGAGAAAGTGGCCGTCGAACTGGCCGAGCACCCTGACGTCCTGATCGCCTACTGGGACGGCGGCCTGGGGCGGCTGATCGTGCAGACCACCGAGGGTGCGATCAGCGAGCAAGTGGTGGACTGGGCGTCCGAACTTGCCGCCGAACACGGGCTGGAGCCCGTCGGAGAGCAGACGCTGGAACACGCGCATCCGGGTGCACCCGGGGGCGTGCGCGCCAATGCTGTCGCCGTGGCGTGCGACGCGGCGGGCATCGCCACCTCCCTCGCGGCACGGGCACTCTTCCTGAAGCCCGTGCCGGAGGTCGCCGTGGCCGCGGTCGTCGTGATGCGCGAGGACTCCCGGGTACGGACGGTGCTGAGCCGCGCGCTGAGCCCGGACGTGGCCGACCTGGTGCTCGCCGCGGCCCATGCGGCGGTCTGCGGGGTCGGGCAGTCGCCGACTCCGCTGCTGCTCGACGCGGCATTGCGGACCGCCCAGTTGGTGGAGTCCGTTGCACAGCTCGCGACATTCGACGCCCTGCACGACACGCTGTGCGCTCCGGACAGGCTGACCCTGGCCGGAGACGACGTCGCACGTCCGCCGCTGCGTTCGTGCCCTGGCGAAAAGTATGCCGACGCCGCGATCAACGGGATGCTGGGCGGCGCCCTCACCACGCTCCTGTTCACCCGCAACCTCGATGGGGCGGCCGAGACCGTACTGGCCGGTTCGCCCAAGGCTGCGCGCTACGGTCCGGCGGCCTTCACCGCGGCGCTCGGCAGCGCCCTGGCGCGCGAGGAGGTGCTGGTCCGCAGCCCGGAGCGGCTGCACCGGCTGGAGCTGGTGGACACCCTGGTCCTGCACCCTGAAGCGCTGCGCGGCACTCGGCGCACCGTGCTCGAGGTCCATCCCAGCATGGCCGGCTGGGACCACCGTCGGCTGTGGCAGGAGTCCCTCGCAGCCCTGAGTGCGCACGCGGACGGAGCGACGCCGTCCGGGGAGCCGGGACTCGGCCTGCGACCGGTGCCCGACGAGTTGACGTCGGACAAGGGGCGGTCGGACACGGGACTGATGATCGCGTCGGTGGACGGCGAAGACGTCGGTACCGTCCTGGTCGGCTGGGAAGTCGACCCGATGGCCGAGGCCGCGTTGGACGCGGCGCGCCGGGCCGGCCTGCACGTTGTGGTGCTGGACGACCACTCGCTCGGCGAGTTCGGGACGCTGGCCGACCAACTCGCCCCTGCCGAGATCCCGTTGGCCGAGGTGGTGGCCGGCCTGCAGAGCAGCGGGCGGACGGTCCTCACGGTGGCGCGCGTGCCGGACGACCGGGTTGCAGCGGAACGGGCGTTGACCGCGCCCGCCCGCGACGTACTCGACGGACTGCTCCGCAGTGACATCGCCGTCGCCGTCGCCGACGAGCGCAGCGCTGTCGTCTGGGGCGCGGACATTCTGCCGCTGCGCGGGCTGGAGGGCACGTGGCGGTTGCTGTCCGCCGTGCCCGCTGCACGGGCGGCCAGCCGGCGGTCCAAGTTTCTCGCCGAGGCGGGCGCCACGCTCTCCGAGCTCCTGGTGCTCACCCGTGGGGCCCGGACACAACGGGTCCCCTTCCCCCTCGAACTGCGGATCAGCCCGGTCAACATCGCCACCGCCGCGGCTCTGGTGTCGGGCTGGTTCACCGCGCTGGGTGTAGCCGCCCGTACCGCCCCGCACCCCAGGCCGCGGGTGCCTTGGCACGCTCTGCGTCCGGAGGAGGTCATGGACCGGCTGGCGAGGGCGCCGCGGGCCGCGCCCACCGCATGGGCGGTGGTGCGGGCCCGGGCCGGACACGTCATGAGCGCCGCAGCCACTCATCCGGCCTTCGCGCCGGCGCGGGTCGGCGCACATCTGGCAGGCGCCGTGTGGGCCGAACTCGACGACCCGTTCACCCCCATCCTGCTGGTCGGTGCCAGCGCATCGGCACTGCTGGGATCCGCAGTGGACGCATTCCTCGTCATCAGCGCCGTCGCGGGGAACGCCCTGGTCGGCGGAGTACAGCGGCTGCGCGCGGAGCGGGCACTGTCCGAGCTCGTCACCGGGCAACGGCGAACAGCCCGGCGGCTCCCCGACGTGTCAGCAGATGAGGCGTCCCTCGTCGAGGCCGAACGACTGGCGCCCGGCGAGGTGATCGAGCTGCGCACCAACGACGTCGTGCCGGCCGATGTGCGGCTTCTGGAGGTCAGCGGCTTCGAGGTCGACGAGTCCTCGTTGACCGGCGAGTCACTGCCCACCCGCAAACAGGTGGCCGCCGTACCACAGGCGCCCGTCGCCGACCGCAGTTGCATGGCGTTCGAGGGCACCACGGTGGTGGCCGGCCACGCCCGCGCCGTGGTGGTGGGCACCGGCGCCCAGACCGAAGCCGGCCGCGCGGCGTCCCTCGCCGCCCGGGTCCCCACCTCGGCAGGGGTCCAGGCACGACTGCACCGGCTGACCCGCCGGGTCCTGCCCCTCACTCTCGCCGGCGGCGCCGCGGTGGCCGGCCTGTCCCTGCTGCGCGGCCGCCCGGTGCGCACCGCGCTCCAGGGCGGGCTGGCAGTCGCGGTGGCCGCCGTCCCCGAAGGCATGCCCTTGGTGGCGACGGTGGCGCAGATGGCCGCGGCGCGGCGGCTCAGCAGGCTGGGTGTCCTGGTCCGCACGCCGCGCAGTCTGGAGGCCCTGGGACGCGTGGACACCATGTGCTTCGACAAGACCGGGACCCTCACCGAGAACCGGTTGCGGGTCGTCCGCCTGGTCACTGCCGCCGGCGCCGAGCAACCGACGACCGGCCCCGAAGCGGAACCGATCCTTCGCATCGCCGCCCGAGCCTGCCCGCGCGTCGCCGAGCAGCCGGGTGCCCACGCCCACGCCACCGACGAGGCCGTCCTGGCAGCCGCCCCGCCCGCGACCGGGTGGACCACCGTGCGGGCCCAGCCCTTCGAGGCGAGCCGGGGCTACGCGGCCGCCGTCGGGAGGGACGACGACGGCGAGGACATGCTGGTCGTCAAGGGGGCGCCCGAAGTCGTGCTGCCCTGCTGCCCCGATGCGGATCCGGCAGCCGTCGCCGCGGCACATGCCCTTGCCGCCCAGGGCCTGCGGCTGCTGGCCGTGGCCCGGCGCCGCCTCGCGGTGGAAGAGGCGGCGGAGGCCCTGGACAAGCCCCTCGAACTGCTGGAACTCATCGGTTTCGTGGCACTTGCCGACACCCCTCGCGCCAGTTCGGCTCCGCTCGTGGCCGGTCTCGGCGAGATCGGCGTACGACCCGTCATGCTCACCGGCGACCACCCTCAGACCGCCCGTTCCGTGGCGGTCGCTCTTGGCTGGCCATCGGATGTCACGGTCGTCACCGGTGACGCGCTGGCCGCACTCGACCGGGCGGGGCGGGCGCGCCTGCTCCGGGACTGCGGCGTCGTGGCTCGCGTCGCACCCGAGCAGAAGCTGCAGGTGGTCGAGGCGCTCCGGGAGGCGGGACGCGTCGTCGGCATGGTCGGGGACGGCGCCAACGACGCCGCCGCCATCCGGGCCGCCGATGTCGGGATCGGCATCGCGGCGCGCGGATCGGCCGCCGCGCGCAACGCCGCAGACCTCGTGATCACCAACGACGAACTGTCGGTTCTCATCGACGCCATCGGCGAGGGCCGTGCCCTGTGGCGAAGCGTGGCCGACGCGATCAGCATTCTGCTCGGAGGGAACGCCGGCGAGGTCGGCTTCTCCGTACTGGGCACCTTGCTGTCCGGTACGTCACCGCTGACGACGCGTCAGCTGCTGCTGGTCAACCTGCTCACCGACATGTTCCCGGCGATGGCGGTCGCGGTCACCCCTCACGATCCGGAACCCGAGGGCGAGCCCACCGCAGCCGACGACGTACCCGTGGGCCTCGCCGTCCTCGGCGGGCCGCTGACCCGCCAGATCCGCCATCGTGGCCTGATCACCGGAATCGGCGCCGCCATCGCATGGCTGATCGGCACCCTCACTCCGGGCTCGGCGCAACGCACCAGCACGATGGCCCTGTGCGGTGTGGTCGGCGCCCAGCTCACCCAGACCGTCGTCGGACGCCGCCACAGCCCACTGATCCTGGCCACCGTCCTCGGCTCCGCTGCCGTGCTCATCGCCCTCGTCCAGACTCCCGTCGTCAGCCACTTCTTCGGGTGCACGCCGCTGGGCCCACTGGCGTGGGCCGGCGTGGCCGTAGCCGTCGGCGCCGCCGCCCTCGGCCCCCGCGTACTGCCGCAGGCCGACCGGCTGCTGGCCGAGCTCACCTCGCGCGTGCGCCCCCTGGTGCGGCTCGCCCACTGACGACCTGAAGGTGATTCAGCGCGGCGCCGGGAGTCAGCAGTGGCAGATCAGCGACGTCGGGGGCAGGTGACCACAGCGACCGGCCGCGGGGGTGCTCGGTTCCACTCCCCGGCCTCCCCCGCGGTCGGGAGCCCACTCCCTGTCGCGGGGAAGGCCGTTACGGGGTCATCGGGTCCGGTAGGCGTCGATGACGGTTTGGGTGAGGGTGTTCCCGTCGGTGTCGGTCAGCTTCGCGCGCAAGGAGACACCGGTGTCCGCGTTCGGGTTGTGGATCGTGACGGCGCCGTTCTCGACCGGAACCCGGGTCCACGAGACGCCGTTGTCCACGGACACCGAGACTGCCAGCGAGCACACACGTCCGTCCGCGGCGGCGCCCATCACGGTGACGGGCACACGGAGTGCCGCGTTCGCCGCCGCGGTGCCGGTCGGGCTGAGCTCGGGCGAGAACCGCACGGCGCTCACCGGGACCGGGACCGGACCCGTCGTCCTGTCCGAGGTGAAGGTCCACGCCGTGGTCACGCGGGTGGCGACGCCGGGCGCACCCTTGCGATTCACCGTACTGGTGAGCCGGTATGCCGCTCGCCCCGACGGCACGTTGAACGCGGCCCGTCCGGGGGCGCCTGCCTTGGTGGCGACGCGCACGCCGTCGCGGTAAAGAGTGGTCGAGGCCGTGCTGAACTGCGGTGACCACGGCACGTGGCCATCGCCGTCGGCGAGCAGCGGGACATCGACGGTGACGCGGTTGCCGTCGCGAACGACGCCGGGCCGGCCGGTGAGGTCGGGGCCGAAGACGGCGTTGTCGAAGGTGTGCGTGGTCGTGCCCCCGGCCCGCACGGCGACGCCGTCGGCGCTGTAGCGGCTCGATGCCGCGCCGGGCGTACCGGGGGTCGAGTAGGAGATGTCCCAGGTGCCGCGTTCAGGTGTCACGAGGTAGGTGGCGGTGCCGGGGGTCGCCAGCATCTGGGCGACGCCGACGGTCGGTCCGGCACTCTGTTGCAGGTCGCGGACGCGGTCCCCGGGGCGCCCGGCCGGGCCGCGCCGCGGATCTGCACGGTGGCCAGGTCCTTCGGGGAGGGGTGCCGGGTGAGCCCTGTCAGGGCGCGGGGGCCGGTGAAGGTATAGCCGAGCGCGTAGCCGGCGGTCTTGGTCGACCAGTACGCGTCGAACCACTGCTTCACCGATCCGGGTTCGCTGTCGGGGCCCAGGTGCGCGACGCGCAGGTTCGAACTGGAGTTGATCAGGTTGGCGTCCCGGGTGGCACCGTCGTGCGTGACCTCGACGAACATCGCACTGTGCAGGAAGCCTGCGGAGCCGTCCGGCGGCCGTACGTCGACGGGGACGGTGGTCCGTGCGTCGACGGTGATGGTGGTGTCGCGGTCGAGGTCGAGGCGCGGTTGGACGACCCAGTCCGTCCCGTCCGCTTCGTTGCCTGTGGTCAGGGAGCTGTCCAGGAGGTACCGGCCCCGGGGCAGGCGCACGGTGGTCGTACCGGAAGCGTCGTACGGATGGACGGCCTCGTCGGCGCCCGGGCCGGAGATTCCGGTGACGTTGGTGGCGTAGTTCCCCGTCTTGTGGCCGGTGCGGTCCAGGTGAGTAATCGTGAGGGCGTATGTCGTCGGCTCCGCGGCGAAGGCGGTGGTGTCCCATGCGGGCGTCGCGCTGCCGACCAGGGCGACGGCGAGAGCCAGAGTGCGGAGGACACTCCGGCGAGGTAGGGAAGAAGTGTTCATGACCTGCACTGCGCTTCCGTGCGCCGGCGTTCCCGTGAGCTGGGTCACGCCGGGCGCGAGGACGCGTCCCCGAAACGGCACGTGTGGCGCACGTCACCGGAACCGGCGCAACGGACGTGGCAGAGCAGAGTGTGGAATCACTCATGAGGAATCGCTTCCGCCGCGGAGACCGCGACGCCTTGGGAGAGCTGTACGACGAGCACGCCCAAGTGCTGTACCGCTATGCCCTGCGGGTGACGGGTGACTGGGCGGGGGCCGAAGACGTCGTCTCGGCGACCTTCCTGGAAGCATGGCGCAGCCGGGAGAAGCTGCGCCCCGACGGGGACAGTCTGCGCCCGTGGCTGCTGGGAATCGCCACCAACATCATGCGCCGCAACGCACGCGCACGCCGACGCCGTGAGATCGCGCTCGCCCGCGTCCCGGAACGCGGCTCGATCCCGGACTTCGCCGACGATCTCGTCACGCACCTCGCGGACAGCGAGCAACTGCGCGCCGCGCACGCCGCTCTCGCCCGCCTGCGCCGCCGGGACAGGGAGGTCTTCACCCTCGTGGTGTGGGCCGGCCTGGACTACGCGGCAGCGGCCGAGGCACTCGGAGTGCCGGTCGGCACCGTCCGGTCGCGCCTGTCCCGCGCCCGTACCCGACTGCGCGAGCTCACCGGCGCCGAAGCCCGCGCCACACACGCGCAGGGCACGCCGGCCGGAACCGAACGGCCACCCGCGGCAGGAAACAGAGCCCCCGCCACCCCCGCCAAGCCACTGCCGGGCCGCACCGTGGCCCCGTTGCTGCCCCAGGAGAACCACCGATGAACTTCACCTCGCGGCGCCGTACGCACCACCGGTCCGAGCAGACCGAACGCCCCGGCCTCACCGAACTGCTGCCCCCGCCGCCGGTCCCCGGCCTGGGCCCCGACCGTGAACTGCTGCTGAAGGAAACCCTGCTGCGCAAGGCCGCCGTCGCCGAACCGCGCGGCGGCCTCACCCCCCGGGCCTCGCGCCCGCGTCGGCGTCTGGTCCGGGTCATGGTGCCCGCCGTCGCCTGCGCCCTGGCGGTCGGCGGCATCGTGGTGGTCAACCTCGCGGACACACCGGGGCACGGCACCACCGCCGTCACGGGCAGCCGCGCCCCCGGCACGTCCGAAGCGGCACACCTCCTCGACCGCATCGCACTCGCGGCCGCCGGAAAGAAGCAACCGACGGTCGGCGCCGACCAGTTCGTGTACATCGAGAGCCAGGTCGCCTACGCCGGGCAGAGCGCCGGGGGCGGCAAGGTGACCATGCCTCCCGCGCACACGCGGCAGGTGTGGCTGTCAGTCGACGGCAGCCGCCCCGGCCTGCTGCGCGAGGAGGGTGAGCCCGACTCCTCGCTCGGCGGCGACGCGCCGGTCCACGACCTCGACAGCCGAGGGGCAACACCCAAGCCGCGCAACTCTCACCAGGAGGCCGCGTCGATCAGCGACCCGACCCATCAGTACGTCGCGTCGCTGCCCACCGACCCCGACGCCCTGCTGAGACTGATCCGGGCCGAGACCCGCGGACAGGGCCAGGACCCGGACCAGCGAGCATTCACCGCGATCGGCGAACTGCTGGCCGAGACCTGGGCACCCCCGCAGGTCAGCGCCGCGCTCTACAAGGCCGCCGCGAAGATCCCCGGAGTCACGGTGGTCGATGCGGCCACCGACGCCACAGGACGCAAGGGCATCGCCGTCGCCCGTACGGCACACGGGCAGCAGACGCAGTGGATCTTCGACCGGACCACGTACGCGTTCCTCGGTGAACGCACGGTCCTCACCGAAGCCGGCGACGCCGGCCCGGCCGGGACCGTTGTCGGCACCTCCGCGGTCCTCACCAAGGCCGCGGTCGACCGCGCCGGCGAGACTCCCGCGCCGACGACCACGTAGAGGGGCAGCCATCCACACGGCCGCCCCGGACCGCGGTTCCACCGGGGCGGCAGCTACCGTCTCCCATCCGTTCAGGAAGCCTGTGCGCGGATGCGGAACCGATCAGTTCCTGCTCACCGGCAATCCAGGCCCGCTCGCCCCTACTCGCCGATGCGCACCATCGCGAGCGTGATGTTGTCGGGGCCTCCCGCCTCGATAGCGGCCTTCCACAGCTCGAAAGCGGCCCTGCCGTCGTTGTGCACACGCAGCAGACTGTCGAGCGCGTCCTCCGTCACCTGGTCGGTCAGCCCGTCGGTGCAGACCAGGTAGCGATCACCTGCGGACAGCGGCGCCGTCGTGACGTGGGGCGTGATGGCGCTGAACCGGCGGGCGCCGCCGAGCGCCTGTGTGACAAGTGACGTGGTGCGCCGGCCCGGGGGCAACGGCGGGCTGTCGTCCACGCTCACCTGGCGGAGTCCGTCCCGAGTCGCGTCGAGCACCCTGCTGTCGCCGACGTTGAAAGCGAGCAGCGACTCCGCCAGCACGACGGCGCCCGCGACCGTGGTCCCCATGGTGACCAGTTCCGGATTGCCGTCGGCGGCTGCGTACACCGCGTCGTTGCAGACGTTCAGCGCGTCACGAACGGCTTCCTCGCTGTCCAACGAAGGGCCGAACGACGCGAGTTGGCGGACGACCAGCGCACTGGCCACTTCGCCGGCGGGCTGCCCGCCGATCCCGTCGGCGACCGCGACGACGAGCGGCGTGCCGAGCGGGAACAGCAGCGTCTGCGGATTCTCGGTCACGGTGCCGCACAGCGTCCACGGTCCGACGACGAGGCTGTCCTCGTTGTGGTCGCGAATGAGCCCGGTGTGGCTCAATGCAGTGACGGCTATGTACGGCATCGAAGGGCCCCGCTCTCCGCAACGGCAGGCGCGTCCCGCATCTCCATTGTGGCGCTGTGCGCACGCGGATGACGCGGCCCCGCCGAGCAGCCTGTCGCGCGTGTGCCCCACCGCACCGGACCGCGCCTTCGCGACGTCAGACGTTACTAGCGGACGAGATAGTATCTTCCGCGCTACTATCTTTGGGGACAGTCAGGAGGGACCGCCGTGCACCGCTTCATCGGCCGGGCCCGGGAGCTGAGCATTCTGGGGCGGACGCTCGACGAGGTCCGGGCTGCCGCAGGGTCCGCGAAGCCTGGGCAATGCACGCTTCTGCGCGGTCGGCGACGGGTCGGAAAGTCCAGCCTGGTCGAAGAGTTCCTGCAGCGTGCCGGGGTGCCGTATCTGTTCTTCACCGCGGCCGGCGGGTCGGCCGCGGACGAGCTCGCCGAGCTCGCCGATGCGGTGGCGACCTCCACCCTGCCGGAGCGCGGCCTGTACGCCGAAGAAGCACCGAGCCAGTGGAACGCGGCCTTCAGACTGCTTGCGGAGATCGTGCCCGAGGACACTCCGAGCGTGATCGTCATCGACGAGGTTCCGTACCTCATGGACCGCGTCGACGCCTTCGAAGGCATGTTGCAGCGAACCTGGGACCGCCTGCTCAGTCGCAAGCCGGTGCTGCTGCTCCTGATCGGTTCCGATCTGTCGATGATGGAGGCGCTCGGCAGCTACGACCGGCCCTTCCACCAGCGGGGGCGCGACATGGTCCTGGGTCCGCTCAACCCGGCCGACATCGCCGAGATGCTCGACCTGGACCCGGCCACCGCCTTCGACGCCACGCTGATCACCGGCGGGCTCCCGATGCTCTGCCGGGAGTGGCGCCCGGGGGCCTCCATGTGGGAGTTCCTGACCACCTCGCTGGAGAACCCGACCTCCGCCCTCCTGGTCTCCGCGGAACGCTCACTGGCCGCGGAATTCCCACCCCAGGCGATGGGCCGGGAAGTCCTCCGCGCGATCGGCACAGGGGAGCGGACCTTCAGCAACATCGCGCGGGCCGCCGGAGGCATCGCGCACAGCACCCTCAGCCGGGCCACGGACCTGCTCATCGACAAGCGTGCGGTGGCCACCGAACTCCCGCTCTCCCTGCGCCCGTCCAAGGAACGCCGCTATCGGGTGGCGGACCCCTACATGCGGTTCTGGCTGGCCTTCCTCGAACCGCACATGGCGGAGATCGAGCGCCTGCGCGGGGACCTCACGCTCGCCCGTATCAGGGACCGTTGGACCACCTGGCGCGGGCGCGCGGTCGAGCCGCTGATCCGCGAGTCGCTCGCACGCGCCCTGCCCGACGGTCAGTTGCCCGCCGCACCGGCCATCGGCGGCTACTGGACGCGCAGCAACGACATCGAGATCGACCTGGTGGGCGCCGACGGGCAGCCCGTCGCCAAACGGCTGCTGTTCCTCGGCTCGATCAAGTGGCTGGAGACCTCGCCGTTCGACGGGCACGATCTCACCGCACTGCACAGACACCGGGCAGCCGTCACCGATGCTCCTGTCCCGCTCGTCGCGGTCTCGCGCTGCGGAGTCGCCTGTTCGGGGCTGCAGGCCGTCTACGGCCCCGAAGATCTGCTCGCCGCGTGGCGCACCCGCCGATGAACGACGGCGTGCGACACGCGCCCGTGCCCGTGCCCGTGCCCGAACGTGCCTCCACCACAGCGCACTCGCCCGGCGAGGCGTTACGGCCTTCGGCCTCAGGGGCAGAGATCGGACCATGCCCATGCTCGTCGGAACCTCAGGGTGGCAGTACAAGGACTGGCGCGGCGTTCTCTATCCCCCCGGGCACCCGCAGCGGCTGTGGCTGGAGGAGTACGCCCGGCACTTCGCCACGGTGGAGAACAACAACGCCTTCTACCGGCTCCCCACGGAGGAGATCTTCGCCTCCTGGCGGGAGCGGACGCCGCAGGGGTTCGTCATGGCGGTCAAGGCCAGCCGCTACTTGACCCATCTGAAGCGGCTGCACGATCCCGAGGAGCCGGTGCTCCGGCTGATGGATCACGCCGAGGGTCTCGGCGACCGCCTGGGACCCGTGCTGCTCCAACTGCCGTCGAACTTCCATGCAGACATCGCGGCTCTGGACGCCTGCCTGAGCTGCTTTCCCGACGGGGTTCGGGTGGCCGTGGAACTCCGGCACACCTCGTGGTGGGAGACGGAGCGGGAGCTCCGGGCGGTGCTGGAACGGCATGGCAGCGCCCTGTGCTGGGCAGATCGCTGGTCCCGCCCGGTGACGCCGCTGTGGCGTACCGCGTCATGGGGGTACGTACGGTTTCACGGCGGCATCGCGGAGCCGCCGCCGCGCTACGGCCGCCAGGCGTTGACGTCCTGGGCCCGTCGCATCGTGGACGCCTGGCCCGACGAGGACGATGTGTATGTGTACTTCAACAACGACCTGGGTGGTGCGGCCGTCGTGGACGCCGTGAAATTCGCCCGCGCAGCGGCCGCGTTGGGCCGGACGGTGAGCCGTACGCCTCCCGGAGATCTGCCGGGGCAGTCCACGTCCTGAGGGTTTTCCTGCCGGGCTCCGGTTGTTCCGGGGACCGCGGAATCGGACCGGCTCGCCGTCACGATGAGGCGGGCCGCACCGGCGAGCCCCTTGCCCGGCGCCCGCGGAGCGACCGTATGCCGTTGATTGGCGACCGTGCCGGACCTGGCTGATGATGGAAGTTCAAGCAGCGACGTCCAAGGGCCGGGCCATGGCTGTGTGGCATGTGCGGGACTTCACGCCGGACGATCTCGAATCGGTGGTGCGGCTCGACGCCGAGAGCACCACGACCGACCAGCCCGCTGTATTCCGCCTGTCCGAGGTCGTCGCCGCGGTGCAGGCGCAGAATCCCGGTGTCGTCGCGGTGGCCGACGGGCATCTGGTGGGCGCGGCGGTGGGGCGGGTGAACGGCGACCGGGCCTGGGTGCTGCGTATCACCCTGCATCCGGCCTGGCGGAACCTGGGGCTGGGCACCGCGCTGCTCTCCGCCCTGGAGCGCCGCCTGCAGAGCGCCGGAGCCAAGATCGTCGCCGCGGTCCTGCCCGAGGAGGAGACGGGCGCCGCCGCGCTCGGCCATTCCGGGTTCCGGCAGCATCGGGGGCTGACGTACTTCGAGAAGGTGCAGTCGGTGACCGCCCAGGACTCCGCGATCCTGTCCTCGCTCGGGGCGACGGTGCCCGCGGCCGGGCTCTGGGAGAAGCTCTCGGGTATGGCGGACGAGAAGCGGCTCGTCGAACGCCGGCTGGTGCTTCCGCTGGCCAACCCCGAGCTTGCTGACGCGCACGGCGTCGAACCTCCCCAGGCCGTCGTCCTGTTCGGTCCCCCGGGTACGGGCAAGAGCACGTTCGCCAAGGCTGTGGCAAGTCGGCTCGGCTGGCCGTTCGTCGAACTTTTCCCCTCCCGGCTCGCGCTGGAGGACGGGCTCGCGAGCGGACTCAGCCGCCGCTTCGAGGAGATCTCACAACTCGACCATGCGCTGGTTTTCATCGACGAGGTGGAGGAAGTCGCCGGCACCCGCAATCTCGCCGACCCCATTTCTGTCGGCGTGGTCAATGAGCTCCTCAAATCGATCGTGCGGTTCCGTGACCGCGACGGCAGACTGCTCATCTGCGCCACCAATACGGTCGCCGCCCTGGATCCGGCTTTCCTGCGTCATGGCCGATTCGATTACGTCCTGCCCGTCGGGCCGCCCGACCACGAGGCCCGTAAGGCCCTGTGGGCCGGCTATATCGCCAAGACCGGGACCGAAGCCGACACGGCCGTGCTGGCCGACGCCAGCGAGGGATTCACCCCCGCCGACATCAAGCAAGCCGCCCGTACGGTCGCCCAGTCCGTCTTCGAACGCACCCTCGACACGGGGGAGAGGGCCCAGCCGACCACCGAGGACTTTCTCCACACGATCAGGCATACCCGCCCCACCGTCACCACCGACATGGCCCTGGAGTTCGCCGACCACACCATCCGCTACGGCCGCACCTGAAGGCCCGCGCCGGCCTGGGTCCGCTCCGGCGGGCCCAGGCCGGCGCGTGGTCTCCGAGCGGCTCCGGCAGGCGTTTCCGGATGATCGCGGGGAGGCGTACGAAACCGGGCGTCGCGGGAGAACACACCGCGCTCGGTGAGCTCGGCCGGGGGACGGGTGCTCCCGGGCATCCGCGGATGCGGTGCCCCGTCACAGCCGGAGTGATCCTTTTGCCCGCCCGGCTCAGGTGATCTTCTTTTATCGCCTTTCGGGCGGCATTCCTTTCCTTGCGCACTCACGAACCGCACGTTGCGCAGCGCGAAACGAAAAGAGAAGGCGCATTCATTCGCCGGTGACATCTCCCACACCGATGTTCGGCAATGCGGTCACCGAATAGTAGATATCACGACGGCGACTTGATGAGTTTTGTCCGACTTGATGTCACATGCCCCGCACAGGGTGGGCCGGAATCCGAACGGGCGGGTGGTCGCGCCCGTTCCATCGGCATGCAGGGAACCCTGACGACGCAACAGGACTTCTCGCTGCCCCGGGAGCCGGACAAGCACGGCCGGGCGGCTGCGGCAAGGGCCGGCCGTCACTACGACGCTCGATAGTAATGAGGCGTGTTGCCCCGCCTCGCGGCAGTTCCAAGAATGACGGCCGCACAGCATCTCCAAAGCTCAAGCCCAGGAACTGCGCTGAGCCCTGCCCTACCGGGGCGCTTGGCGATTACCGAGCGAGGTCACGCATGAGGAAGCACCGCAGGAAGAAGTCCTACCGCCCGATAGCCATCGCTGTCGTCGCAGCGGGAGCCGTGGGTATCCCCTCCGCGGCCATGGCCTGTATGGGTTCTCCGGAGGACGCGGGCGGCCGGCCCTCCGCCCACTGGGAGTCCGTGAACTCCGCGCACCACTGGAAGGCCGGCCCCCGGGGGCAGAAGCCGACTGCGAGTGCGCCCACGAGCCCTGCGGCGTCTGCGAGCGCATCGGCAGCGCCCGCCCCGACCACCGCCCCCGCGGACACGGCCCGCGTGCTGGCGCTCGTCAACAGCGAGCGCAGCAAGGTCGGATGCTCGCCGCTCACCGTCAATGCCAAGCTGACCAAGGCCGCGCAGGACCACAGCAAGGACATGGCCGACCACCGGAACATGTCCCACACCGGCTCCGACGGATCGTCGCCCGCCGACCGGATCACGCGAGCCGGTTACACCTGGCGCGCCTACGGCGAGAACGTCGCCTACGGCTACTCCACCCCCGAGTCGGTGATGAACGCCTGGATGACCAGCCCCGGCCACAAGCGCAACATCCTCGACTGCACGTACAAGGAAATCGGCATCGGACTCGCGCAGCCCGGCCACTACTGGACGCAGGATTTCGGAACGGCCCGATAGCCGACCAGGAAATCCTCGGTGGTCGCCGCGGCGCTCCTGGTCGCGATGCCGGCGTCGAGGCACAGAACGACGCACAGGAAACAGCCGGGTTGCCGCCGCGGCCCACGCCGACCACCGGCGGTAGTGGCTGCCGCATCTCATGCGCGACAGCGACTGAGGCCGCGGGGCTCATCGGTCCAGAAGGGCCGGGAGGCCGGCGAAGGAGTCGATGACGTGGTCCGGGGTGCCGGTGGCGGAGCGGTGCGTCTCGGGCAGGTACTTGCCTGTTCTGACGAGGACGCCCGTGATGCCGCACCGCTGGGCCGCGAGTACGTCGGTCTCGATGTCGTCGCCCACCATCAGCGTGCCGGACGCGGTGGCGCCGAGATGGGCCAGGGCGGTCGCGAAGAACGCCTCGGCGGGTTTGCCGGTGATTTCCGCCTCGGTCCGGGCGGCCCGTTCCAGCCCGGGGAGGAAGGCCCCGGTGTCGAGGGCGAGGCCTTCCTCCGTACGCCAGTACAGGTTGCGGTGCATGGCGATCAGCCGGGCCCCGTGCTGGAGGTGGCGGAACGCGGCGTTGAGCGACGCGTAGTCGAACGCGTCGCCCGCGCCTCCCAGGACGACCACGTCCGCGGGAGCGCTCTCCCCCACGTCGACGACGGTCACGCCCGTCAGGTCCTCACTGACGTCGCCGGTATTGAGCAGCGCGCACCGGGCACCCGGGCAGTGGGCACGCAGATACGCGGCGGTGACGGCGGGCGCGGTGAGGACGTCGTCCTCGCCGACGGGGAAGCCCGCCGCGACCAGCTTCGCGGCGATCCGGGCACGCGTGCGTGAGGTGGTGTTGGTGACCAGGGCAACCGGGAGTCCGGCGGCACGCAGCCGGTCCAGGGCGGCCACCGCACCGGGCAGCGGTTCCCAGTCGACGGTGAGCACGCCGTCGATGTCGATCAGTACCGCTCCGATCCGTTCCATGGATCGACCGTCGCCGACTTGCGCGGGCGCCGCAAATGGGGTTGCTTCGAAGTAGGTGCGTACGTGCCTCTGTCTCCCCTGGGTCGGAGGTGAACCACCGTGTTGTTCACCGATCGCACCGATGCGGGCAAGCAGCTCGCCGAAGCGCTCCGGCATCTGCAGGGGGAGAAAGAGGGGGAGAGACCCGTCGTTCTGGGGCTGCCCCGGGGCGGGGTCCCGGTCGCCGCGGCGGTGGCGACCGCGCTCGGCGCACCTCTCGATGTGATCGTGGTCCGCAAGCTCGGTGTTCCGTACCACCGTGAGCTGGCATTCGGTGCCATCGGGGAGGGCGGGGTGCGGGTGATCAATGAAGACGTCGTACGCCGCGGAGGGATCAGCCGCGGGGACATCGCGTCCGTGGAGCGCGCCGAGACAGCGGAACTCACCCGGCAGGCACGGCAGTTCCGGGGCGACCGGCCGCGGCTGGAGCTGGCCGGCCGTACCGCGATCGTGATCGACGACGGGGTGGCGACCGGCGCCACGGCGTCGGCCGCCTGCGAGGTCGTACGGGCGCAGGGCGCGGCCCGGGTGGTGCTGGCGGTTCCGGTGGCGCCCGCGGACACGATCGCCTGGCTCCGTACGCAGGTGGACGAGGTGGTCTGTCTCTCCACGCCGGCCCTCTTCTCGGCCGTCGGCGAGTGGTACCGGGACTTCTCCCAGACGCCCGACGAGGAAGTTCTCGCCCTGTTGAAGGCTTAGAGCCTGTCGGGTGACCTTCGATCGGATAGCGGACAAGGCCTGGTGCGTGCGATTCCAAGGCGGCGGGATGTCCTCGTAGCGGAGCTACTAGGGCATTTCGGCAACGCGGGAAGCGTGCGTGCCAGGGCGCGGCCGCCCGATCAGAGGTCACCCGACAGGCTCTTAGGCCGGTCCGCGCCGTACGTTCCCCGGCCCGGACCCGGGGCACTGCCGCGGTTGCTCAGTCCTGCTTGCCGAACCGTAGCTTCCACGGCGCCACCGCCGACTCGATCTGCACGCGCAGTCCGAGCTTCGACTCACCGTTCACCCGCTCCTCGAATCGGATCGGGACCTCGACCATCCGCAGTCCGCGCCTGACCGTGCGGTAGTTCATCTCCACCTGAAAGGAATATCCATTGCTGCGGACGGACGGCAGATCGATCGATTTCAGAGTGTCCGCCCGCCATGCCTTGAATCCGGCGGTGGCGTCCTTCACGTGCAGTCGCAAAATGGCATTGACATAGAAATTGGCCCAGGCGGAGAGCGCCTTGCGGTGCCATGGCCACTCGGTGGCCAGCGAACCGCCTTCCACATAACGGGACCCAATGACGACTGCGGCATTCTCGGCGAACAGTTTCTCGACCATGACCGGAACCACCGACGCCGGATGGGAGAGGTCCGCATCCATCTGAATGACAACTTCCGCTTTCTCTGCGAGCGCACGCGTCATCCCGGCCACGTAGGCGCGCCCGAGCCCGTCCTTCTCGGTGCGGTGCAATACCCCGACCAGGCCCGAGGTCTCGGCCGCGAGCCGGTCCGCAACATCCCCCGTGCCGTCGGGAGAATTGTCGTCCACCACCAGGATGTGCAGGTTCGGCAGGTGCAGATCCTTGAGCAGATCGACGAGGATCGGCAGATTCGTCCGTTCGTTGTAGGTGGGGACGACCACCACAATCCTCGGGGAGGTCTTCTCCACGGCCATTCCCTTGCGCTCTCTCGTGCTCTCGGGGGTTCCCAGACGTTCTCGGGACTTCTCCATTGTTCCGCGCTCCCGATCCGCGCGAGCCTAGCACCCGCCCCTCCCCTCTAAATGAGCGAAACAGCATTCTCCGGATTTCCCTCCCTCCGTCGCGACATCTTGGGGCAGCTGCCGGGCGGAGCCCCGGAGCTCTATGGACCTCTTCCGTCACCGAACCGGAATCGTGCTGTCAACCACCCGCAGAATCCGGTCACTTCGAGCGCGGTGGGCGCAGCGTTCGGCCGGGCGATAGTCTGGTGCGAGCAGGGACTGGTGACGGTTGCTGCGCGGCGGTGGGGCCCGCCGTACCCGAACCGCGGCAGCAGTGCCGCCAACGGTCCCTACTTGCGGTGGAACGTGCTCGTGTCCGGGCACCCAGCAGGTAGGAGACATGCGCCCATGGGAGCCCAGCAGCCCCGAACGACCGTGACGGACGGTCCCGACGGCACCCGGGGTGCCGCGCCCGCACCCGGGCAGCGCAGCCGGCAGCCGGGCGGGCAGTGGCCCGTCCTCGGCGTCATCGCCCTCGGCGGCGCCGCCGGAGCGACCGCCCGTTACGGAGCGTCGCTGATCTGGAGCACCCCGCCGGGCGGCTTCCCCTGGACGACACTGATCGTGAATGTCCTCGGGTGCGCGGTGATCGGCGTGTTCATGGTCCTGATCAGCGACGTATGGGCGGCGCACCGGCTGGTGCGCCCGTTCTTCGGCACGGGGGTGCTGGGCGGGTTCACCACGTTCTCCGCATACGCCGCGGACATCGAACGGCTGGTGGACGGCGGCCGGGCCCGTACCGGCATCGCGTATCTCGGGCTGACCCTGGTGGCGGCGCTCGCCGCGGTGTGGAGTGCGGTGTGGGTGACCCGCCGCGTGCTGGCGTGGAGGCAGCCATGACGAGGGAGACGGAACCGGCCGGGGCGGCCGAGCGGGGGCTGCGCCTGACGGTCCTGGTCGGGGAGTCCGACGTCTGGCACCACCGCCCCGTCTACGCGGAGATCGTGCACCGGGCGCACCGTGCCGGGCTGGCGGGTGCGAGTGCGTTCCGTGGCATCGAGGGGTTCGGCGCCTCGTCGCGGATCCACACCCAGCGACTGCTGTCGCTGAGCGAGGACCTGCCGGTGGCGGTCGTGATCGTGGACACCGAGGACCGGATCCGCGCGTTCCTGCCGGTCATCGACGAACTGACCGGGGACGGCGTCGTCGTCCTCGACGCGTGCGAGATCGTCCGCCCCCGCGACCGCGAGGAGGGCCGGTGACCTGGCTGCTGGTGATCGCCGGCGCCGCGATCGGCGCCCCGCTCCGCTATCTGACCGACCGTGCGGTCCAGGCCCGGCACGACACGGTCTTCCCGTGGGGGACGTTCGCGGTGAACGTGGCGGGATCCCTGCTGCTGGGACTGCTGACCGGCGCGGTGGCGGCCGGTGCCGCCTCGTCGCAGGTTCAGCTGTTCGTCGGTACGGGGCTGTGCGGGGCGTTGACGACGTATTCGACGTTCGGTTACGAGACGCTGCGGCTGGCCGAGGACGGGGCGAAGTTCTACGCGGCGGCCAATGTCGTGGCGAGCGTGGTGGCGGCGCTGGGCGCGGTGTTCGCCGGGGTCGCGGTCGCCGAGGCGCTCTGGCAGTGACCCGCGATCAATCCTCCCGTGTACGCCAAACGGGTGTGCCGTCGCCCGGCCGGCGGCACGCGGTCGCCGAACGCGCATTGCGGGTAAGACCGCCCAGCCCCGCGACGTCGCCTCCCATGTGCCGGCCAGCCCAAGGGACTTCATGATTTCTTCGGCGGCCGTAGCCATCGGAGCGATATCCGGAACCGGAACGGTAGCCCGAACCGGAACGTCTCGGGGCTCCGCCGCGGTCGCCGGAGTAACAGTCGCTACTGCACGTTGAGCGGTTCCAGGAGAACTCTCCCTCGATATGGCGCGTATCGAGGAATTTCGCGTTGAAGTGAAGGGGCGCAGGAATCACAGGAACGGGCCGACGAAATGCACGGAAGAAGCCCGGCTGCGAAAAGTGAACCGCGTCCGGCACGGCGGATGATGAACCGTGTCCGTCACGGGGACGGGGCCGGCACACAGGTGCGGGCCCGGAAAAAGCAACGAGCCGGGACCCGCACCCGAAGGTGCGGGTCCCAGCTGCGCACGCGCGTCTCGGCGCGTCAGACGCTGGAGCATCTGCAGGATCACACGGGGGTGATGTTCTCCGCCTGCGGGCCCTTCTGGCCCTGCGTGACGTCGAAGGTCACCTTCTGGCCCTCCTGGAGCTCACGGTAGCCACTCGCGGCGATGTTCGAGTAGTGGGCGAAGACGTCAGGTCCGCCACCGTCCTGCTCGATGAAGCCGAAGCCTTTTTCCGCGTTGAACCACTTGACGGTGCCAGTAGCCATGTCTTTTCTCCTTCTGGGGCAGTGCCCGGGGACCTCGCACTGTGCCGGTCCCGCGTCGCCGCAATGATTACCCCGTCCGGAATGATGATGCCGGAATTACAAAAGCGCACCCATCAGCCAATTGTGGCGATAAGAGCCCTTGGATTTTCGGGAACCACAACCGCAACTGAGATCCACCGTAGCACGATGCAAGCGACCGCGCGCGGCGTGTAATTACACTCCGCCCGGCATGCATAAACCCTTATCGCGCATTGCAGATGCGGTGCATCGCAAGGCGGAAGGACGTCCTCATACTGGGTGTATTCGGGCGTTCCGACAACGCAGCGAGGTGCCGCAGCTGTCGTCGTGCGCCCGCCAGGGATTACGGGGCAGCCCTCAGCCCTCCAGAACGACGGCGCAACCGGTAGCGGGAGCAGCGGCGGTGGCCGCCCTCGGACCGCAGGGGGCGGTGGACACTGATCAGCCGGTCAGTTGATGGAGGAGTGATCAATGGTCATAATGCATGAGTAGCCCTTCACGCATCCCCCGTCGTGAAGGGCTACAACTCGTTGCGGGCCCGAACACACGGCCGGGCGCGCGGGCACACGGGCGCATGACGACTTCACGGGCAAGGGACTCCCCTCGTGGTCCCTTGCCCATGTTTTTTCGAGTTAACAGTGACGTAGAGTATTTACGCAAGCCCACTCCTGACAGCGGAGCAGGATGTTCCGCTATGTCTCGCCCGCCTCCCCACGCTGCGGACCCCTCATCCCGGTTGGTTACAGTACGAGCCCGTCGACCGGATCCAGGCAGGCGCAGCGTCCCAGGGGCGCGCGTGCCGGCGGACGTGAACGTGGGAGCCCCGATGGACAACGGCGAAGAGCGCGCGCCGGAGCTGCGGACGCTGCAGCAGAAGGTCGAATACATGGTGGAGGAGACCTTCCCCGGCCAGAAGATCTCGGGGCGGGTATTCGCGGACCTGGTCAGGGAACGCGGCGGCTCGCTGTCGCACAGCTACTTTTCCAACATCCTCGCCGGGAAGGTCACCCAGCCGTCCGAGGACATCCTCAAGGCCCTCGGACTGGGCTTCGGCGTCGACTGGCGCTTCTTCAAGGAGGAGTCCGAGGTCGTCGACGACGTCGTCGCCGGGCTGCGGTTCCTCGCGAAGCGGCGTACCGGGGAGATCAGCGGGCTCGCCGGACGCGGCCTGGCCGACGACGGTCTGCCGCCGGAACTCCTGCAGTTCGCGCTCTCGCTCCTGGAGGACGCGAAGAACCGGCCCGGCACCCCCGCCGACGGCGAAGGCAGCGGTTCCGCCGCCGACGGCCCGTCGGCGCAGTAGGCCGCCATGTCCCTGCGCAAGCTGCGGAAGGAGTGCGAGGCCGGACTGGCCGACCTCCCCATCCCCGCACCGTTCTCGATCGCCGGCCTGGTGGCCAACATGGAGGCGGCCCGCGGGCGCACCATCGTCCTGCATGAATTGCCCGACCGGCTGGCGCGCGTCGATGCCGCCTGTGGTCTGCGGCTCGCCTCCGGCCCGACCAGCTTCGTGCTCTACCGGCGGCGCCCGACCGCGTACCGGACCCAGCACGTCATCCTGCACGAGCTGTGCCACGAGTGGTTCGACCACGGCACCTCGCTCGACGCGGACCAGCTCCAGCGGCTGCTGCCCGTCTTCGACACGTCCCTGATCTCCCGGGTCGTGGACTCCGGCATCGCCGACGCGCTGCGCGCGGGCGACTCCACCGTCCAGGCCCGCGCCCAGTACGACACGCACGACGAGCGGATCGCCGAGTTCGGCGCCTCGCTCATCCCCCGGATGGCCAGGGACGTGACCAGCGACGACATGGTGGGGCGCCTCGCCAATTCGCTGTCGCGCCCGGTCGCGCACCGCCGCCGCGGGCTGTTCCGCCGTACGTGACCCTGTCCCCTTCTCCCACCCAGAGGAATCCCGCCGTGACCCCGCTCGACCTCGCCGGCTATCTCATAGCCGTCCTGATGACGGCTGTCGCCGTGTGGCGCATGCCGGCCGCCCTGTGGGGCGACGAAGAGGACAAACGTCGCCGCGCCTTGTGGGGCTGTTACGCCGGATTCGCCGCCGCCCTGTGGACCAAGACCGAGGTGGTGCGGATCGGGCTCAACAACAGCCCGGTCACCGACCTCTCGGTTCTGATCAAGCACTACACGGCGACGATCGCGATCCTGGCGATCCTCAGCTACATCGTCGCCATCTACGGCCAGTACCCCGACGCCGGTGACGTCCCGCGGCACGTCCGGTTCGCCCGGGCGGTCCAGCAGGTGGCGGCCAAGGCGTCCGTCGCCACGCTGATCCTGCTGACGGTGCTCTTCTTCACCGTCGTCGACCGTTCCGTGCCGTCGGACCGCTTCGTCGCCGACCATGCGGGCCAGTGGGGCGCCACGCTGTACATGAGCGTGTTCTACCTCTACCTCGGCGCCGCGTCCGCGGTCTGCGCCTACCAGTGGGCGCTGGCCACCGCCGCTGCCGGGCTTCGCCATCTGCGGGTGGGGCTCGCGATGATGACGTTCGCGATGTTCATCGGGGTCGCCTACACGGTCAGCCGCACCCTGTTCCTGTGGGTCAGCGTCGTCGACCAGCCGAGTGCCGCCTTCGCGCTGGAGTTCGACGAGGTCACCGAGGCCGCGCAGGTTGTGCTGTTCGCGTTCTTCGCGGTCGGCGCCTCCGTCCCCGCCCTCAGCAAGGGGCGGCGTCGGGCAAAGCTGTGGCGGGCCCAGACCCGACTGCACGCGCTCTGGTACGAGTTGATGACGGCGTTCCCCGACCAGCCGTTCGAGCCCCCGGCGTCGCTCCGCCGCGAGCTGACCCGGTTCGGCACCCCAGCGGATCTCCGGATCGACCGGTGGGCCGCCGATATCGCGGACGCGGTCGAGAAGCTGCGGCACTACGTACCGGACAGCCTGCTCCCGGCCACCACGGCAGCTGCCGCGGCCGACGCCCCCGCCCCCGCGAAGGCCGGTCCGCTCGCCGACGCATACTGGATCAAGGCCGCCCTCACCGCGATGAAGACCGGTGCTCCCGCCGGCAGCGCCGCGGCAGTCGGCACCCAGCACGCCACCGATCAGGACGGTGAAGTGGCGTGGCTGGTGCAGGTGGCGACGGCCTACCGGACCGTCACCGAGGACCGGGCCCGGGACGTACTGGCGGCTTCGGCTGCCATGGAGAGGACGGCATGACGATCACCGATTCGGCCACCGGCTCCGACCCGACGACGGCCTCGACCGCCCGCGTGGTCACGGATGTGCTGCAGCCTCGCAACCTTCTGCTGGCCGGCATGCTCGGCATCGGGTCGGCCGCCGCCGGCCACTGGACCGGTCTGCTGTGGGGCCTGCTCGGCGCCCTGTGCGCGGGGATCCTCCCGGCCGCATACATCGAGTGGGAGCGGGGGCGCGGCACCTGGGGCGACCGGCATGTGGTCGACCGTACGAAGCGAGCACCGATCTTCCTCGTCATCCTCGGTTCGATCGGCGCAGGCTCGGTCGTCATGGTCCTCGGCCACGCGCCCACCGGGATCCTGGTGGCGATGCTGGCGCTGTGGGCGATGACGGTCGTGCTGCTGGCCGTCAACACCGTCTGGAAGATCTCGGTGGACGCGTCGGTCGCCTCGGCGGTCGTCGCGCTGCTGGCCGCGGTCCACTCGCCGTGGTGGCTGCTCGCGTATGCGATGACGGTCGCCGTGTGCTGGTCACGGGTGGCGCTCGGGTACCACAGCGTCGCCCAGACGGTGGCGGGCTCGGCGCTGGGTGCGGGGACCGCGACCGCGTTCCTGTTCGCCTGACGGCCGCTCGGTTCCGCCGACGCCCGTTCGGTCCGGCGATTCCGTGACGTGCCCGCACGGCGCAGGGCATGGGCGCACGACAACAGCTACGGCACCTCGCCGCATTGCCGGAACGCGCGAATACGCCCAGGTACGAGAACGCTCCTCCGCCTTGCGATGCACCACATCTGACACCGTGCGCTGATCCACCAGGGATGACGGGACAGCCCTTAGCGTGACGGACATGCGCGTACTGCTCACCGGCGGAGCCGGTTTCATCGGGGGACACATCGCCGGGGCGCTGGCGGCGCGGAAGCACGAGGTGGTGGTGGTCGACGCGCTGCTGGAGTCGGCCCACGGCGTGGGCGCCGGAGACGGCCGGGACGGGCTGATCGTTGCCGATGTCCGGGACCGGGCGGCGGTGGCCGACGCGCTGCGGGGCGTCGACGCGGTCTGCCATCAGGCCGCGATGGTCGGTCTGGGCAAGGACTTCGCGGACGCCCCGGAGTACGTCGGCTGCAACGACCTCGGGACCGCCGCCCTGCTGGCGGAGATGGCCGCGGCCGGTGTGCGGAATCTGGTGCTCGCCGGTTCGATGGTCGTCTACGGCGAGGGGCGGTACGACTGCCCCCGGCACGGACGGGTCCGGCCCGGGCCGCGGGCCGTGGACGATCTGGCGGCGGGCCGGTTCGAGCCGCGCTGCCCGGACTGCGGGGCAGAGCTGACGCCGGGGCTGGTGGGCGAGGACGCGCCCACCGACCCACGCAATGTGTACGCGGCGACGAAGCTCGCCCAGGAACATCTGGCCGCCGCGTGGGCCCGGGCGACGGGCGGCCGGGCGGTGGCCCTGCGCTACCACAACGTGTACGGCCCGGGGATGCCGCGCGACACCCCGTACGCGGGGGTCGCCTCCTTCTTCCGCTCCTCGCTGGAGCGGGGCGAGGCACCGCAGGTCTTCGAGGACGGCGGTCAGCGGCGGGACTTCGTCCATGTACGCGATGTGGCCGTCGCGAACGCGGTGGCGCTGGAGGCCGTGGGGGGACGCGGGGCGGGAAGTTTCGCCGCGTACAACACGGGGAGCGGGGATCCGCACACGATCGGCGAGATGGCGACGGCGCTGGCGTCCGCGCACGGCGGTCCGGCACCGGAGATCACCGGCAGGTACCGGCTCGGAGACGTACGCCATGTGACGGCGGATTCCCAGCGGTTGAGGGAGGAACTGGGCTGGCGCCCGGAGGTGGGTTTCGCGGAGGGGATGGAGGAGTTCGCCGGTGCGGCGTTGAGGGGGGCGGTCGCCACCGGTTGACCGACGGCCGCTCCGGCTCCGGACGCCCGCGCGGTCCGCCGGGGCGGGGTTCGGGACCCGAGGTGTCCGAGATGTTCTCCATACGGTCACCTTGGCATCCCGGCCGCCGGGTCGGGCAGTCGGCGGTCCGCCGAAGGGTCGACGTCCGTCTTCCGTAAGAACCTGAAGCCCGAAATGCCGGCTTTCGCTCCGTAGTGTGAGCGAGGTGACCGACTTCTACCCCGCCCGCTCCCCCCACGCCGACGTGATCCTCCCCTGTCTGGACGAGGCCGCCGCGCTGCCCAGGGTGCTGGGCCGTATCCCGGACGGCTGGCGCGCCGTCGTCGTCGACAACGGCTCCACCGACGGATCCGCGGAGCTCGCCCGCTCGCTCGGGGCGACCGTCGTACATGAGCCGCGACGCGGCTTCGGCGCTGCGTGCCAAGCCGGACTGCTCGCCGCCGAAGCGGAGTTCGTCTGCTTCTGCGACTGCGACGGTTCCCTCGACCCGGGTCTGCTGCCCGGCTTCGTACGCCGGATCGCCGGCGGCGAGACCGATCTGCTGCTGGGGCGCCGCCGCCCCGAGGGCCGTGGCGCGTGGCCGCTGCACGCCCGCGCCGGGAATCTGGCGCTGGCCCGGATGGTGCGCCGCCGGACGGGACTGCGCCTGCACGACCTCGGCCCGATGCGGGCCGGGCGCCGGGCGGACCTGCTGGCACTGGAGCTCACCGACCGGCGCAGCGGCTACCCGCTGGAGATGGTGGTGCGTGCGTCGGACGCAGGGCTGCGGGTCGCCGAGACCGATGTCCCGTACCTGCCGCGTACGGGCAGGTCCAAGGTGACCGGCACCTGGTGGGGGACCTGGCATGCGGTACGGGACATGCGCGCGGTCCTGCGCAGGCCGCCGGAACGGACAAGCGCGGGGACGGCCCGTCAGGGGGCGTCCCGATGAGCGTGTCCGGCCCGACCGCCCTCCTCGTCATCGCCAAGGAACCGCTGCCGGGACTGGTCAAAACCCGGCTCACGCCGCCGTTCACACCCGCCGGGGCCGCACAGCTCGCCGAGGCGGCGCTCCGGGACACGCTGCGCACGATGCTCTCGCTGCCCGCCCGGCGGCGCGTACTCGTGCTGGACGGGCGGCCCGGGCCCTGGCTGCCGGAGGGCGTCGAGGTGGTGGCGCAGAGCTCCGGCGGACTCGACGAGCGGCTCGCGGCGGCATTCGCCGGCTGTACCGGTCCGGCCCTGCTCATCGGCATGGACACCCCGCAGATCTCCGCCGCCCAACTGGCGCCCGCGCTCTCCCCGGACGCCTGGGACGACTGCGACGCCTGGTTCGGCCCCGCCGACGACGGCGGCTTCTGGGCACTCGGCCTGGCCGTCCCCGACCCGGACCTTGTGCGCGGCGTGCCCATGTCCGTCCCGCAGACCGGTGCGGTCCAGCGGCGGCGTCTCGTCGACGCCGGACTGACGGTGCGCGATCTGCCGCGGCTGCGGGACGTGGACACAGCGGCGGACGCCGCGCACGTCGCCGCCGCCGCACCGCACGGGGAGTTCGCCGCGGCGCTGGCCCGGCTGACCGCGGCGGCGGCCCGGTGAGCGGTACGGTGCCGGGCCGCGGCGCCATGAGCACGGCAGGTTCCGCAAGAGAGGACCTCGCCCCGTGGTCCACCGACCCCTACACCGACGCGCTGCGCAACGGCCACGGTCCGCTCTTCCTCCGCCGTACGGACGGTTGGCTGTTGCCCCTGGACGTCGAGCGCTGGTGTGCGGAGGCCGACGCCGCCGACCTGTCGGCGCTGCGCCGCTGCGAAGGGCCGGTCCTCGACATCGGGTGCGGTCCCGGCCGCCTCGTCGCGGAACTGGCCTCCCGCGGCCACCGTGCACTCGGCATCGACGTCAGCGCCGCCGCCGTCGCCCGCACGCTCCGGACCGGCGGCTCGGCGCTGCACCGTTCCGTCTTCGACCCGCTTCCCGGTGAGGGCCGTTGGGGCACCGTGCTGCTGATCGACGGCAACATCGGCATCGGCGGCGACCCGCACGGTCTCCTGCTGCGCACCGCGGACCTCCTCGCCCCCGGCGGGCTCCTGATCGCGGAGACATCGCCGCTGGACATCGACGAGCGGGTCCAGGTCCGGTTGTACGACGGTCGCCTCGCGCCGGGAGGGACCGGTGAGGAGGACCGGGCCGCCACCGGGGGCGCGCTGTTTCCCTGGGCCCGGCTCGGCACCCCGGCCCTGCTCCGGTACGCGCAGCCGAACGCGTACCGGACCGTCGATCAGTGGGTGTCGGACGGCCGCCCCTTCATCGCCCTGCGCCGCACCCGGAAGGCCCGGACGCCCAGCCAGCACGCCGACACCGCGAACAGCACCGCTGTGATCAGCAGCCAGTTCCCGAGGAACACGTCGGGGGAGAGCCCGCTCGCCGGCTTGTAATGGGTCGCCTTCCTGCTGATCAGCGGAAACCACATCAGCAGGAGCAGCCCGGAGAGAAAGGCGGGCACGCGGACGAAGTTGACCAGCCCGGAGCGTGGCCCCAGAACCGCGCGTACGCCTCGGTCCGCCGTCGCGTACACCGGCAGCAGCACGAGGTCGTGCACCAGCGCGGAGCCGACGAACCACACCGCGACACCGGACGTGTCCCCCTCCAGCAGCCGCACACCCGCGTAGCCCGCGAGGGCGAAGGTGGCGGCCAGGAGCAGGAGATGCAGCGGCCCTTCCCCGTACCAGCGTCTGAAGACCGCCGCATACCGCGGGCCGTTCGTCCTCCGCATCACAGCTCCCCGAACGTCAGCCGGTTCACCCATTTGGTGTTGAGCACGCCGGGCGCGGCCGGGACGATGATCCGCGCCGGGTACCCGTGGTCCGGCGACAGCGTCTCGCCGTTGACCTCCAGCGCCAGCAGCGAGCGCGGGTCGCGCACCTGGTTGTCGCGGAGCGCGGCCTTCCGGAACGGCCCGCTGCGCTGCACGGACTCCACGAACACCCCCGGCGGCCGGTCCGGATACCCGGCGAGCGCCGCCAGATCCCGCAGCCGCACCCCGCGCCACCACTGGTCCGCGGTCGACCAGCCCTCCACGCACGCGATCGGCAACGCGGAGCTGTACTGATCCATGGCCAGGAGCTGTTCCCGGGTGAACACGAGATCCCCGGCGGGTCCGCTGACGGTCAGCCGCCACCGTTCACCCGTGTCGGCCGGGATGATCCGGACGGACGCGGCCGTCTTGTTGATCTGGAAGCCGTTGGGCCCCGTCCCGGGGTCGGCGGCCCCGCGCGGGGTGAGGAGTGCGGTGCCGCGCAGCACGTCGAAGCTCCGTCCCACCGAGGTGACCAACAGGAGGAGCGACCCGGCCCCCACCATGGCGAAGGCGCCGCGCCGGGAGATGGTCGGCACATCGGGGGCGGGGGACGCCAGCTCATCGGTCTCACCGCGCAGTTCACCGCTGCGCAGCACCCGTACGGCCCGTGGGAGCTTCAGCCCGATGTGGGCGACGAACCCGGCGAAGAACACCCACGCCCCGTAGAAGTGGAGCGTGTAGAACGACCCCGGGAACACGTAGAACACCTGGATGTTGACCAGCCCGGTGATGAACTCGAACAGAGCCCCGCCGACAAGCAGCAGCAACGACACCCGTTCCAGGGCGTGCCCCACCGACCGGACCGGCGGCAGCGCGAAGAGCTTCGGGATCACCGACCACAGCTTCGCCAGCAGTACCGGTACGAGCACGATGCCGCACGTGACGTGCAGCCCCTGGGTCAGCCGGTACAGCCAGTGCGGTCCGGTCGGCCAGGCGAACAGGTAGAACCCCAGCAGTCCCTTGCCCGGCGTCTTGTCGTTGACCGCCGCAAGATCCGGGTTGTACGCGGCGTACGACAGCAGCCCCGTCACGAACACCAGCGTCAGCCCGACGAGGAGGATGAGCCCGAGCACCGCCGTGAACCGGACACTGCGCACGGGGCTGCGCCAGAACCCGGGGGAGGAGGGCAGCCGATCCGTGGTCCGGAGCCGTTCGAGCACGGCCGGGGCCCGCCGCGCGGACGGTCCGTCATCCGACGGCCCGGCACGGCCCGTCCCACCGAAGCGGAACGGGATCCGGAACGCTCTGTTGTGACGACGGTCGCCCATGTCCCGACGCTAAGCCCGAGGACTCCGGCGGCAGCGTGTACGACTCCTGACAGAACTCCGACGTCACTCCCGATGACCGCCAACCGGGCCAAGATCCGACAGTTCGATGACGCGCCCCGGTGGCACCACCCGTCCTCGCCCCGCCCTGCATAGCGTGCCTGTGTGAAGACCGAGGAGCACCTGAAACACGAGCAGCGCACCGCCGGCCGCAACCACCGCGCCAGGGCCCGACGCCTCGACCTGATCGCCGCCGCCACCGGTGTCCTGCTCGTCACCGCCGCCGTGCTGGTCGGCCGGGCGATCCAGGACGCCGACGGCAGCCTCTTCGTGAACTGGCCGCCCCTGCTGGCGTCCTGGTACCCGCACACCGGCCCCGGCACCCCGGCCGCCGTGGTCGTCGCCGCGGCCGTCGTCGCGTACGGGCCGGTCCTCGCCGGCCGGCTGCCCTGGCGGGGTCTGCTCGCGACCGCGTGGGCAGCCTCCCTCGGCTGGATCTTCTCCTTGGCGATGATCGACGGCTGGGGGCGGGGCATCGCCGACCGGCTCACCACGAAGCATGAATATCTGCAGGTCATCAGCCGTTTCGACGATATCGGCGCAGCGTTGCGCGGATTCAACACGCACATCCTGGTCGGCCCCCCGGGCAACTGGCCCGCCCATGTCGCCGGTCATCCGCCGGGCGCCACGCTCACCTTCGTGCTGCTGGACCGGATCGGGCTGGGCGGCGGGGGCTGGGCCGGTGTCTGGTGCATCGTGCTCGGCGGCTCCGCGGTCGTCGCCGCCCTGATCACGGTGCGCGCCCTCACCGACGAGCGCCTCGCCCGCCGCGCTGCCCCGTTCCTCGTCCTCGCGCCGATGGCGGTCTGGACCGGCGCCTCGGCGGACGCCTGGTTCGCCGCGGTCGCCGCGTGGTCGGTCGCCCTCCTCGCCCTGGCCGCAACCCGCCGGACCCGGCCGGGCCACGCCGCCGCGGCCGCCCTCGCCTCCGGCCTCCTCTACGGCCTGACCTGCTATCTCTCGTACGGCCTGACGCTCATCGCGCTCCTGCTCCTCGCCGTCCTGCTCCTCGCCCGCACCGCACGCCCCCTTCCGCTTCTCCTGCTCGGAGCGCTCGTCGTGCCGGTCGCGTTCACCCTGGCGGGCTTCAACTGGTGGGAGGGGTACCGGCTGTTGGTCGAGCGCTACTACCAGGGGGCGGGTGGGATCCGTCCGTACGCCTACTGGGTCTGGGCGAACCTCGCAGCCACCACGATCGCCGCCGGTCTCGCCACCGTCGCCGGTCTCCGCCGGGCCGCAGCCGGCGCCCCGTCCGCCGTCCGCGCCGTCCGCACCGGCGCCACCTCCGCACCTCAGCGGCTGAGCCTCCTCGCCCTGGCCGCGCTCCTCGCCCTCCTCGTCGCGGATCTGTCCGGAATGAGCAAGGCCGAGACGGAACGCATCTGGCAGCCGTTCGTCCTCTGGCTGCTGCCCGCCGCCGCACTGCTCCCCGGGTCCACCCGCCGCGGCTGGCTGACGGCGCAGGCGGTCGTCGCCCTGCTCGTCAACCACCTGCTCTGGACCGGGTGGTGAGTTCGGGAAGCCCGTTGAACCGATCATGCACGGGGTACAGGTTGCCCCGTGCCGACATTCGAGATCACCACAGCAAGCGCCGCCGACATCGACATGCTGGGTGAGTGGGCCCACACCGAGGGCTGGAACCCGGGCCGCACCGACAGCCATGCCTTCTTCGCCACCGACCCGTGCGGCTTCCTGATCGGCAGACTCGACGGCGAACCCGTCTCCTCCGTCTCCGTCATCCGTTACGGCTCCGGTTTCGGCTTCCTGGGCTTCTATCTCACCCGTTCGGAGCTGCGCGGCCGGGGTTACGGGATCCAGGTCTGGCGCGCCGGGATGGACCGGCTCGCCGGGCGCAACGTCGGACTCGACGGCGTCGTCGCCCAGCAGCCCAACTACCGTAAATCCGGGTTCCGTCCGGCGTGGACGAACATGCGCTGGGAGGGGCTGCCGCCGACGGACATCACCGCACCGCCCGGTGTCTTCCTCGTCGACGCCCGGTCGCTCCCCTTCGATCGGTTGGTTGCCTTCGACCGCCGCTTCTTCCCCGCCGAGCGCGACAGTTTTCTCGCCCCGTGGGTCGCCGCCCCCATGCGCACCGCTCTCGCCGCCGTGGCCGACGGGGAGATGCAGGGCTTCGCCGTGCTGCGCCCGTGCCGAACGTCATCACGCATCGGCCCGCTGCACGCCACGTCGTCCGAGGTGGCCGCCGCCCTGGTGAGCGCCCTCTCGGCCACTGCACCGGAGACGGAGATCGCCGTCGACGTACCCGACATCAATCCGGCGGCGGTCCGGCTCGCCGAACAGCTGGGTCTCACCCCCTCGTTCGAGACAGCCCGCATGTACACGGGTCCGACGCCGGACGTCGACCACACCGGGCTGTTCGGCATCACCAGCCTGGAACTCGGCTGACCGGCGGATGCCCTGACCGCCGCCCCCTACCGTCCGAGCCGGTCCAGCACCCGGCCGCGGAGCAGCTCGTACTCCTCGCGCAGCCGTACGATCTCCGCCGGCCGGGGTATCACCGTGCCACCGGTGACGATCTCCTCCGGCCCGAACTGCTCCCGCGTGAGGTCGATCTCCACGCCCATGCCCAGCCGGTTCCACCAGTGGAAGTCGGTGCGCTCACCGTCGACCCGGACCTCGCCGCGGATCAGCTCGCCGCCCAGCAGGTCGTTGAGCACGAGGGCGGTGACCCCGCACTGGTCCCGGGCAGGATTGTCCGCAGTCCAGTGCGGCCGGTGGTCGGGCGTGGTCGTGTCGGCACCCCAACCGGCGCGGACGGCGGCTTCGACATCGACGAGCAGCAACGGCTCCGTGGTCTCCATGACAGCGATCCTCGCAGCACCCACTGACAACGCGGCTGCTACTCCCTCTCCTTCCGCGCCCGGGTCCGTCGCCGCGAGGCAAGCACCGCGATGTCGTCCTCCGCGCCCGGACCGAACGTCGCCAGCACCTCGTCCAGCAGATCGTCGAGGCTTCCGTTCACCGGCAGGGTCAGTTGCTCCAGCCGGCGCACCGATACGTCGATGTCCTCGTCCCGCCGCTCCACGAGACCGTCGGTGTACATGAACAGCACCGTTTCCGGACCGACCTCCACGGCCGTCGTCGTGTAGCCGCCGTACCCGGTGCCGAGCGGCGGCCCCGCCCTTATGTCGCCCACCCGGGTCCCCGCCTCACCCGGGTCGATGAAGACCGGCGGCAGGTGCCCCGCGCTCGCCACCTCGCACATCCCGCCGAACCGGTCGACGACCGCCAGCAGACATGTCGCCGCCCGGTCCAGGCCCGACCGCTCCACCATGCGGTCGAGCTGTGCCAGGATGCGGTGCGGCGGGAGTTCGTCGTCGGCGAGAAGCCGCAGCAGGGAGCGATAGTGGCTCATCGCGACCGCCGCCTCCACCCCGTGTCCCATCACATCGCCGATCGCCTTCAGATGGCGTCCGTCCCGCAGCGGGATGACGTCGAACCAGTCGCCGCCGACCATCACGCTCCGGTCGGCCGGCAGATAGCGGGTGGCGACCTCGAGGTGCGGGTGCGGCGGGCGCGGCTCGGACAGCAGGGAGCGCTGGAGCTCCAGGGCGATGGTGTGCTCGTGGGCGTAACGGCGGGCATGGTCCAGTTCGACCGCGGCCCGTCCGGCGAGTTCCCGGGCGACGACGACGTCCTCGTCCGAGAACGCCAGCGAGTCTCCCGCCCTGACCAGGCTGAGGACGCCGAGCGGCCGACTGCGTACGGCGAGCGGCACGTTGACCGACGAATGCATGCCGAGGGCGCGGTAGGCGGCGACCCGCCCCGGACTTGCTGCCGAGCGGCCGAGCAGATCGTCGCCGGTGAAGTTCCGGACGACGGGCTGATTGGTCGCCAGGCAGCGCTGTACGGCCGCGCCGTCCTGGTAGTCGATGTACTCGCCGGTCAGCCCGAACTCCGCCAACTCCTCCCGCAGCCCGGCGACCGCCGCCAGTGCGGCCCGGCGCAGCCGCAGCACGCCGGGGGGCGCGGGCCGTACGGGAGGTGCCACGTCGGGCGGAAAGACCTCGGCCGTCGCGATGTCGGCCAGCGCCGGGACGACGAGGTCGACGAGCTCCGCGCAGGTGGTGTCCATGTCGAGCGTGGTACCGATCCGGGTGACCGCGGAGTCGAGAAGACCGAGGTGACGTCGCGCCTGTTCCAGTTGGCGCTGCTCCTCCTCCGAGGCCATCACCTCCAGCACGATCCCGGCGACACCCACCACCTGCCCGTCGACCTCCACCCGGTGGTACGCGCCGTGCCAGTACCGCCGGGCCGTCCCGGACGCCGCGGGCGTGAAGCCGCTGGATTTGATCTCGCGGGGTTTCCCGTCGGCGAGGACCGCCCTCAGCATGTCCTCCCGGGAGTCGACGTAGGGCAGGACTTCGGAGACGGTGCGGCCGAGGTGTTCGGCTGCGGGGATGCCGTTGAGCCGTTCGAGGGCCGGGTTCACGTACAGGTAGCGCAGCCGGGTGTCGAGGATGCCCACCCCTGCCGTGGTGCCGTCGAGCAGCGCCGCCAGGACCGCGGGGTCGAGCGGTGGCGGGCTGTCGGCATGCGCATCGGCCTGCAAGGGAACCTCCTGGGGCGGGGCCCGGACCACCCGACTACCCGGTCTTCATCGTCGGCCGCCGCGCTCCGCCCCGCATCCGCACAGCAGGCTTCAGTGCACGTGCGGCCTGCCCGTCGTCTCCGGCTTCCCGCGCGGCACGAGTCCGGCCGCGACGACCGCACCGGCCCCGGCCGCCGCCGCGCAGACCGTGAACGCGTCGGCGAACCCGTCCACCGCACCGCGTTCGATCCCGGCTGCCGCGACCGTGGAGACGACCGCCACTCCGATCGAGCCGCCCACCTCGTGGAACGTGTTGACGACCCCGGAAGCGAGCCCCGCCTCGTGGTGCCCGACCATGCCCAGCGCCGTCGTGGTCGCGGTGACGAAGACCGCGCCGAGCCCGAGCACGGCGACGCAGAGACCGGGCAGCAGCGCCCCGTACACGCTGCTGTCAGCTCCCAGCCGGGTCAGCGGTACGGAACCGGCGGCGGTGATCACCATCCCTGCGACCGCTGTCCCGCGGCTGCCGGCCGTCCCGACCAGCCGCGACCCCAGATGCGCGCCGAACCCGACCGCGACGGCCACCGGCAGGAACACCAGCCCGGTCCGCATCGGGGTGAATCCTCGCGCATGCTGCAGATAGACCGATCCGAGGAAGAAGAAGGCGATCAGCAGCGCCGTCGCGACCAGCATCAGGAACGCGCCGGCGAGCACCGGCCGCCGGGTGAACATCCGCAGATCCATCAGCGGATGTTCGGCCGCCCGTTCGACGCCCGCGAACGCCCCGTACAGAAGCACGGCCCCCGCGACCGGCACGAGGACGGCGGCCGATCCCCACCCGGCGTCCCCCGCCTCGACCAGTCCGTAGATGAGCGCTCCGGTCCCGGCCGTGGCCAGCAGCGCTCCGGGCAGATCGAGCCGGGCGGAGGGCTGGGGAGCGCGCGCCGGGACGAGGGCGGGCACGGCGGCGAGCAGGGCGATCCCGATGGGCACATTGATGTAGAAGACCCACTGCCACCCGGGGCCGCTGGTCAGCGCACCGCTGAGCAGCACCCCGATGGCCGACCCGGTCCCACCGATCGCCGCCCACACCCCGAGCGCCTTGTTGCGCTCCGCGCCGTGGAACGAGGTGGTGACGAGGGACAGGGCGGCGGGCGAGAGCAGCGCCGCCCCCACCCCTTGGGCGATCCGGCCCCCGACCAGCACCGGGGCGCCGTCGGCGAGCCCGGTGCCCAGCGAGGCGACGGTGAAGAGGGCCAGCCCCGCAAGGAAAGTACGGCGCGCGCCGAAGGCGTCGGCGAGCCGGCCGCCGAGCAGCATCAGCCCGCCGAAGCAAAGGGTGTAGGCGGTGACGACCCAGGTCAGGGCGGTGCGGCCGAGGTGCAGGTCGGCGGCCATGTCGGGCAGTGCGACGTTCACGACGGTGACGTCGAGGACAAGCATGAACTGCGCGACGCAGACGAGGGCGAGCGCCGCCCAGCGACGTGGGTGGGCGGGCGGATGCCCGGCCTGATGTGCGGCCGGATGCTGTACGTGCGTCTCATGCGGACTCATGAATTGAACTGTACGGGCCAGTTCACATGAACTCAACTGTTCAGTTCAGCTGACTGTTAGCCTTGCCCCATGACCATGCAGAACAGCCCTCGGGGGAACGCCAAGCAGCCCCCCGGTGGACCGCGCGCCGAAGCCAAACGGCGGGCCATCGTCAAGGCCGCCCGTGAGGCGTTCCTGCGGGAGGGGTTCGGCGTCGGGATGGACGCCATCGCCGCCGAGGCGGGCGTGTCGAAGGTGACCGTCTACAACCACTTCGGCAGCAAGGAAGCACTGTTCACAGCCGTCATCGCGGGCGCACTGGACGAGCCCCTGGGCGGCCCTTCGGCCGCCGCACTGACCGGACTCGCCGACGCCGACGACCTGCGCACCGCCTTCGTCGAAGCGGCCCGCACCTGGGTGGCCGCCGTCCGCAACAACGCCGACGTCATCGCCCTGCGCAACCTCATCACCGCCGAACTGCACCGCTTCCCGGAGCTGGCGAACGCCTGGCAGGGCCACGGCCCCGAGTCCCACCACCCCGCCGTCGCCGACGCCCTGCACGCCCTCGCCGACCGGGGCCGCCTGACCATCCCGGACCTGGAGACGGCGATCATCCAGCTGTACGCGCTGCTGGTCTTCCCGCACCTGGTCTTCAGCTCGTACGGCACGACCATCGACGACTCGATCACGGACCGCCTGATCACCAGCGGCGTCGACATGTTCCTGGGCCACTACGCCCCGGCGGGGCCCACCGGCTGAACGCCCCCGCCGTCTCGGTTCAGCGCGTACACCGGATGCCCCCCGCTCGAGGCGGTTCCCAACCCCGTTCCAGCCAGAACGTGTTGATCCCTGGCAACCCCTCCCACCTGCCGGATTCCGGCAGCCCGAGCCGGTGACCGTACGGGCAGGGGGAGAGGTCCGCGCAGTGGGAGGCCAGTACCGCACCGAGCATGCTGTACCGGAACATCACCGAACGCCGCACATCCGTCGCACACAAGGGACCCGCCATGGGATCGTCACCACAAGTCGGCCAGCCCGTCCAGGACTTCACACTGCCGGGCGGAACGCTCGCCGGAGGCACGTTCGAACGCCGCGACTACACGCTCTCGGACGCCCGCGGCCGTACCGTCGTCCTCGCCTTCTACCCCGGCGACAACACCACCGTCTGCACCAAACAGCTCTGCTCGTACTCCTCCGGCATGGAGACCTTCACCGGTCTCGACGCGGAGGTCTGGGGAATCAGTCCACAGGGTGTGGACAGTCACGAGTCGTTCGCCCGCACGTACGGTCTGCGGATGCCGCTGCTCGCGGACACCGGACGGGAGGTGGCCCGGGCGTACGGGATCACGGCGCCCGGGATCGGGGTACGCCGCGCCGTGTTCCTGATCGGGCCGGACGGCGTGCTGCGGTGGAAGCATGTCGCGGTCCTCGGGGCCACCTTCCAGTCGCTGGACACGCTCGCCGACCACATCTCCGGCATCAAGAACAAGTAAAAGACTGCCGGACCTCGGCAATGCCACGGCGCAAGCAGGTATGGCATCATCCAGCCAGTTCGACGGAACTTCGGAGGATTTCGCAGATCGGGAAGGGTGATCACATGACCTTGTTCCTCGGCCTGGGCATTGCGGGGATCGTGCTCCTCGCTCTCTCCCTGATCTTCGACGGAATCCTCGAAGGGCTCTTCGGGGGCGTACTCGACGGGCTCTTCGACGGCCTCCTGTCCCTCCCCGTCATGGCCGGATTCCTCTCGATGCTCGGCTTCGGCGGCGCGATCGTGCTCGGCACCACCGGTGCCGGTACGGTCACCGCCACCGCGGCCGGACTGGTCGCCGGACTGGTCGCGGCCTGGCTGACCTGGAAGTTCAGCCGCGCCCTGATGCGCGATCAGACCGCCGCCACACCGCGGGGCGACGATCTCGTCGGCACGTCCGGGTCCGTGGTCACGGCCATCCCGGCCGACGGCTACGGCGAGGTCCTGCTGCGGCTCGCGGGCCAGCCCGTGAAACTCGCGGCGAAGAGCCCGGCGCCGGTCGAACGCGGCACCGAGATCTGGGTGGAGGCCACGCTGTCGACCACCTCGGTCGCGGTCCGCCCCGTCGAGCGCTGACCACCCACTGAACCGAACTGCCGTCCCCGATCGGGAGGCAGGGGGGACCCCTTATGAGCCCAGTTGTGACCGCCGTCGTCGGAGTCGTCGTACTCCTCGTACTCCTCGGCCTCGTGGTAATCACCCGCTACAAGGTCGCCGGGCCCAGCGAGGCCTTCATCATCACCGGCCGGCGCGGCAAGAAGTCGACCGACCCGGTGACCGGACGCACCAGCATCGACAACAGCGGTCAGAAGGTCGTCGTCGGCGGCGGCGTCTTCGTCGTCCCGTTCGTGCAGCAGAAGTTCACCCTGGACCTCTCCAGCCGGCACATCCCGGTCGCCGTGCGCGGAGCCGTCACCCTGCGCGGCGTGAAGTCCCACCTCGAAGGCGTCGCGATCGTCAAGGTCGGGGGCAACGAGGACGCGATCCGGGCCGCCGCCCAGCGGTTCCTGCAGCAGCAGGACGGCATCGTCGGCTTCACCCAGGAGGTACTCTCCGGCGCGCTGCGCGCCATCGTCGGCCGGATGTCGGTCGAGGACATCATCCGCGACCGCGCCGCGTTCGCCGGCCAGGTTGCCGAGGAGGCCGAGGCCAGTCTCTCCGGCCAGGGCCTGATCCTGGACGCCTTCCAGATCCAGGACATCACCACCGAGGGCTCCTACCTCGAAGACCTCGGCCGCCCCGAGGCCGCCCGCGCCAAGCAGGAGGCGGACATCGCCGAGGCGATCGCCAAGCGGGCGTCCGAGCAGGCCCGCCTGAAGGCCGCCGAGGAAATCGCCGTCGCCGAGCGGACGTTCTACCTCAAGCAGGCCGAGATCAAGGCCGAGACGGAAGCGGCGGCGGCCAAGGCCAACGCCGCCGGCCCGCTCGCCGAGGCAGCCCGCCAGCAGGAAGTCCTGGAGGAGCAGGAGAAGGTCGCCCAGCGCCAGGCGGCCCTGACCGACCGCGAGCTCGACACCAAGGTGCGCAAGCCCGCCGACGCCGCCCGCTACCAGGCCGAGCAGGAGGCCGAGGCCCGCCGCATCGCCCAGGTCAAGGAGGCCGAGGCGGACGCGGAGCGCTCCCGCCTCACCGGTCAGGGCGAGAAGCTCCACCGCTCGGCGCTCGCCGACGCCGTCCGCATCGAGGGCGAGGCGGAAGCCGCCGCCATCGCCGCGAAGGGCGCGGCCGAGGCCGAAGCCATGCAGAAGAAGGCGGACGCGTTCGCCCAGTACGGCGACGCGGCGGTGCTCCAGATGCTGGTCGAGGTACTCCCGCACGTCGTCGCCAAGGCAGCCGAACCGCTGAGCGCCGTCGACAAGATGACGGTCATCTCGACGGACGGCGCGAGCCAGCTGTCGCGCACGGTCGCGGACAACGTCGCACAGGGCATGGAGCTGCTCACCGCCACGACGGGCGTCGACCTGGCGGCACTGCTGAAGAACCTGAAGGGCGGGTCGGCTTCGGACACTGCGGCGAAGATCACGGCGCAGGAGCCGACCACGGCATCGGCATCGGCATCGGCATCGGCATCGGCATCGGCATCGGCCAACGGCAAGATCGAGATCACCGACTGACGCCGTTCCCGATCCCCTGTGCCCGGCGGTGAGCAGCGGACCGCCGGGCACGGCCGTGTCCGGACCTCGGCCGCCTCCCGGGAGCGGTGCACCGATCACGCCGTGTCCGCAGGTGAGCAGGATCTCCGTGCGCGCGGGCACCAGGCGGCGGGATCCTCCGGTTAAGGTAATGGAAGGTTAAAGAGATCACCAAGTGCGTCGCCCTGTCGCCGCGCGTATCGGGAGGAAGCCATGGGAACCCACCGGACCACGCTGCCCGGAGTCGGTGTGCAGTACGACTACATCACCGAGTCGGGACAACACATCTCCGTCGTCGTCCACCACGACGGGCGCCGGTTCATCGGGTTCTACGAGCGCGACGATCCCGATTCCTGCCAGCTCTCCGTGGCCCTGACTCCACGGGAGGCGACCGGACTCGCCCACCTCATCGACGCCGCGCCCATCGACGCCGTACGGACCGAGGGCATCGATCTCGTCACCGAGCACATACCGCTCGGGTCTCGCTCCCCGTACGGGGGCCGGCTGCTCGGGGACACCCGGGCCCGGACGCGGACCGGGGCGTCGATCGTGGCCGTGCTGCGGACGCACAGTGCGCATCCGTCGCCCGGGCCGGACTTCCGGCTGGCCATCGGGGACACGCTGGTCGTCGTCGGAACGCGTGAGGGCGTCGACGCGCTCTCCGAGATCATTGCGGAGGGCTGACGGTGCACGACACGACCGCACTGCTGGTGGAGCTCGGCTCCGTCATTCTGGGGCTCGGAATCATCGGACGGTTCGCCGGACGGATAGGGCTTTCGCCGATTCCGCTCTACCTGCTGGCCGGTCTGGCGTTCGGGGACGGGGGGCTGCTGCCCCTCGGGGCCAGTGAGGAGTTCACCGCCGTCGGCGCCGAGATCGGCGTCATTCTGCTGCTGCTCCTGCTGGGGCTGGAGTACAGCGCGTCCGAGCTGGTGACCAGCCTGAAGACGCAATATCCGTCCGGGGCCGTCGACTTCGTGCTCAATGCGACGCCCGGCGCGGTGGCTGCGCTGCTGCTCGGGTGGGGACCCGTGGGAGCCGTCGCACTGGCCGGGGTCACCTGGATTTCGTCGTCCGGCGTCATCGCGAAGGTACTCACCGATCTGGGTCGGCTGGGAAACCGGGAGACGCCCGTCATTCTCGGGGTTCTCGTCATCGAGGACCTGTCGATGGCCGTCTATCTGCCGCTCCTCACCGCGATGGTGGCCGGCGCCGGTCTGGCCGGGGGCAGCATCGCCCTACTGATCGCCCTGGGCACCGTCGGTCTGGTTCTCTATGTGGCGCTGCGGCACGGCCGGCTCATCAGCCGGGCCGTCTCCTCCGACAATCCGGAGATGCTGCTCCTCGTCGTGCTCGGGCTGACCGTCCTGGTGGCCGGTGTGGCACAGCAGTTGCAGGTCTCCGCGGCCGTGGGGGCGTTTCTCGTCGGGATCGCGCTCTCGGGGGAGGTCGCGGAAGGAGCCCGCGAGCTGCTGACCCCGCTGCGCGATCTGTTCGCCGCCGTCTTCTTCGTGTTCTTCGGTCTCTCCACCGATCCGTCCGACATTCCGCCCGTGCTGCTGCCCGCACTGCTGCTGGCCGTCGTCACCGTCTTCACCAAGATCGGCACCGGGTGGTACGCCGCCCGGCGCGCCGGGATCGGGTCGCACGGGCGGTGGCGGGCCGGCGGGACGCTGGTCGCGCGCGGCGAGTTCTCCATCGTCATCGCCGGTCTGGCTGTGGCGACCGAGCCTCGCATCGGGCCGATCGCCACGGCGTACGTCCTGATTCTCGTCATCATCGGTCCGCTCACCGCCCGTTGGACCCAGCCCGTCGTGGCCAGGATCCGGAAGTGGCGGGGCGGCGGGGGCGGTGCGTCCGGGGGCAGTGTGCCTGCCGCCCGCACAGAGATGCCTGTCGTCGAGCACGCCGCGGCCGCCGACTGAGAGCCTGTCGGGTGACCTCCGACCGGGCGGCCACGCCCTGGCACGCACGCTTCCCGCGTTGTCGTCAGTCACCAACTCCCCCATAGCCTTGAAGGCATGGGGGAACCCCCTTCGCGTTGACTCCCTCCTCCGCCTTGGAATCGCACGCACCAGACCGCGTCCGCTATCCGATAAGAGGTCACCCGACAGGCTCTGAACCGCTCTCAGAGCGGGGTCGCCTCGTGCAGGATCCGCACCAGCGTCACCGTCGCGTTCAGCGACGACAGCGCCGACACCGTCGTTCCGACGGTGGCCACCAGTCCCGCCAAGGCGACATGCGCGGACGACGGGGGCCACAGCCGGGTCGGCGGGACCGGCTCCAGGAGCGCTGCGACCCGCCGCGGGATCGGGCCCACCGCCGCGAACGCGGCGAACGCGGGCGGGGCGGTCGGCGAACCGTGCGCGAACAGCGCCGCCTTGCCGACCGCGCCCGCCACCGCCCGCCGGTCACCGATCGCCCGCGCCGCCTCCTCGTCCGCCCACCGTTCCGTGCTGTACGCCACGGCCGTACGCAGCGGCAGCAGGAACGGGTTGGCGCGCGCGGCAAGTTGGGTGGCCAGGAGGTAGCGGTGGTGACGGGCGGCCAGATGGGCCTGCTCGTGGGCGACGAGCGCCCGGCGTTCGCGGGCGGTCAGGCACTCCATCATCGCCGTCGACACGACCACCCGGCCGGGGGCGCCGGGAAGTGCGTACGCGTACGGCTTCGGGTCCGGCAGCACGGCGACCGGGGACGGCTGCTCCGGGAGGGACTGCAGGGCCCGTGTGGCGCGGATGCGTTGGCGTATGTGGCGGTGGACTGCCGACCCGCAGGCCACGACCACCGCCGCCAGCACCCCGATCGCGACGATGCCCGCCTTCTCCTCGTACGGCACCGCCGCACGCACCTCGGGGTCCGACCAGCCGTCCGGCAGCGGGTTGCCGGGGAGTTGGGCCGTGCCCACCACCATCAGCAGCGCCAGGCACACCGTGCTGCACAGGGCGAGCGTCGCACCGACGGCCGCCAGCAGGCGGGTGGCGCTGCGCGGGTGCAGATGCTGTTCGGCGAGGCGCGCGACCGGCAGCGCGGTCAGCGGCAGTATGAGGGGCAGGTAGACGAAGACGCCCATGGGTCAGTCCTCGTCCTTCTCCGTCGTCTGCGCCAGCAGCGCGCGCAGGCGTTCCTCGTCGCCCGGGGACAGCGCCGAGACGAACCGGGCGAGTACGGCCTCGCGGTCCCGTTCGCCGTCCAGGACCCGACGCATCCGCAGCGCCGCGAGACCGGCCTCGTCGGAGGCGGACGTCCAGGTGTAGGAGCGGCCCTGGCGGGCACGGGCCACGTACTTCTTCTGGTACAGACGGGACAGGATCGTGATGACGGTGGTGTACGCGAGGTCGCCGTCGAGGTGTTCCTGCACCCAGCCCGCCGTAGCGGCGCCGTTCGCCGAGCGCAGAACGGCGAGGACCTGGGCCTCCAGCTCGCCCTGTCCGCGCTTGCGGGGGCGCCGGCCGTCGGAGGCGGGGCCCGTCGGGGGCACGTTGTCGTCGGGCAGTTCGTTGTGACGTTGGTGGCTGGCCCCGGCCGTGTCCATCGTGGTGACTGCCCTTCGTGCGATGCCGCGTCGGCCACGGCGTCGCAGCATCGTACTGAAGGCCGGTTCCCGGACGCAGCGGGCGACCATCCTGCTAACTTCTACACGTCTGTAGAGTTGGATCTCGTTCCGGCAACGCAACGCAAGCAATGTATGGAGACGTCATGGCACTGTGGGATCGGATCAAGGAATCCGCGACGACGATGCAGTCGCAGCTCGAGGCGAAGAAGAACGACCTGAAGAGCGGTGCGTTCCGCGACGCGAGCATGGCCATGTGCGCCCTGGTCGCCGCCGCCGACGGTTCCATCGACCCGTCCGAGCGCCAGCGCGTCGCCTCGCTCATCGCCTCCAACGAGGTGCTCCAGAACTTCCCCGCGGACGACCTGCAGCGGCGTTTCAACGAATACGTGAACAAGCTCACCGCCGACTTCGCCTTCGGCAAGGTCAGCGTGCTCCAGGAGATCGGCAAGGCGAAGAAGAAGCCGGCCGAGGCGCGTGCCGTCATCCAGATCGGCATCGTCATCGGCGGCGCCGACGGCGACTTCGACAAGTCGGAGCAGGCCGTCGTCCGGGAGGCGTGCTTCGCGCTCGGCCTTCCGCCGCACGAGTTCGACCTCTAGTGCCGTAACCGGCAATGTTTGCCCTGCGCGACGGGGCAAAGCTTGCCGGGAGGGGCACCAGGGCGTGTTCGAAAGTCCCGTCTGCCGGGCGACGCCTGGCCCGCACGGCACTGGAAACCGCCTTCGGGCACCCTCTCCGGGCCGGCCGAACGGCACCCCCGTACCGCCGGGAACACACCGCGGTCCGACTGACCATCGGACCGCGCCCGGCCAGGCCGGGGAGTCGCAGTCCCCCCGAGCGAATCCCCGGCCAACCACCTCGCAGGACCCCGTCTCCGTGCCGCGATGCATACGCGGCAGGGAGGCGGGGTCCTGCGAGGTCCGGGGGAGCCGGCCCGGCCGTCAGGCGCGGACCGGGGCCGACTCCTCCACCACCTGGGTCCGGGGTGCGCCCCTGGGGTACAGGACCGCCGTCACCACCAGCCCGATGAAGAAGAAGCCCGCCGACCACCAGTACGCGGTGGAGTAGCTCTGCAGCTGGGCCCGGGCGGCATTGGCCGGAGTCACCGGGCGGTCGGACAGGTAGTCCATGGCGGCGCCGGTGGCGAGGGTGTTCAGCAGCGCCGTGCCGATCGAACCGCCCACCTGCTGGCTGGTGCTGACCATCGCCGAGGCCACACCCGCGTCGCGGGCGGCCACCCCGTACGTGGCCAGGTTCATCACCGTGGCGAAGATCGCGCCGAGGCCCAGGCCGAGGACGAGCAGGGCGGGCAGCACATAGGTGAGGTAGCTGCTCGTCAGGTCCAGGCCGGTCATCCACACCATGGCGGACGCGGCGATGCCCATGCCGAGCGGCACGATCGGTTTCGCGCCGAAGCGCGGCACCAGCACATTGGTCGTCGTCATCGACGTCACGATCATCAAGCAGACCATCGGGATGAAGGCGAGACCGGTGGTCACCGGCGAGTAGTACAGAGTCTTCTGCAGGTAGTACATGAGGAACAGGAAGACGCCGAACATGCCGCCGCCGGCGATGAACATCGCCAGGTACGACGCCCCGCGGTTCCTGTCCAGCACCACCCGCAGCGGCAGCAGCGGATGCGCGGCCCGCGTCAGCCACCAGACGAACGCCGCCAGGAGCACGCCGCCCGCCAGCAGGAAGCCCCAGGTGTCCGGTGAACCCCAGGGGTGCGACTCGGCGTTGGAGAATCCGTACACGATGCAGAAGAGTCCCGCCGAGACCAGGACGGTGCCCGGGACGTCGAGCTTGGGGCGGACGGTGGGGGCACCGGCGGTGAGCAGCCGGACCCCGCCGAGGAAGGCGACCAGGGCGAACAGCAGATTCACGTACAGGCACCAGCGCCAGTTCAGGTACTGGGTGAGGACCCCGCCGAGCAGCAGCCCCACCGCGCCGCCCGTCCCCGCGATCGCGCCGTAGATCCCGAACGCCTTGGCGCGCTCCTTCGGGATGGTGAACGTCGTGGTGAGGAGGGAGAGCGCGGCCGGGGCGAGGAGCGCGGCGAACATGCCCTGGAGTGCGCGGGCGAAGACCAGGACCTCGAAGCCCGGGGCGGCCCCGCCGATCGCCGACGCGACCGCGAAGCCGACCAGACCGGTCAGGAAGGCGATCCTGCGGCCCACCAGGTCGGCCATCCGGCCGCCGAGCAGCAGCAGTGAGCCGAAGGCCAGGGCGTACGCGGTCACGATCCATTGGCGGTTGCCGTCGGAGAAGCCGAGGTCCTGCTGGGCGGAGGGCAGGGCGATGTTCACGATGGTGGCGTCCAGCACCACCATCAGCTGGGCCAGACCGATCACCGCCAACACCCACCACCGGCGCGACGGACCGCGCCCACGGCCGGATGCGGGGCGGGACGGCGGGGAGGTGGCGGTCGCTCTCGCGTCGCTCGCGGAGGGCTCCCCCTCGACAGGCTCCCGCGCATGACGTGAGTGACGAGCCATGGTCGGGTCTCCCTCGGTGCGCACCCCCGAAATCCCCCGGACCCACGCTAAAGGCAGGCCCGCATCCCCGCATGCGGGAAGGGGCGCCGGGGCCAAGGGCTGTCCCGTCGTCCCCGGTGGCGGACCGGCCCGCGGCGCCGGACGCGGTGCATCGCAGGGCGGAGGAGCGTCCTCGTACGGGGCGTATCCGGGCGCTCCGACAACGCGGCGAAGTGCCGCAGCTGTCGTCGTACGCCCATCAGGAACGGCAGGAACAGCCCTGAGGAGCCGCCCGGTCCCGGCTGGGCCGTCAGAGTTCCTTGGCGGGCCAGTCCAGCAGCCGGGCGCCGATCACCGCGGTCTGCAGTGTGTAGCGGTGCATCGGGTCGGACGGGTCGGAGCCGGTCAGCTGATGGATGCGCTCCAGCCGGTAGGTGAGCGCCCGCACGCTCAACGCCAGGCGGCGGGCCGTCTCGGCGGCAACACAGCCCGCGTCGAAGTAGGCGGCGAGCGTCTTCAGCAAGGGCTCCGCGCCGCCTCGCGCCTTCTGGAGCGGGCCGAGCTGACTGCGCACCAGATCGGCCATCGCCTGCCGGTCCCGGGTCAGCACCGGATAGACCAGCAGGTTGGCGGCGTACAGCACCGAATCCTCCAGGTCCATCCGGTCCGCCAGATCGAGCGCGTCGAGCGCCTCGTCGTACGACTGGACGACACCGCCCGGGCCCCGGTGGGGGCGGCCGACCGCGACCATGCCGCCGTCCGTCGCCGCATGCACCTGCTGGGCGAAATAGCGCAGGACGTCCGGCTGGGCGCTCGGGGCGACGCAGACCAGGCGCCCGTCCTTGGTCGTGAGGAGGATCTTCCGGCCGTCGAAGCGGCCGAGCAGCGCCGCCTCCACCATGCGGGGCACCGCGTCCGTCTCGGTGTACGCCTCCGGGCCCGTCGCCACCGCGACCGCGTGGGCGCGCGACAGCCGCAGTCCGAAGCGGGTGGCCCGCTCGGCGAGCCGGCCCAGGTCGCTGCGCCCGTACAGCAGGTCGTCGATGAACTCGCGGCGTGCCGCCTCCTCCCGCCGCACGGTGAGCCGCTGGGCGCGCTCGAACCCCTCGGCGAACGCGTCGACGGCCTGCTCGACCGCGGCCAGCACGCAGTCCGTGGATCCGGGGTGCGCGGCTGCGGCGTGCGGCCAGGCGATGCGGGTCGCCGCCAGATGGAGACCGACCAGGGCGCGCAGCTGGAATCCCGCCTCGGCCGCCTCCCGGCCCAGGGTGCGGCGGGCGTCCAGCTCGTCGCGGGTCAGCCGGCGGCCGGTCGCCGCGACCTCCGCCAGGATGTGGACATACTCCCCCAGATACTCATCGGGAATCTCCGGCTCCGCCACGCCCATGCCTCCAGTTTTGACGCGTCACTGACATCCACTCACCACATATGAACAGGTGTCGGTGCCCGGCATCAAGGACGTACAAAGATTGCCGGATTCCGGCAGTGCGATACGACGACGTCGGCTGTCATGATCTGACCCAGCACCAACCGGGGAAACGCGGGGGAATACGGGGGATACGGGGACGGGGGACGACCCGGTAGCCGCGGCGCCGCATGCAGGCGGCGCCGCGGCACCGGAGTCACCGCCGGACGTCCCGTCCACCGCACGCCCACCGACAGGCAGGGGGAGTGGACCGATGCAGGAATTCCTGAGAGCCGCATCCTCCTTCCCCGCCGTCCTCTTCGGCGCCGCTCTGATCGTCGTCATCTGCTTCTGGCTGCTGGTCCTGGCGGGCGCGGCCGACCATCACTCCTTCGACGGCGACCTCGACACCGGCCTGGCCGGGATCGGCGGTGTGCCGGTCTCCGTCTCGGTGTCCGTGATGGTCGTCGTCGCCTGGTTCACCAGCCTGACCGGTTCCGTCCTGCTGCTCCGCAGCGCGGTCACCGGCACCGCCCGGGCCGCGCTCGCCTGTGCCGTGCTCGCCGGGGCGCTGCTGATCTCCTGGGCCGTGGTCCGGGTCCTCGTCAGCCGTTACCGGCGCCACTTCCCGGCCGAACTCCCGCCGTCCCGGCAGGACTTCCTCGGCCGGGTCTGCACCGTCCGTACCGGCTCCGTCAGCTCCGACTTCGGCCAGGCCGAGGTCGTGGCGACCGACGGTTCGACCGCGATGGTGCAGGTCAGGCTGTTGCGGCAGACCGACGAGGCGGCGTTCACGGCGGGCAGTGCGGGACTCCTGTACGCGTACGACGAAGAGGGCGAGTTCTTCTGGGTCTCGCCGTACGACGTGACGCTCGACCCGGGACCGCCGAAGCCCCCACGGCCGCTGTCACGCACCCGACGCCGTACCCGCTGAGCCGCCCGCACCGCCGGGCACCGCACTTCTCACCTTCCTCACCAGCCGTCAAGGACTGTCATGGATGCCATCTCCCTGGGCTTCGGTGTGCTCGTCGCCGTGGTCCTGCTCATCGCGATCGCCCTGCTTCTCGTCATCGGCCGGCTCTTCCGCAAGGTCGAACAGGGCAAGGCCCTGATCATCTCCAAGACCAAGAAGGTCGACGTGACCTTCACCGGAGCCGTCGTCCTGCCGGTGCTGCACAAGGCCGAGTACATGGACATCTCGGTGAAGAAGATCGAGCTGCGCCGCACCGGTCGCGAGGGCCTGATCTGCCAGGACAACATCCGCGCCGACATCCACATCAACTTCTTCGTACGGGTGAACAAGACCGTCGAGGACGTCATCAAGGTCGCCCAGTCCATCGGCACCGAGCGGGCCAGCGACAAGGACGCCATCCAGGAGTTCTTCGCCGCGAAGTTCGCCGAGGCGCTCAAGACCGTCGGCAAGCAGCTGGACTTCGTCGATCTCTACACCAAGCGCGAGGAGTTCCGGGACCGCATCATCCGGGTCATCGGCACCGACCTGAACGGCTACCACCTCGACGACGCGGCGATCGACCACCTGGAGCAGACGCCGATGGCGCAGCTCGACGGCGCCAACATCCTCGACGCACAAGGCATTCGTAAGATCACCGAGCTGACGGCGATCGAGCACGTGCGCACCAACGAGTACCAGCGCACCGAACAGAAGGAGATCACCCGGCAGAACGTCGACGCCCGCGAGACCATCCTGGAGCTGGAGCGCCGGCAGGCCGAGGCCGAGATCAAGCAGCGGCGCGAGGTCGAGACGCTGCGGGCCCGCGAGGAGGCGGCCACCGCCCGGGTCCAGGAGGAGGAACGGCTCGGCGCGCAGACCGCGTTCATCCGTACCGAGGAGCAGCTCGGCATCCAGCGCGAGAACCAGGCGCGGGAGATCGCCGTCGCGCAGAAGAACCGTGAGCGGGTCATCGCGGTGGAGAACGAGCGCATCGAGAAGGACCGGCTGATCGAGGTCATCGGACGCGAACGGCAGACCGAGCTGAACCGGATCGCCGCGACCAAGGAGGTCGAGGCCGAGCGCCGCGAGGTCGCCGATGCGATCCGGGAGCGGATCGCGGTGGACCGTACGGTCGCCGAGCAGGAGGAGTCCATCAAGACGCTGCGGGCGGTCGAGGAGTCGGAGCGCACGCGCAGGTCGGTGATCATCGCGGCCGAGGCGGAGGCCCAGGAGAAGCTTGTCAAGGACATCAAGGCGGCGGAGGCGGCCGAGGCGGCGGCCACGCACCGGGCGGCGGAGCAGTTGACCCTCGCCGAGGCCCGGCTGAAGAGCGCGGACCTCGACGCCCGGGCCAAGCTGCGGCTCGCCGAAGGCGTCCAGGCGGAGTCCGCGGCGCCCGGACTTGCCGAGGTGCAGGTACAGGAGGCGGCGGCCGATGTCATCGAGAAGACCGGTCTCGCCGAGGCCGGGGCCACGTCCGCCCGGCTCAAGGCCGAGGCCGAGGGTGCACGGCTGAAGGCTCTCGCCACAGCCGAGGGCACGCAGGCGCAGGCCACGGCGGACGCGGCGATGATCGGCGAGAAGCTGAAGGCGGAGGCGGCCGGGCTCACGGAGAAGGCGGCCGCGATGGCGGCGCTGGACGACGCGTCGCGCGGGCACGAGGAGTACCGGCTGCGGCTCGCCGCCGAGAAGGAGATCCGGCTGGCCGGACTCGATGTGCAGCGGCAGGTCGCCGAGTCGCAGGCGACGGTTCTGGCCACCGGTCTGGAGAACGCGGACATCGACATCGTCGGCGGGGATTCGGTCTTCTTCGACCGGCTCGTCTCGTCCATCTCGCTCGGCAAGAGCGTGGACGGTTTCGTGGAGAACTCGGACACCGCGAAGGCGCTCGCAGGCCCTTGGCTGAACGGGTCGTCGTCGTTCACGGACGACCTGACGCGGGTGCTCGGGTCGGTCTCGACGGGCGATGTGCAGAACCTGACGGTGTCGGCGCTGCTGATGCGGATGCTGGCGGCGCCGGGAGTGGGTGCGGATGCCGGACAGGTCCGCCTGCTCCTGGACTCGGCACGGAAGCTCGGTCTGGCGGACCTGCCGGTCGGGGCACTGGCGGACGCCCCTGACGTACCCGCGTCGCGCAATGGGACGCCCGTGGCGTAGGGGCGTCAGCCGACCCCGGCGCCGAAGTGGCCGCTGTGTCCTCGGAGGCCGGACGGGCTCGGGTGGACTGCCCCGTCAAGCCCGTCCGGCGTTCGAGGACACAGCGCGGCCGGCGGCCGCATCACCCGACACACATCTCGCAGGGAGCCGTACGCATGGACACCGACCCCACCTCCACCGTGGACGCCGGCACCTACGACGTACTGCGGCGCCGCCTCACCGCACAGGCCACCGAGCTCACCCACCGCGCCGAAGCACTCAACACCCGCCGCACCGAGGAGTTCGGGTCGACGCAGCTCCGTCTCCTGGCCACCGAACAGATCCGTACGGAGCGCCCTTCCGTGCCCCGCGATCTCGTCGCCGTGGGCGGGCAGTTGCTGTTCGGCTTCGAGCGAGGACCGGGTGCACGCGGCGACGCCGAGGTCGGGGACGTACTCACCCTCTGCGGACCCGATCTGTCACCGGGCCGGGACGCTCTCCTCGCCGACGAGGCCTTCGTACGCGAGTTCACCACCCTGCACCGCTACTACCGCGACGCCCGCCTGCTCCGTCTCCGCCGCGTCGACGGGCGGCTCCTCGCCGTGTTCCGTACCGGCGAGACCGCCGACGGCATCCGCGTCCTGCGCTGGGCGCTCGCCCCGGACGGTTCCCCCGGCGCATTCCTCGACGCGCGCGGCGACCGCGACCACGTCTTCCCGCCGTCGCACGACTTCACCTGGACCGCGGCGGGCCGCGAGTCGCACATCCCTGGCCGCCACCCGCACATCGCGATCGGCAGCAGCGGCGCGCTCTTCGTCGACACGCTCGGCGGCACTCTGACCGTCAAGACGGCCGACGACACCGACACACCGCACGGGATCTACGAGGAGCCGGTCACCGAACCCCTCCAGTCCCTCGCCGACGCCGACGTCGAATACGCCGAGGCCGGCCCCCTGATCCTGCTGCGGATCCGCCCGTACAACGAGGACGCCTGGCGCCACCTGGTCTTCAACACGCTGCTCTCCACCGTGCAGCGCCTCGACGCCATCGGGCCCGCCTGCCACCGGCTGCCGGAGGACCAGGGGATCATCTTCCCCGGCGGCACGTACCTCACCACCGGCGCCACCAAGACCTTCGATCTCGCCGAGCCGCTCGCCGACCCGGTCTTCGAGGGGGCCGTCCGCTCCCCCAACGGCGAGGACGTCCTCTACCTCTTCCGCTCCCGGGACGGCGGCCGCGGCCTGCTCCTCCCCTACAACCTGATCCGTCAGGAGGTCGCCACCCCGCTGCTCTGCCGCGGCCACGCGCTGCTCGACGACGGCACCCTCGTCCTCCTCAAGGACACCGCGTCGGCCGAGCCGGCCCGTGTGCACACGGTGCAGCGCTGGCAGACCCCCTACGTCTCCGACACCCATGCCGCCTCCCGCCCGGCCGGGACGGGTCCACTCGCCCGGGTCGGCAACGCCGATCTGGTACGCGGCATCTCCGACTGTCTCGCGCTGGCGAACAGCGCGACGCGGACCACACCGACCACGGCCGTGTACGCCCGGCTGGTCGCCGACTGCACCCGCACCACCGACCGCTACCACTGGCTCACCGACCCCGAACTCGGCTCGCTCAGTGCCCCGTTGACCGCCCTGCACGACACCGCGCAGCAGGTCCTCGCCGAGTTCGAGACGGTGCAGGAGCTGACCCGGCAGGCCGCCGAGGCACTCACCGGCGCGGTGGACCACCTCACCGCGCTCGTCCGCCGCATCCGCGGCGAAGCCCCGCGCTCGGCCGCCGCCTGGGTCTCCCAGCTCACCGAACTGCGCCGCGCGCACGGCCGCTTGGCGACGCTCGGCGAGATGCGGTACGCGGACACCGACCGGATCGCCGAGCTGACGGAAGCCACCGCCGCCGATCTCACCTCCGCCGCCCACCGTGCGGTCGCGTTCCTGAGCCGGGACGACGCGTTCACGGACTACCACCACGACATCGAGCAGCTCACCGCCGACGCGTCCGCGCTCGCCACCGTCGCGGACGCGACCGCGCTCGGCGACCGGCTGACCGGGATGACGGACGGGCTCGCGACGGTCACCGATGTCGTCGCCGGGCTCGACATCGGGGACGCGACCGTCCGCACATCGATCCTGGAACGGATCGCCGACGTCCTCGGTGGTGTGAACCGGGCCCGGGCCACGCTCGACGCGCGCCGCCGCGAACTCCTCGATCACGAGGGGCGGGCGGAGTTCGCCGCCGAGTTCGCCCTGCTCGGGCAGGCGGTCACGGGTGCGCTGGCCGCCGCGGACTCCCCCGACGCGTGCGACGAACAACTGGCCCGGCTCCTGCTTCAGCTGGAGAACCTGGAGTCCCGGTTCGCCGAGTACGACGACTTCCTCGCCGGGCTGGCCGAGCGGCGGACCGAGGTGTACGAGGCGTTCTCGGCCCGTAAGCAGACGCTGCAGGACGACCGCGCCCGCCGCGCCGAACGGCTGGCGGACTCGGCGGCCCGGGTCCTGGAGACCGTGTCCCGGCGCCTGTCCGCGCTCCCGGACCTGGATGCCGTCCACACGTACTTCGCCTCCGATCCGATGGTCGCCAAGATCCGGCGCACGGCGGACGAGCTGCGCGGGCTCGGCGACCCGGTGCGGGCCGAGGAGCTCGACGGACGGCTGAAGGCGGCCCGCCAGGAGGCGGGGCGGGCCCTGCGCGACCGCAGCGAGCTGTACGCGGACGGCGGGGCGACGATCCGGCTCGGCCGGCACCGGTTCGCCGTGAACACCCAGCCGTTCGACCTGACGCTCGTGCCCTCCGGGGACCGGCTCGCGTTCGCCGTCACCGGAACCGACTACCGGTCTCCTGTCACCGACCCGGCGTTCGAAGCGACCCGCCCCTACTGGGACCAGCTGCTGCCCTCGGAGTCCCCGTCCGTCTACCGCGCCGAGCACCTCGCAGCCCGCCTCCTGGACGAGCACGGCGCGGATGCGCTGGCCGCCCGGGAACCGGCCGAACTCGCATTGCTCGTACGGGAGTCGGCTGCGGACGCGTACGACGAGGGATATCAGCGCGGCGTCCACGACGAGGACGCCGCCGCCATCCTGACCACGCTGCTGAGACTGCAGGCCGGTGCCGGCCTGCTGCGTGTCCCGCCTTCCGTACGGGCGGCGGCGCAGCTCTTCTGGACCTACGACACGGACGACGCCCTCCGCGCCTCCTGGACGCGCCGGGCCGCCTCCCTGGCCCGGGCCCGCGAGACGTTCGGCCTGGCGCCCGCGATCACCGCGCTCCAGGAGGAGTGGGCAACCCGGATCGGGACCGATGACGCGCACGCCGCCGCCGCGTACCTCTTCGAGGAGCTGACCTCGGGTCCCGCCGGCTTCGTCACGAGCGCGACCGCCCGCACCTTCCTGGAAAAGTTCCGCCGCACGACCGGAACTTCGGCGTACGACGAGGATCTGGAGGCCCTCCGCGACGACCTCCCCGCGCGCCGCCAGCTCGTCGAGGGCTGGCTGACCTCGTACGCCTCCGCGAGCGGAACGGACATCCCGAGCGGGGATCTCGCCGAGGCGGTCGCCGTCGAACTCTGCCCGGAGCCGGAGTTCACCCGCTACGACTGCGAGGCACCGCTCTCGGCGACCGTGGACGGCCTGCTGGGCACCCATCCGCGCATCGACCGTGGCCGCCTGACCGTTCGTCTCGATGAACTCCTCGCTCGCACACAGCAGTTCCGCGCGAGCACCGTCCCCGGCTTCCGGGCCTACCAGCGAACCCGCACCGCCCTCGTCACCGCCGAACGCGCCCGGCTGCGGCTCGACGACCACCGGCCGCGCGTGATGTCCGCGTTCGTCCGCAATCAGCTGCTCGACGAGGTGTACCTGCCGCTGATCGGCGACAGCCTCGCCAAGCAGCTCGGCACCGCCGACGCCGACCGGCGCACCGACTCGCAGGGCCTCCTGCTGCTCGTCTCCCCGCCCGGCTACGGCAAGACGACACTCATGGAGTACGTCGCCGACCGGCTCGGCCTGGTCCTCGTCAAGATCAGCGGCCCGTCGCTCGGCCGCGACGTGACCTCCCTCGACCCCGCACAGGCACCCAGCGCGACCGCCCGCCGGGAGATCGAGAAGATCAACTTCGCACTGGAGGCGGGCAACAACACACTCCTCTACCTGGACGACATCCAGCACACGTCACCCGAACTGCTCCAGAAGTTCATCCCCCTCTGTGACGCCACCCGCCGCGTCGAGGGCGTCCGGGACGGCGAGCCGCGCAGCTACGACCTGCGGGGCAAGCGGTTCGCGGTGTGCATGGCGGGCAACCCGTACACCGAGTCCGGCGAACAGTTCCGGATCCCGGACATGCTCGCGAACCGGGCCGACGTATGGAATCTGGGCGAGGTGCTGAGCGGCCGAGACGACGTCTTCGCGCTGAGCTTCATCGAGAACGCGTTGACCGCCAACCCGGTGCTGGCCCCCCTCGCCGGCCGCTCCCGCGAGGACCTCGCGCTGCTCGTCCGCCTGGCCTCCGGCACGGCCCCTTCCCCAAGCTCTCAACTCCGTTCGAGCGAAGGAGACCCCCTTGCACGTGCGGACCGCCTCGACCACCCGTACACCCCCGCCGAACTGGACAGGATCACCGCGGTTCTGCGCCACATCGTGACCGCCCGCGACACCGTTCTCGCCGTGAACGCCGCGTACATCGCCTCGGCCGCGCAGACCGACGCGACGCGCACCGAGCCGCCCTTCCGGCTGCAGGGCTCGTACCGCAACATGAACAAGATCGCCGAACGGATCGTGCCCGTGATGAACGACGCCGAACTGGCCGCCGTCATCGACGACCACTACACGGGCGAGGCCCAGACCCTCACCACGGGCGCCGAGTCCAACCTGCTGAAACTGGCGGCTCTGCGCGGCACCCTCACCGCCGAACAGGCGGACCGGTGGGCGGCGATCACCGCCTCCTACGTACGCACCCAGGCACCCGGCGGCCCGGACGACACCCCTTCCCCGAACTCCCGGCCCCGTCCGAGCAGCGCAGACACCGTCTCGCGGGCGGTCGCGGCACTGGACCTGCTCTCCGAATGGATCGCGGCGGTCGAGGCGGCGATCGTCCGGGCATCGGAGCCACGTCCTCTGCTTGCGGGCCCGGAGCACTCCCCCCGGCACGCGGCTCCACGCACCCCCGCGCCACACGAAGATCACTGATCGGCCGGAATGAGTCGAACACCCGGAGGTGTGCACGGCATGCTGGGATTCGTGTCCACACTTCCCCAGCAGCCCCAACGCTCCCCCTTCAGCGGCCACATGGTCATCTGCGGCGACGACGCGCTCGCCCGGCGGCTGGCGGTGGAGCTGCGTTATGTCTACGGAGAGCGGGTCACCCTGCTTCTCCCGCCCGGGCGCGATCCACGCCGGCCCGATCTGCCGCTGACCCAGCGCGGCCGGGCGGCGACGCTGTTCGGCCGGATGTCGGCGGCGATGAACCGCAACCTGGGCAACGGCGGCAACGGCGGCAACGGGACGACCGGCAGCTCCGACAACGACACGAACGCCGGCGTCGAGGCGGTCCGCATCCTGGAGGCCGCGGAGCCGTCCGACGAAATCTTCGAGGAAGCGGGCGTGGACACCGCCGCGGCACTCGCGCTCGTCTACGACGACGACGAGCGCAACATCCGCGCCGCGCTGACCGCCCGTCGCCTCAACCCCCGCGTCCGGCTGGTCATCCGGCTCTACAACCGCAAGCTCGGGCAGTACCTGGAGACCCTTCTCGACCAGGCCGCCGCGGTCGCCGTCCCCGGACTCGACCCGACGGCGCTGGACGCGTCCACCACCGTCCTCTCCGACGCCGACACCGCCGCCCCGGCACTCGCCGCGACCGCACTCACCGGTTCCAGCAAGGTCGTCCAGGCGGACGGCCTGCTCCTGCGGGCCGTCGAGCGCACCCCGCCCCGGCCGGGCGAGGTCGCCGACCCCGGACTCTGCACGCTCGCCCTGCTCTCCTCCACCACCCACGACCCGGCGGGCGCCGAAGGATCCGACAGCAGCGGCGCCGAAGGGCCCCAACTCCTGCCCGATCACGAGCAGGTGGCCGCGGCGACCGGGCGCGGCACCGTGGTCCTGGAAGCCATCCGCGAGGCCGCACCGGACGGTCCGAAGCTGCGCATGGGGGGCCGCAGCGCCCCGCTGAGCCAGATCTTCTCGCGCCGTCTGCGCTGGTCGGCGCTGGGGGTCGGCTCGGCGGTCCTGGCCCTCGCCGTCGCCTCCACCCTCACCACGGGCGACCACCCCCTGCACGCCGCGTACCTGACCCTGCTCGACCTCTTCGCGATGGGTGATCCGGCGATCGGCAAACCCACCGCGCGGCAGATCATCCAACTGTTGTCCGGAATCGCCGGCCTGATGCTGCTGCCGCTGCTGGTGGCGGGCGTCCTCGAAGCGTTCGGCTCCCTGCGTACGGCGTCGTCCCTGCGCCGTCCGCCGCGCGGCCTCTCCGGTCATGTGGTGCTGCTGGGGCTCGGCAAGATCGGCACGAGGGTGCTGGTCCGGCTCCGCGAACTCGACATCCCCGTGGTGTGCGTGGAGGACGACCCGGACGCGCGCGGTATCCCGGTGGCCCGGCGGTTGCACGTACCCGTCGTCCTCGGGGATGTCACCCAGGAGGGCGTCCTGGAGGCCGCGAAGATCCAGCGGTCCCGCGCCCTTCTCGCCCTGACCAGCATCGACACCACCAACCTGGAGGCGGCGCTCTACGCCCGCTCGGTCAAGCCCGATCTGCGGGTGGCACTGCGCCTCTTCGACGACGAGTTCGCCACCGCCGTCTACCGCACCCTGCGCACCGCCCACCCGCAGGCCCTGACCCGCTCCCGGTCCGTCTCCCATCTGGCCGCCCCGTCCTTCGCCGTCGCGATGATGGGACGGCAGATCCTGGGCGCGATCCCGGTCGAGCGGAAGGTGATGCTGTTCGCCGCGATCGAGGTGGCGGGCCACCCGCAGCTGGAGGGCCGGACGGTCGAGCAGGCGTTCCGGGCGGGGGCATGGAGGGTGTTGGCCCTGGACGCGACCCCGCGCGAGGACCGCCACTCCGGCCTGACAACCGTCGCACCCTCCCCGGACCGCCCGTCGGGCCTGATCTGGAACCTCCACCCGGGGTACGTACTGCGCGCCGAGGACCGTGTGGTGATCGCGGCCACCCGACGCGGACTTGCGGAACTGCTCCGCCGACGCAGGGCGGTGACGTTGCGTTAGTCCGACCGGCACACGGGGGCGGCGTCGGCCTCGAGGGCGTCCACGCCCTGACCGAGGGTGCCGTTGCGCGCGGGCGAGGGCGTCGGGCGAACGTGCCAGACGCGGGCCGGGGGGACATTGGCCCAGACGGTGCGCCCTGACGCCCTGCCGCGCTGCCGGTACCCGGCGAGCACGGACTCGACGGATCGGTGACGGGCCGCTTCGCCCGCCGAGGCGACGAACCTGCGGGCCGGCGCGGTAGCCACGTACGCGAAGTACGTCAACGACCCGCCAGGACGAAGCAGTTCGAAGTATCTGTCCATCAGTGCAGCCACTGTGCCCGGGACGAAATTGGTGAAGGGCAGGCCGGAGACGATGACGTCGTAGGACTGCCGTGTGTTCAGGTGCTCGATCCGCGTTTCGTGGATGCTGACCCGGACACCGCCCTCGCTCCGTACCGGCACGAACGCCTTGCCGGGCTGGTCGTCCCGCACCTTCGTATGCGTCGTGCGGCAGTCCCGCATCTGCGCGTGCGGCGCGGGTTCGCCCCGGCCCGGCCGGTATTCACGGACGACGCTCCGCAGGACGTCGGCGAAGCGCGGGTTCGCCTCGACCACGTCCAGAGTGCTTCCCGGGGCGAGCAGCGGCAGCAGACAGCGGGTGACAGGGCCGGTTCCTGCGCCCACCTCCAGTACATCCAGGGGTTGTCCGGCCCGCTCGATGACCGGTGCGGCGAGGGCGCCGGCGAGTCGGCGGCTGCTGGGTGCGACCGCGCCGGTGATGCGGAAGCCTCGCGCGGCCTCGGTGACGAAGAGCCGGGTGTCGGCGAAACGGGGCCATGAAGTCATACCAGTGACGCTAGGTAGCGGGCGCTCTTCGGGAATCGGCCGTTGCGTCCGGGTGTACCGGTACAGACGTCATCACCGAGGCGCACGCGCCCCCGACGAAAGTAGGGGGTGGACGCGACCCAAGACCGATGGGCCCCGGCCCCTTCGGCTGACTACGATCGGTCGGTGGAACACAAATACCCCCACCGGGGTCCGGTGTGGACGGAGTGGTTGCTGGCCGGCGGGGTGCTGCTCCTCGTCGCGCAGGGGCTGGCCAAAGCCCGCTTCGAGGTGCAACTGCTTTCCGCAGGACCGATTGTGGCTGTCGCCGCCGCACTGTTGCTGCCGCTTCGCTGGCGCAGTCCGCTCGGTGTGGTCCTTCTCGCCGGGGCGGCGCTGGGTGCGCAGGGCGCGTACGAACCCATGACCGTGATGGTTTTCCACCTGGCCGCACAGGGCCGGGTGCGGGTGGCGGTGACAGCGGGTGTGATCGCCGGTGCGCTGCCCTGGGTGTGCGCGCCGCCGCTCAGCGGAGGCATGACGCCGGCGTACGGCGCCGCGCTGCTGTTCGCGCTGGCGCTGACGGCCGGGCTGTGGTGGCACAGCCGTCGGCGGCTCATCGATTCACTGAGCGAACAGGTCGAACTCCGGGCCGAGCAGGCCAGGTCGGCGGAGCGGGCCCGGATCGCGGCCGAGATGCACGATGTGCTGGCCCATCGGCTGAGCCTGTTGGCGCTGCACACCGGGGTACTCGCGCTGCGTGCGGAGTCGCTGCCGCCGCAGATCGGTGAGCGGATCGCACTGCTGCGCGCCACCTCTGCCCAGGCGCTGGCCGATCTGCGGGACGTGCTGGGCGCCTTGCGTGCGGAGGACGATGCGGTGTGGGAGGACGGGAGGGATCCCGTGCAGAGAAAGGTGCCGGCTCCTGCGTTACGGAACCTTTCCGAACTGCTCGACGAGGTAAGGACCATCGGTCAGGATGTCGAGGCCGAACTGACGGGGGAACCCGATGCCGCACCCGCGACTCACCTCCTCGCGGTGCACCGGCTCGTTCAGGAAGGTCTCACCAACGCCCGCAAACACGCACCGGGCACGGCGGTGCGACTACGGGTGCACTACGGCGCCCCGGCCACGGAGGTGGAGTTGGTCAACTCGCCCCTCGCAGCGGCAGCTTCACGGGCCGATGGAGGCATCGGCCGGGGCTTCGGCCTGATCGGGCTCGCCGAACGGGTGGCCGGGCTGCACGGCTCTCTCGCCCACGGTCCGGAGCCGGATGGGGGATGGCGGCTCGCGGCCCGTCTGCCCATGAGTGCTCCGGACGGTGAGCCGGCCCGAAGAGCCTTCGAGGAAAACAGGGCGCCCCGCACGGCCGGACCTGTCGGCGGGCGAGCGGGCAGAACCTTCGGCAAAGGCGTGGCCAAGACCATGTGCAGGGGTGTGGTGAAGATGATCGGGAGGCGGTCCGTGAACCGGATCGGGCAGACATGAGCGAGGCTCGGATCATCAGCACGATGGTGGTGGACGACGACGCGTTGGTCCGGCTGGCCCTGACCGACCTCCTGGCGACCGACGCCGGCATCGAGGTCGTCGCCCAGGCGTCGGACGGCCTCCAGGCCGTGGAGGAGGCTGCCGTCCGTCGGGTGGACGTCGCCCTGATGGATGTGCGGATGCCGAGGCTGGACGGGATCGCGGCCATCGCGCGACTGCGGAACCTGCCGCATGCCCCTCGCGTCATCACTCTGACCACCTTCGACCTGGACGAATATGTGTACGAGGCATTGGCAGCGGGTGCCGACGGGTTTCTGCTCAAGGACTCGGACCCTGCCGAGATCCTGCGGGCCGTACATGTCGTGGCCGCCGGTTCGGCGATGCTGCATCCGTCCGCCGCACGTCGGCTGATCGACCGCTACCATCGCGGCGCCCGGCCGGGGGCCTCGGCCGTGCGCAGACGGGTGGGCCGGCTGACGCCGCGCGAGCGCGACGTCCTGGCATTGCTCGCGGAGGGGGCAACCAACTCGGAGATCGCCGGGGGGCTGCGGATGAGCGAGAGCACGGTGAAAGCCCATGTCAGTCGCATCCTGACGGCACTGGAAGTCGGAAATCGCGTCCAGGCGGCACTGGCCGCCCGGGACGCAGGCCTGATGCCTGACGCCTGAATCGTGCTCGCCGCATTGCGTGGCGGCGGTGGCGGGCGGGAGCGGCATGGCCCAGGCCCCGCGGGTGGCGGGCCTCCCCTGGAGGGCCGCCACCCGCAGCCGCGCCGATGACGCCTGGAACATCGCGGCACTGATCCTGGACGTGTCGGCACGGAACGCCTGGCCGGAAGCCGACCCGGCCCGACCTGGCTGCCCCGACCCGGCCGGGATCCGCTACAGCACGCCCCCCATCACCCCCCGCACCTCCGCCAGCGTGGCCTCGGCGACGGCATTGGCTCGCTCGTTGCCGGTCCGCAGGACCGACCGTACGTACGCCATGTCCTGCGCGTACTCCGCCCGCCGCGCACGCACCGGCGCCAGCCGCTCGTTGACGGCCTCCGTCACGGTCCGCTTGAGCACGGCGCCACCGCCGTCTCCGATCTCCTCGGCGACCTCGTGCGGGTCGCGGTCGAGGCAGAGCGCGGCGAGGAGTACGAGCCCCGACACTTCGGGCCGGGTCTCCGGTTCGTACGTGATGTGCCGGTCGGTGTCCGTCTTCGCCCCGCGGATCAGCCGGGCGGTCTCGTCGGCGGTGGCGCCGAGCGCGATCGAGTTGCCCCGGCTCTTGCTCATCTTGCCGCCGTCGGTGCCGAGCAGGAGGGGCGCGGCGGAGAGCAGGGCGTCCGGCTCCGGAAAGACCGTCCCGTACCGCTCGTTGAAGCGGCGGGCGACGCTCCGGGTCACTTCGAGGTGCGGCAGCTGGTCCTGTCCGACGGGGACGAGGTTGCCCTTGCAGAACAGGATGTCGGCGGCCTGGTGCACGGGATATGTGAACATCAGCCCGCTGACGGCGGACTGCCGGGAGTGCGCGATCTCGTCCTTGACCGTGGGATTACGGTTCAGCTCGGCAACGGAGACGAGGCTGAGGAACGGCAGCATCAGCTGGTTCAGCGCGGGCACGGCGCTGTGGTTGAAGATCGTGGTGCGGGCCGGGTCGATACCGATGGCCAGGTAGTCCAGCAGCATCCCCTCCATGTGCTCGGTGAGCCGGTCGGCGACGTCCCGGTCGGTGAGCACCTGGTAGTCGGCGATGATCACGAAGACGTCCACGCCGAGGTCCTGGAGCCGGACACGGTTGTGCAGGGTCCCGAAGTAGTGCCCGAGGTGCAGCGCCCCGGTGGGCCGGTCCCCGGTCATCACCCGGAACCGCCCGGGATCCTGCTGGATCTGCTGCTCCAGCTCGGCACTGCGGCGCTGGGCGGGGGTGGTGACGGATGCGGTGACGGGTGCGGCGGCGGTGGTCATGGTCTCTCCTCGCGGTGCTGGTTGCGTGGAGGACGGCCCGCCAGGAGCGGCATCCGTACCCGTGCGAGGGCGCAGAAAAGGGCCGTCCATATCGAACGGCCCTGGTTCCGTGCAGATGAGGCGGCCGCTCCTAAGTGGAGCGCCACCAGTTTCGGCACGGTACGGAGGTCATGGGCCGAGTGTAACGCGGTCAGGCTCCGCCCACCCGGCTTCGGCGGTGCTGCAATCACGGCGAGAACCCTCGCGGCCGTCGGCGTTCCGCCCGGCGGGCGGCTCACTTGTGGGCGTGCTCGCCCACGTAGAACAGCAGGTAGACGAAGCCCGCGAAGAGGTGCGTGGCGAAGACGTAGACGAAGACGCGCAGCGCGACGCCACGCTCCTTCCAGCTCTCGCTCTCGCTCACGGGCCCTGCTTTCCTTCGTGCCGACGCGTTCCTGGCCTGTCTCGCCGTCCAGGGTACGCGCCGCCGGGGTCCCCGCTCCGGCGACGGAATAGGCAGAAGGGGTGCCCTGTTGTAGAGTGCGACCAAGTAGTTCAAGGTTCAACCATTACTTACGGAGGCGGGCGCCATGGAGTTCGGGATCTTCACCGTCGGAGACGTCACCACCGACCCCACGACCGGCAGGACGCCGACCGAGCACGAGCGGATCAAGGCGACCCTCGCAATCGCCCTGAAGGCCGAGGAAGTGGGCCTGGACGTCTTCGCGACCGGAGAGCACCACAACCCGCCGTTCGTCCCGTCCTCGCCGACGACCACGCTCGGCTACATCGCCGCCCGCACCGAGAACCTCATCCTGTCGACGTCCACGACGCTGATCACCACCAACGACCCGGTGAAGATCGCCGAGGACTACGCGACGCTGCAGCACCTCGCGGACGGCCGGGTCGACCTGATGATGGGGCGCGGCAACACCGGGCCGGTCTACCCGTGGTTCGGCAAGGACATCCGCCAGGGCATCCCGCTCGCCATCGAGAACTACGCCCTGCTGCACAAGCTGTGGCGGGAGGACGTCGTCGACTGGGAGGGCAAGTTCCGCACACCCCTGCAGTCCTTCACCGCGACCCCGCGCCCGCTGGACGGCGTCCCGCCGTTCGTCTGGCACGGTTCCATCCGCTCCCCGGAGATCGCGGAGCAGGCCGCGTACTACGGCGACGGGTTCTTCCACAACAACATCTTCTGGCCCATCGAGCACACCAAGAAGATGGTGAACCTCTACCGGCAGCGGTACGCGCACTACGGGCACGGCACCGCCGAGCAGGCCATCGTCGGCCTCGGCGGCCAGGTGTTCATGCGGAAGAACTCGCAGGACGCGGTACGGGAGTTCCGCCCGTACTTCGACAACGCGCCGGTCTACGGGCACGGGCCCTCCCTGGAGGACTTCTCGCAGCAGACGCCGCTGACCGTCGGCTCCCCGCAGGAGGTCATCGAACGGACCCTGTCGTTCCGTGACGCCGTCGGCGACTACCAGCGCCAGCTGTTCCTGATGGACCACGCGGGACTCCCGCTGAAGACGGTCCTGGAGCAGCTCGACATTCTCGGCGAGGAGGTCGTCCCGGTGCTGCGCAAGGAGTTCGCCAACATGCGGCCGGCCGGAGTGCCGGAATCCGCCCCCGTCCACCCGGCCGTCGCCGCCCGCACGAAGGAGATCTGACCCACCATGCAGAACGAGGCTCTGAAGATCGTCGCCGTGTCCGCAGGGCTGAGCCAGCCGTCGTCGACCCGACTGCTGGCCGACCGGCTGGCGGCCGCCGCCAGGGAGCGGCTGGCCGCCGAGCAGGACCGGCCGGTGGAGGTCCAGGTGATCGAGCTGCGCGATCTGGCCGTCGACATCGCGAACCACCTGGTGACGGGGTTCCCGCCGCGGGCGCTGAGCGAGGCGATCGGTGCGGTGACGGCGGCGGACGGCCTGATAGCCGTGTCGCCGGTCTTCACCGCCTCGTACAGCGGACTGTTCAAGTCGTTCTTCGACCTGATCGACAACACGGCGCTGACCGGCAAGCCCGTCCTCATCGCGGCGACCGGCGGCACCGGCCGGCACTCGCTCGTCCTGGAGCACGCGATGCGGCCCCTCTTCGGCTACCTGCGAGCGACGGTCGTACCGACGTCCGTGTACGCCGCGTCGGAGGACTGGGGCTCGTCAGGTGACGAGTACACCGAGGGGCTGCCGTCCCGGATCCGGCGCGCGGGCGGCGAACTCGCGGGGATGATCGCGGGCGGCCGGGCGGTCTCCGGAGCATCCAGGGCACGGGGGCTCGACGACGAGGTGGTGCCGTTCGAGCAGCAACTCGCCGACCTGCGGCTGGACTGACCTGCCGCTGCCGGGCGGGGCGGACCCACCCGGAGGGCTTCTGTCCGGTTTGACTACAGTGACCCGTAACGATGCATCGTGAGGTGTATCACACAGATGTGAGCTGAACCGACCTGGAGGCAGAGATGGGCAGGATCGTGGTGGGCGTGGACGGCTCCGAGTCGTCGATCAAGGCGCTGCACTGGGCCGTACGCCAGGCCGAGCTGACCGGTGACTCGGTGGAGGCCGTCAACAGCTGGGAGTACCCCGCGACGAGCTGGGCGTCCATGATGCCGGGTATGCCGGAGGACTTCGATCCGCAGGCCCTGGCGACCGTCTCGCTCACCGAGGCGCTGGAGGAGGCCCTCGGCGCCGAGGGCGCGGCCGCGGTCAGCAAGATCGTGGTGATCGGCAACCCGGCGCAGGCCCTGCTGGACCGCGCGAAGGGCGCGAACCTGCTGGTCGTCGGAGCGCGCGGATACAGCGGCTTCAAGGCGACCCTGCTCGGCTCGGTCAGCCTCCACGTCACCCAGCACGCGCCGTGCCCGGTGACCGTCGTCCGCGACTGACCGGGTGAACTCGGCGAACGAAAAGGAGGGGCGGTCCCGTTCGGGGCCGCCCCTCCTTAGTTTTGTCCGCGGCGTCCTTCGTGCGCGCCTCACGTTCCGCCGCCGGCCTCCTCGTACCGGACGGTCCCGCCCGGCCCCGCCGATGCCGGGGCCTCCCCCGCGGAGAAGCTCAAGGATGAAGGGGGAGGAGGAGACGGGGCGCGGAGTCAGTCCTCCGTCACGTGGAACGCGTAGAAGGCGCACACCCACATTCCGGTTCCGGTCACCAGGGCCAGGATGGTGGACGCGAGCACGCTCTTGTCGGACAGGCTGTACAGGAAGCCGACCGTACCGCCGAACAGAGCGCCGTACGCGGTGGCCTTGGTTCCTGAGGGCAGTCGCTTCTGTACCCGGCCGAGGCCGTAGCAGAGCGCCGCCAGCACGGCGCCGGTGATCAGACCGAGCGCGAGCTGTGTGCCGGTGAGCACACCGCCGCCGCGCACGATGGACGTCGCCCACCAGCCCGCGATCACGCCCAGGGCGACGGGCATGGCCCAGCTGAGTGTGCTGGGGCGGTGGGTGCGCGCCCGTGCGCGGCGGTGGCGCGTCGGCACCGAGGCGTGTGTCGTCATGGCCGAAAGCTCCTTCCTTCACCCCGTTCCCTCCAGGGCACACCCGGCCGTGGGGCCCGGCAACTCGAACGGGGTACCGCCCGGAGCGCACCGCTGCCGTCCGGGATTCCCTTGAGGGGTGCGGACCTCTCTCTCGGTGACGTTGTCGACGGTACTGGTTGCGCTGCTCGCCGTCCTCGTCCCGCTGAGCGCGCTGGCCGCCTGGGTCGATCTGGAGATCGACAACACGGACCGGTACGTCGCCGCGGTGGAGCCGCTCGCCTCCGACCCCGATGTGCAGGCCATCGTGGCCGGTCTGATCACCGACGAGGCGATGAAGAACATCGAAGTCGGGCCGCTCCAGGACACCGTGCGGGGCTTCCTGTACGAGGCGGTGCAGTCGTTCACCACCACCGATGCCTTCCGTACGGCTTGGGACGCCGCCAACCGCACCGCCCACCAGGCAGTCACCGCCGCGCTGAACGGGAAGACCGGCGAGGCAGTGACCATCGATCTGGCGGCGGTGACGGAGCAGGTCAAACAGAATCTGCTGAACAACGGGGTACCGCTCGCCGACCGGATCCCGGTCCAGCACACCGAGATCACGCTGATCTCCGCCGACCGTGCCGACCAGCTGCGCCGCACCTTCCGTCTGCTCCGGACCGGCAGTATCTGGCCCGCCGTCGGGACCGTGCTGTTCGCTCTCGCGGCCGTGGCCGTCGCGGCGGTGCGCGGCCGGCCGGGACGCCGGGGCGCCGCCCTCGCCGCACTGACGGCCACGGCGCTCGTCGGGCTCGGATTCGCCCTCGGCGCGCTGGTGCTGCGCGCACTGATCGCGATTGCCCGGAACCGGGTGCTGGCCGGGGTGCCGGGCAGCGACCACGACGCGGCGGCAGCGGTGTACGACGCGCTGACGGCTTCGCTCCGTACGACGGTGTGGATCGTCCTCGGTGCGGGGCTGGCGGTGGCGCTGTGTGCGGTGGCCGCACGGGTGTGGGTGGGTCGGGGATCCGCCGCACGGGCGTGATCCGGCCCGCCTCGCGGGCGCCCCCGTGGCTGAGCGCTGGGCGCCGCACCCGGTTCGACGTGCGGCGGCGCGCGGGCCGGGCAAGAGTGGAGTGCAGGACTGCGTGACCGTCGGGGTCGACTGAGAGGTCTTCCGTATGCGAGCCATAGCCGTCAGCGCGTTCCGGGCCGATCCTTCACTGGTCGAGCTTCCCAAGCCGGATCCCCGGGCCGGCGAGGTACGGGTGAAGATCATGTACGCCGCGCTCAACCCGTGCGACTGGCAGATCGCGGAAAACCCCCCGGAAGGGGCTGCGGAGCCGGTGTTCCCGCTGGTCGTCGGCGTGGACTACGCGGGCCGGGTGGACATGGTCGGCAGCGGCGAGAACCGCTTCCGGGTGGGCGACAAGGTCTTCGGCCGGGTGAGCGGATCGCGGGCCGGCCAGGGCACGTACTGCGACTACGTGTCCGTCCCGCAGGACTCCGCGATCACCCTGGTCCCGAACGGTCTCCCGCTCCGGACCGCGGCGGCGCTCCCGTCCGCCGGGATGACCGCGGCGCAACTCCTGGAGACCGCGGTGCTCCGCGGCCACGAGAGTCTGATCATCATCGGAGCGGCGGGCGGCGTCGGCAGCTATCTGACCCAGCTCGCGTCCGCCCGGGACCTGCGCGTCGTCGCCGCCGTGCGCGGCGACGAGCACAGGCGGATGAGGGCGCTCGGAGCTGCGGTCACCATCGACACGACCGCCCGTCCGCTCGAAGCGGCGGTACGGGAGGCGTGCCCGGAAGGCATCGACGCGCTCGTCGACCTGGTGTCCACCACCCCGGACGGCTTCGCGGCGCATGCGGCGCTGGTCCGGGCCGGGGGTGTGGCCGTCTCCACGCGGGGCGTCGCCGGGCGGGCCGCCCTGCCCACCGGTGTCAGCGGCATCGACTTCCGCCTGGAGCCGACACCCGTACTGCTCGACGTCCTGGCGACGGGGGCCCTGGAGGGTGTGCTCAGGGTGCCCATCGACATCGAACTCCCGCTGGAGAAGGCCCCGCAGGCGCTCGACCGGAACCGCACGGGCGGCGCCCGCGGCAAGACCCTGTTCGCGCTCTGATCCGCAGCGTCCGAACCGAACTGCCGGGCGACGAGAAAGGGGCACTGACGCCGCTGCGCCGGAAGGTCGAGGCGGCACGGGCGATCGCCTCCCGCAGCCGAGGGCGTCGGGAGCCCACTCCCTGTCGTGGGGGAGGCCGTCAGGCCGGCCGGCCCCCGTGGCCGCGGCTCTGCAGGCGTTCCATCTCTCGGCGGTCGCGTTTGGTCGGGCGGCCCGTGCCGCGGTCGCGGACCGGCACCTGGATGACCGCTTCGCGCGGCGGCGGGGGCGGGCTGTTGTCGACGAAGCACTCCGCCGCCACCGGCGGGCCGACCCGTTTCTTCACGATCCTGGACACGACGACGATCCGGTCGCGGCCGGCGTGCCGGAGCCGCACCTCGTCCCCCACATGCAGGGTCTGCGCCGGCTTGGCACGGTCCCCGTTGACCTTGACGTGCCCCGCGCGGCAGGCGGCAGCGGCCTGCGAACGGGTCTTGGTCAGCCGTACCGACCAGATCCAGCTGTCGACGCGGACGCTTCCCTCCGCCTGCGGTGCCTCACCCGAAACCATGTCTCCGACTGTAGGCCTTCCGCCCGAGCTGTGAACGTCGTACGGGACTCACGCATCGGTCTTGGACCCCCATGTGCGGGTCGGTCTTACCGCCCAGGCCCACACAGCTGTAATCACGGGACTACGATGCGGACGATCTTTCTGAACGGACTGACCGCATCCGTTCGGAGTTTCGAAGATCTTTCTCTGACATGCCGCCACATGTCGTGCCTCTGAGGGATGTACGGGGATTCCGCCGTGGCACGCCGTACTTCCGGAAGCAGTTGAGATCAGCGATGCGCAACACGCCCGCCCGGCCCGGCCGTGGGCTCCAGCCCAATGCCCTCGGTACGTTCAACACGATCGTGATGGCGGTCGCGGGCAGCGCCCCCGCCTATTCGCTGGCCGCCACCAGTGCCGTGCTCGTCGGTACGGTCGGTCTCGGCGGGCCCGCCGCCCTGCTGTACTGCGCGATACCGATGCTCGGCATCGCCCTCGCCTACCGGCAGCTCGGCCGGATCGACGTCAACGCGGGCGCCGGTTACTCCTGGGTCGGCAGGACCCTGCACCCTTTCCTCGGTTTCCTCAGCGGCTGGGCGCTGGTCGTCGCGGCGACCCTCTTCATGGTCGCCGGATCGCTGCCCGCAGGGACGATGACGCTCACCGTCATCGACTCGCACTCCGCCGACAACACGACACTCGCCACCCTCATCGGGGCGGGCTGGTTCCTGCTGATGCTGCTCGTCGTGCTCGGCGGGGTGCGGCTCAGTGCCCGAACCCAGCTGCTCATCTCCGGGGTCGAGCTGGTGATCCTGCTGCTCTTCGCGGTCGTCGCGCTGGTCCACGGCTCCGCGGACACCGGAGCCGGTGCGGCACACGCCTTCGAATGGTCCTGGCTCGGCCTCGGGCATTTCGACGGGGTCTCCGACTTCGCCTCCGGCGCGCTGATCGCCGCGTTCTACTACTGGGGTTGGGACGTCACCGGCAACCTCAGCGAGGAGACCCGCGACAGCCGCCGCACCGCGGGGCTGGCCGGGATCGTCGGCGTGCTCACCGTCTTCGCGCTCGTCGAAGTGTTCGCGATCGCGGTGAACGTGATCCTCTCCCCCGACGACATCCAGCAGCACAGCGCCAACGTCCTGACCGTGCTCGGGGAGAAGGTGTGGCCCGGCGTCGGCGGAAAGCTTCTGGTGATGGCGGTGATGCTGTCCACCGTCGCAACCCTGCAGACCACGCTCATCCAGGTCACGCGCTCCCTGTTCGCGATGGGCCGCGACCGCACGATGCCCGCTGCTTTCGGCCGGGTGCACCGCAGCTGGAACACGCCGTGGGTGGCTGTCGCGGCCGTCGGCGGGGTCGCCCTCGTCCTGATCCTCGCCTCGCTCGCCCTCGGCCGCGTGCAACGGATCCTGGGGGTGGCCGTGGAGGCCATCGGATTGCAGATCGCCGTGTACTACGGGCTCGCGGGGCTGGCCGCCGTCGTCGCGTACCGCAAACTGCTCCTCCGCTCGGTCCCGGACTTCGTCCTCGGCGGGCTCTGGCCGCTGACCGGCTCGCTCTTCATGTTCTGGATCTTCTTCGAGGCGCTCGGCAACTTCAGCAGAACGGCGCTCGCGCTCGGCCTCGGCGGTCTTGCCGTGGGTGTCGTCCCGATGCTCTGGTACCGGCGGCGCGGCAGTTCGTACTACCGTCCGGCGAAGCTCGATGCCTCACGGACCGTGCAGGCCGAGGATTCGCCCGGTTACACCGATTCCGCCACGATCGTCACCGACTTCTGATCCCCGGTCCCTCCCCCCACCAGCCCCGAGAGGAGACGACCCTCCGAGCATGGCTGTACGCCGACGCCGCACCCCCCCACCCGTGCGCTTCGACCCGGATTTCGGCGACCGGTCGCTCACCGCGGCCCGCCAGGACATCGTCATCGGCCGCTGGCAGGGCGTACGCGATCTGCTGCACGCCACCGGCAACGCGTGGGCGCTGCGCACCCACCGGACCCGGCTGCTCGCCCACGCCGCCGCGGGCAGCTCCACCGTGGAGACCTGGCTCGCCGCCGAACCGAAGAACGCCGACGCGCACGTACTGAAGGCGGCGACCGACGTCGTACGGCTCTTCGGGCGGGCGGTCATGGCTGGCCGCGGGATCGCCGTCGACCAGGACCGGGTGGACCGCGTCGTCCACTGCTGCCTGCGGGCCGCCGAGACCTGCCCGTCCGACCCGATGCCGTGGGCGTCGCTGCTGACCGTGGCGCGGCTGTACGAGGACGGGGCCCGGCGCCGGATCACACAGTGGTGGGACGAACTGCTGCGCCGCGACCCCCACCACATGGAGGGGCACACCCAGCTGCTGCGCTACTACTCGGCGCGCTGGCACGGCACCCACGGCACCATGTACGACTTCGCGCGCGACGCGGCGGGCGCGGCGCCGCCCGGTTCCTCGCTTCCGGTGCTGGTGCAGATCGCCAGGGTCGAGGAGTACCGGTACGTCTCCGATGCCACGCACGGGCGGCCCGTCGTGGCGCCGCGCACCGGGCAGCAGCACTGGGACCACGAGCTGGCGGTGACCGAGGTGTGCCGCACCTCGCAGCGGTGGCTCGGGATGCGCGCGGCGGGGCCGGTGCCCCCGGAGGAGGTCGGCGAGCTGAACTACCTCGCGCACGCGGCCTGTTACGCGGGGCGTCCCGCGGAGGCCGCGGAGGCGTTCCGGCTGCTGGACGGGCGGGCGGTGCTGGTGCCGTGGTCCTACACCGGGGACGCCCAGGCGCAGTTCACGCGGTGGCGCCGCCAGGTCGCCACCGCGTGAACCCTTGCACGAGCGGGCTCAGACTCCGATGTCGCGGCCGTCCTTGCGCCAGACGGCGACGACCGACGGGCGCACGATCATGCCCGGCCCGTCCGGCCAGCTGCTCGCCGGCTCCTCGACGGACGCGCCGTCGATCTCGCCCGGGTGCTGCACCGCGACGAGCACCCGGCGGTCCTGGACCAGCGGACCGCAGGTCTCGGCGCCGCTCGGCACCGTCAGGAACTGCTTGAGCTCACCACGCCGCTCACCATGGGTGGCGACCCCGAACAGGCCGTCGTGCGAGCCGAGCTGGTTGCCGTCCGTGGCAATCCACAGGTTGCCGTGCGGGTCGAACGCCACGTTGTCCGGGCAGGAGATGGGGCTGACCTTCTCCTTGGGGAAGCCGGAGAAGTACGTCGCCGGGTCGTTCGGGTCACCCGCGACGAGGAACAGCCGCCAGGCGAAGCCGTCCGAGGCCGGGTCGTCCCCCTGCTCGGCGAGCTCCAGGATCTGGCCGTGCTTGTTCAGGTTGCGCGGGTTCGCCTCGTCGGCGCCCGCCTTGCCCGGCTTGCCGCGGTCGGTGTTGTTCGTCAGCACGACATAGACCCGGCCGGTGCGCGGCGACGGCTCGATGTCCTCAGGTCGGTCCATCTTCGTGGCGCCGACCTTGTCACCGGCCAGTCGCGTGAAGACGTACACCTCCTCGGCGGTCATCCCGGGAACGTGGGAAGTGTCGCCCGTCGCCAGCGGGATCCAGACGCCGCTGCCGTCGAACTCACCGTCGGAGGGCAGCTTCCCGGAGCCGTCGATCTCGGCGGCCGGGGAGTCGCCGGTCAGCTTGGCGACGTACAACGTCCCCTCGTCCAGAAGGGTGAGGTTGTGCTCGCGGGCGGCCCGCGAGTTCCCCTTCTTCATCTTCTTCGACGATACGAACTTGTAGAAATAGTCGAAGCGTTCGTCGTCACCCATGTAGACGACCGGCCGGCCGTCGGCGGTCAGGCGGGGCTGCGCGGCCTCGTGCTTGAAGCGGCCGAGGGCGGTGCGCTTGCGCGGCGTCGCTTCCGGGTCGTACGGGTCGAGCTCGACGACCCAGCCGAAGCGGTGTGCCTCGTTCGGCTCCTGCGCCAGATCGAACCGCTTGTCGAAACGCTCCCACTTGCGCTCGGTGGCGCCGGCCGCGATGCCGTACCGCTTGTCGGTCGCACTGGAGCCGTTGGCGAAGTACTGGTTGAAGTTCTCCTCGCCGTGCAGCGTGGTGCCCCACGGAGTCGTGCCGCCCGCGCAGTTGTTGAGCGTGCCGAGCACCTTGCGGCCGGTGCGGTCGGCGGACGTACGGAGCAGGGGGCTGCCCGCGACCGGGCCGGTGACCTCGAACTCGCTGGTCGCGGTGAGGCGGCGGTTCAGCGGGTGACGGCTGACCGGCGACAGCTTGCCGGTGCGGCTCTCGTCCTGGACGACGACTACGGACAGTCCGTGCGCCGCCCAGGCGATCTCGACCTGCTCGCGGGTCGGGTTGGCCGGATCGTAGCCACGGAACATGAGGTTCTCGTCCGTGTACTCATGGTTGGCGACCAGGACCTGACGGCCGCGCTCACCAGGGAGCGGGAGCAGGGAGAGGAAGTCGTTGTTGTAACCGAACTGGCCTGCCTGCGCCTTCGCGGACTGCTTGTCCGGGTCGAAGGCGGGCGCGCCACGCAGAATCGGCTCGCCCCAGCGGATCACGACATTCTGGTCGTAGCCGTCCGGGATGGTGACCTTGTCGTCCTTGTTCGGCGCGACGGGCGCGAAGCGCAGACCCCGGGCGCCGGAGGCGGCGGGAGTCGTCGGCCTGTCCGGTGTGTGCCCGTGGCCCGCGAGCTCGGCGGCCTCGGCCTGCGGCGCGGCCGGGCCGGCCAGGACAGTCGTCCCGGCGGCAGCGGCGACGGTCACCACGGCTGCGGCACGCATCATCGAACGGCGCGAAAGGGCACCGGCGATGACATCGCCGACGTATTCGTTGTCGCTGGTGTTCGGAATCTCCTGGAAGCAGGCGTCACCACAGCGGTAGCGGCAGGTCAGCGCAGAGCGCCCGCCCGGGTGCGAACTGATGAGCGGCAGCAGGTTGCGCACGTGTTTTCCCTCCGTATGTGTGTCTCGCGTGACGGTAAGTGCGCAGTCATGCCGCACGAGGACCTCCGCATGAACGGAGAGTGAAGTCAGGGCCAGTGCTGCCCATTTGACACGGGCGCGGGCCGCACCAACGAACGGCCGGATCTGGCCGCTAACCTTACGTATCCGCCCTGGCCAGGGATAAATTCCCGCAGTACGGACATTCATCGCACCCAACTCATGCGAAAGGCCTCGCCCATGGGCATTCGGAGCTTGCTGCGCAAGGTGTTCGGCCGCGACCGCGCGGAGCAGGTCGAACCGACGACGGCCACGGTCCCGCCCCAGACGGAGCGCACCGGGCCGACGGAGGCGGAGCCCGTCGCGGTGACGGTGACGGCGGACGAGACGGTGGCGGCATCCACCCCGCCCGCCAAGGCCTCGGTGCCCGCTCCCGCCTCGCGCCGGTCCGCCTCGCCCGAGAGCGGACTGGCCGCGGACCTGGTGGCGGAGGCCTTCGACAGGCCGTCGGCCCCCACCCCGAAGTCCACCCCCACAGTCCCGGCCCAGGGCTCGGCCCCGGAACCGGCCGCAGCCGAGACCGCGTCAGAGCCGGTCGCGGAGGCGATCGCTGGGGCGCCCGAGGCGGAGGTTGAGGCGGAGCCGGTCGCTGCGGAACCCGAGGCAAAGGCTGAAGCGGAACCGGTCGCTGCGGAACCCGAGGCGGAGATTGAAGCGGAACCGGTCGCTGCCGAGGCCGAGGTCGAAGCCGCGCCGGTCACCGCCGAGGCCCAGGTTGAGCCGGCCACCGCCGAGGTAGAGGTCGAAGCCGAGCGGGCCGCCGCCGAGGTCGAGCCGGAGACTGCTCCCGAGGCTGCGGTGGAGCCGGAAGCAGAGGCGCTCACTGCAGTGCCCGAGGCCGAGCCGGTCGCTGCCGAGGCCGAGGTCGAAGCCGCGCCGGTCGCCGAAGCCCAGCGGGAGGCCACTGCCGAGCCCGAGGCCGAGGCCGAGCCGGTTGCCGCCAAGGACGAGGACAAGGCTGCACCGGTCGCCGCCGAGGCCCAGGTCGAAGCCGCGCCGGTCGCCGCCGAAGCCCAGGTTGAGCCGGCCACCGCCGAGGTAGAGGTCGAAGCCGAGCCGGCCGCCGTGGCCCCCACCCCGGAGGCCGCCGTCGAAGCCGAGCCGGTCGCCGCCGAGGTTGAGCCCGAGGCCGAGCCGGTCGCTGTGGCCGCCGCGCCGGAGACCCCGGCCGAGTCCGAGCCGGCCGCGCCGGAGACGGTCGTCGTCGTGGCCGAGGCCGAGCCCGAAACGCCGGCCGAGAACGAGCCGACTGCTCCGGCCTCCGCACCCGAGCCCGCGCCGGTCGCCGCCGCGGTCGCCCCCGCTCCCGCACCGGAACCCGCCGCAGAGGCACCCGTCACCGACGTGCCCTCCGAGGTCCCCGCACCCGCCGACGAGCCCACCCCCGCCCTACCCCTCGCCCGGGTCGCGTCCAGTGCACCTGCGCTCGCCGAGCCGTACAAGGCTGCCCAAGCCGCACTGGAGGCGCACGGCCTGACCGGGCTCCGCGCCACCGTCTACCTGGTGCTCGACCGTTCCGGCTCCATGCGGCCGTTCTACAAGGACGGCAGTGCCCAGCACCTGGGCGACCGCACGCTCGCCCTCGCCGCGCACCTGGACGAGACCGCGACCGTGCCCGTCGTCTTCTTCTCGACCGACATCGACGGCACCGGCACGGTCGACCTCAGCGCTCACGAGGGCCGGATCGACGAGCTGCACGCGGGGCTCGGCCGTCTGGGCCGTACGAGCTACCACCGTGCCGTCGAGGAGGTCGTCGCGCACTACGAGAAGTCGGAGGCCACCGGTCCCGCCCTGGTGATCTTCCAGACGGACGGCCCGCCGGACACCAAGCAGCCCGCCAAGCAGGCGCTCGTCGAGGCGGCGCGGCTACCGCTGTTCTTCCAGTTCGTCGCGTTCGGCGAGGAGGACGCGAAGGGCTTCGAGTTCCTGCGGAAGCTGGACGCCCCGAACGCCGCGTTCTTCCACGCGGGCCCCACCCCGCGCGAGGTGCCGGACGCCACGCTCTATCAGGAGCTTCTCGCCGCGCTCCCCGCCTGGCTCGCCACCCGGGAGCCCGCCCCCGACAAGGGCTGACCCGGCAGGCCGACCGGCAGACGTACGGTCACGGCGAGCCCGCCCCCAAGGCGCGGCACCGCCGTGACCGTACCGCCGTGCGCCACCGCAATGGAATGCACGATCGAAAGACCGAGTCCGGAGCCGGGACCCATCCGGTCCCGGCCCTCGCCCCGCCGGAACGGCTCGAAGAGTCCCGGGATGTCTGACTCCGCCACCAGCGGCCCGGTGTTGCACACCTCCAGAACCGGCTCATCGGCCCCGCCCCCTGCGACGGACACCTCCACCGTCCCGTCGGGCACGTTGTACGTCACCGCGTTGGCCAGCAGGTTCGCCACCAGCTGGGCCAGCAGCAGCCGGTTCCCCCGTATCCCGCACGGCTGCGCCGATACCCGCACACCCGGATACCGGGCCGCCTCCTCCGCCACCACCTGTGCGAGATCGACCGTGTCCCGCTCGCCCACCGCGAGCCCCCGCTCGCTGCGCGCCAGCACCAGCAGCCCCTCGATGAGCCGCTCGCTGCGCCGGTTGTTGTCGAGGAGCGTCTCCCTGACCCGTACGAGATCCTCAGGGGTCGGGTCGTCCAGTCCGATCTGGATCGCGGCCCGCTGGGTGGCCAGCGGTGTCCGCAGCTCGTGCGAGGCGTTGGCGATGAACCGCCGCTGACTGTCGAACGCCTTCTGCAGCCGGGCCAGCAGCGCGTCCAGCGTGTCGCTGAGCTCCTTCAGCTCGTCGTCGGGTCCGTTCGAAGCGATCCGTTCGTGCAGCGTGTGCTCGGAGAGGCGGCGTGCCTTCGCGGTCATCGCGTGGACGGGCCGCAGTACCCGCCCCGCGGTCCACCAGCCCACCCCGACGGCGCACGCCGTCATCACGAGCAGCGCTGCCGCGGACCAGATCAGCAGCTGGTGGCCGGCCGCGTCGCTGACATGGTCGGTGAGGTCGTAGACGGTGGGCGGGCCGAGGCTCCGCCGGGTGATGAGCGGACCGTTCACCGCGTAGCCCGGCTGGACGACAGCGGCGGTGGCGGCGATCTCGCGGGCCTGCGAGTCCGTACCGGCGCGGGAGGCAAGGTTGACGGTGGTGAGCAGCGCGGTCCCGAGGACCAGGAACACCCCGCCGTACACGAGCGCGATCCGCGTCCGGATCGTGGCGTGCCGGACGGCCGAGGGGAGCCTCACAGGGCGTACCCCACACCTTGCACCGTACGGATCAGGGCGGGTTCCCCGAGCTTCCCGCGCAGCTTGCTCATGCAGACGCGGACGGCGCCGGTGAACGGGTCGGCGTTGGCGTCCCAGGCGCGCTCCAGCAGTTCTTCCGCGCTGACCGTCCCACCGTCCGCCTCCAGCAGCAGCTGCAGCACGCTGAACTCCTTCGGCGAAAGGTCCAGCTCCCGGCCGTCGCGGGACGCGGTGCGCCGTACGGTGTCGAGCCGGACGCCGTGCCGCTGCAGTTGCGGCGGTACGGGCCGGGCGCTGCGCCGCCGCAGCGCCCGTACCCGTGACACCAGCTCCGGGAACTCGAACGGCTTGCCCAGATAGTCGTCGGCGCCGAGGTCGAGACCCGAGACGCGGTCCTCCATGGAACCGGCAGCCGTGAGCATCAGGATCCGGGTGCGCGAGCCGGAGGCGACGAGTCCGCGCGCCACGTCGTCGCCGTGCACCCGTGGCAGATCGCGGTCGAGGACGACGACGTCGTAGTCGTGAAGCCCCAGGTAGGCGACGGCCGCGTCGCCGCTGTAGACCGTGTCGACGGCGAACCCCGCCCGCCGCAGACCGGTGGCGACGAGCTCCGCCAGGATCTCCTCGTCCTCGGCGACCAGTACCCGCATGGTGATGTCCCCTGCCTCGTGCATGCCTGTCCGCTGCCTCCCAGGATGGGTCATTGCTACCGGAAGGCATGTTTCGCAAAAGTCTCCATGGCCGGGCGGCGTTTATCGGTGTGAGTGGATCACCCACGGGCCGTTAGGATTTCGACCATGGCGGCCACTGGATCCGAGAAGCAGGGGGCGACGGCGTACTACGTCTCGACCCCCATTTACTACGTCAACGACGCTCCTCACCTGGGCCACGCCTACACGACCGTCGCAGGCGACGTGCTCACCCGCTGGCACCGCCAGCGCGGCGAGAAGGTGTGGTACCTCACCGGCACGGACGAGCACGGTCAGAAGATCATGCGCACTGCCGAGGCGAACAACGTCACTCCGCAGGAGTGGTGCGACAAGCTCGTCGAGGAGGCCTGGAAGCCCCTCTGGGAGCACCTGAACATCGCGAACGACGACTTCATCCGTACGACGGAGAAGCGGCACACGGACCGTGTGCAGGAGTTCGTGCAGGACCTGTACGACAAGGGCGAGATCTACAAGGGCGGGTACGAAGGCCCGTACTGCGTGGGCTGTGAGGAGTACAAGCTCCCCGGCGACCTCATCGAGGCGGAGGACGGCACGAAGCTGTGCGCCGTCCACAAGAAGCCGGTGGAGATCCTCAAGGAGGAGAACTACTTCTTCAAGCTGAGCGAGTACGGCCCGAAGCTGCTGGAGTTCTACGCGAACAACCCCGGCTTCATCCAGCCCGAGTCTGCCCGCAACGAGGTCGTGAACTTCGTCCGGCAGGGTCTGCAGGACCTGTCGATCTCGCGCTCCACGTTCGACTGGGGCGTCCCGGTGCCGTGGGACGAGAAGCACGTCATCTACGTGTGGGTCGACGCGCTGCTCAACTACGCGACGGCGGTCGGCTACGGCGCCAACCAGGAGAAGTTCGACGGGACGTTCCCGGCCGATGTGCACCTGATCGGCAAGGACATCCTCCGCTTCCACTCGGTCATCTGGCCCGCGATGCTGATGGCGCAGGGCCTGCCGCTGCCCGGCAAGGTCGTGGCCAACGGCTGGCTGATGGTCGGCGGCGAGAAGATGTCGAAGTCGAACCTGACCGGCATCAAGCCGCAGGATCTGACCTCCCACTTCGGCGTGGACGCGTACCGCTGGTACTTCCTGCGGGCGATCGCTTACGGCAACGACGGCTCGTTCTCCTGGGAGGACTTCACCGCCCGCTACACCTCCGAGCTCGCCAACGACTACGGCAACCTCGCCTCACGCGTCGCCGCCATGGTCGGCAAGTACTTCGGCGGGTCGCTCCCGGAGGCCACGGCCGCCGGTGAGGCCGAGAAGGCAGTCCAGGAGGGTCTTGCGAAGGCCGTCGCCACGGCCGACCGGAAGATCGGCGAGGAGGTGGACTTCCAGACCGGCATCCTGGCGATCTTCGACTTCGTGAAGCAGGTCAACGGCTACATCACGGAGCAGGAGCCCTGGAAGGTCGCCAAGGACGAGTCCCCCGAGGGCCGGGCCCGCCTCGCGACGATTCTGTACACGGCCGCCGAGGCGCTGCGCGGTGTCGCGGTCCTGCTGAACGCGGTGATGCCGGAGACCTCGCAGAAGCTGTGGGAGTCCCTCGGCGCCGAGGCGTCCCTGGGCGCCCTGCCCGACCAGCTCGTGCAGGAAGCGGGCAGCTGGGGTCAGCTGCCGGCGGGCGCGACGGTGACGAAGGGTGCGGTGCTGTTCCCGCGCCTGGAAGAGAAGCCCGCGTAGTTCTCGCGACGCAGAAGAGGGGCCCGGACCGGTGACGGTGCGGGCCCCTCGCGTATGCGGGCTCCTCCGGTGCCCGATGTCATCCGCGGGCCAGGGCCGCGGCGTCACCCATGACGACCACCGGCACCTTTGCCGGGTCGAGGGCACGCAGCAGTTCCCTCATCCGGTCCTTGGGGAGCGAGATGCAGCCCTGGGTCGGTCCGCCGTGGTCGACATGGAGCCAGATGCCGCCGCCCCGCTCCTCGCCGAGCGGACGGGTCGGGTCCAGTGGAGAGGCGCCGGGGATGCGGTTGTAGTCGATGGCGATGACGTAGTCGAAGGACCCTTCCAGAGAGTCCCCGTGGAACCCTTCGCCGCTGATGTTGAAGAGCGGGTTCTGCTCGTACGGGAACGCGGTGCCCGGTGCGGCGCGCCGACCGCCCGCGGCCGTCAGCCCGTAGACCCCGATGGGGGTCCGGAGGTCACCCGCCCGGTGCTCGGCGGTCCAGCCCTTCAGGGCGTTGTGGGCGGGCCACGGGCCCATGACCGGCTGCCAGCCCACCATGGGGTCCTCACGGGCGTAGAGGACTGCGGTGGCCAGACTGGAGTCGGGTGAGACCCCGGTGACGACCAGTGCCTGCCGGGAATCGGCCGGGATCGCCGCCCTGATCCCCGGCCCCAGCAACTGGATCTCTCCAGGCCGCGCGGGGGCGGCCGGTCCACGGGCGCCTGCGACCGGGCCCGCCGCACCGGAGGTACCGACGGGCGCGGGGGCGTGGGAGCCGTTGCTGGGGACAGTGGCGGGTGCGGTGCCTGAGGAACCGCACCCGGTCAGCACGAGGAAGAGTGCGGCGCAGACGGCGTACGGCGGACGTCTGGACCTGCGGCGTGACGCGCGTTCGGGCACGAGGGCTCTCCTAGGGATCGGTGTCGAAGGCGGAGGCGAGTCCCCGCGCCAAGTCCCCGAGCCAGTCTTTGCCGCCCCCGCTCCCGACTAATCAGACAAAGGGGCCATCCGGCCGCATCCGATCAGCTTCTCTTTGCCACTGCGGGCGTGTCGTGAGCTGTGTGTTGCTGTGCAGGACGCTCGACCAGGAGCAGAACGTGAAACAGCCCCCGGCCGTCGGCCGGGGGCTGTTTCACGTGGAACGGAAGCGGACCTCAACGGTCCGGAACCGGTCTACTTCTCGGTCTTGTCCTTCGCCGCCGCGACCGGCTTGCGCAGCTGGATGTTCAGCTCACGCAGACGACCCTCGTCCAGCTGGGTGGGCGCGCCCATCATCAGGTCCTGCGCGTTGCCGTTGAGCGGGAAGGCGATCGTCTCGCGGATGTTCGGCTCGTCGGCCAGCAGCATCACGATGCGGTCGACGCCGGGGGCGATGCCACCGTGCGGCGGGGCGCCGAGACGAAACGCGCGGAGCATGCCCGCGAACTCCTGCTCGACGGTCTCGCGGTCGTAACCGGCGATCTCGAACGCCTTGAGCATCAGCTCGGGCTCGTGGTTACGGATGGCGCCGGAGGACAGTTCGATGCCGTTGCAGACGATGTCGTACTGCCAGGCGAGGATGTCCAGCGGGTCCTTCGTCTCCAGGTCCTCCAGGCCGCCCTGGGGCATCGAGAAGGGGTTGTGCGAGAAGTCGATCCTGCCGGTCTCCTCGTCCTTCTCGTACATCGGGAAGTCGACGATCCAGCAGAACCGGAAGACGCCCTCCTCGAAGTGGCCGGCGCGCTTGGCGGCCTCGACCCGGACGGCCGACATGATCTTGGAGACCTCGTCGAACTCCCCGGCGCCGAAGAAGACGGCGTGGCCCGGGACGAGCGACAGACGCTCGGTGAGGGTCTTGATGTCCGACTCGGTGAGGAACTTGGCGATCGGACCGGCAAGGGTGCCGTCCTCACCGACGCGGACCCAGGCGAGACCCTTGGCGCCGTGCTCGACGGCGTACTCACCCAGACCGTCGAAGAACTTACGGGACTGGCCCGCGGTGTCCGGCACCGGAAGGGCGCGGACGTGCTTGCCGGCGAACGCCTTGAACTCCGAGTCCGCAAAGACATCGGAGATGTCGACGAGCTCCAGCTTGGCGCGCAGGTCCGGCTTGTCGTTGCCGTACTTCAGCATCGACTCGCGGAACGGGATCCGCGGGAACGGCGACGTGACGTGGCGGCCGTTGCCGAACTCCTCGAAGAGCTCGGTCATCAGCTTCTCGATCGGCCGGAAGACGTCCTCCTGCTCGACGAACGACATCTCGACGTCGAGCTGGTAGAACTCGCCGGGGGAGCGGTCGGCGCGGGCGTCCTCGTCGCGGAAGCACGGCGCGATCTGGAAGTAGCGGTCGAAGCCGGAGATCATCAGCAGCTGCTTGAACTGCTGCGGAGCCTGCGGCAGCGCGTAGAACTTGCCGGGGTTCAGCCGGGACGGGACGACGAAGTCACGGGCGCCCTCGGGGGAGGTCGCGGTGAGGATCGGGGTCGCCATCTCGTTGAAGCCGAGGGCCACCATCTTCGAGCGGATCGAGGCGATGACGGCGGAGCGCAGCATGATGTTGCGGTGCATGCGCTCGCGGCGCAGGTCGAGGAAGCGGTACTCCAGGCGCCGCTCCTCGTTGACCCCGTCCTCGGCGTTGATCGTGAAGGGCAGCGGGGCTGCCTCGCCGAGCACCTCGACCTCGGCGACCTCGATCTCGATCTCGCCGGTCGGGAGCTCCGGGTTGACGTTGTCGGCACCGCGCGCGGAGACCTTGCCGTCGATCCGGACGACGGTCTCCTTGGTGAGCTTCGACAGGGCTTCGTTGCCGGGCGTGCCGGGGCGGGCGACGAGCTGCACCAGACCGTAGTGATCGCGCAGATCGATGAAGAGGATGCCGCCCAGGTCTCGACGATTGTGCAGCCAGCCGCTCAGCCGGACGTCGGTGCCGACGTCAGAGGCGCGGAGCTCGCCGCAGGTGTGGGACCTGTACCGATGCATCGTCGTTCATCCAGTCTTCGCAGTTTGGTGGATTCAGCCTCCCCAGGCTACCGCCCGCGCCCGCACCACTTCATTGCCATAACCCCAGGCAAGATCATCCGGCATGGTCGGGGCGCTCCGCGGGAGCCCGTCGGCGGCCTCCTCGGTGGCATCAACAGCACACATCTTCCTAAAGTAGGGCAATGCGCACCGAGGACGTCCTGGCCGCGACGGCGACCGGCCTGTGGCGCTGGGACAACGGAGCCGGGACCGTCACGCTCGATGCGGAGGGAGCCCGGCTGCTGGAGCTGCCCGCCGAAGCCGGTGTCTTCCGGGAGGCCGCGGTGCGCGCGCGTTTCCATCCGGTCGACTGGAACGAGATCAACGCAGTGGTGAACCTCGCGGTCGTCGAGGGCACCCTGGCCGAGGCACGGCTGCGCATCGTGGACGACCGCGGGCGGGTGCTCCGTACCGTACGCACCCGTTCCAAACCGCTGCCGACGGGCAGCGAGGACTATGTGCTGGTCGGCACGCTCCAGGAGGTCGCCGAACCGCAGCCGGGAACCACCGGCGCGCACACCCCCATCACCGGGGACTGGCGCCGCTCCCGGGAGGCGTTCCTCCTGGACGCGGGGCGGGCACTGGCCGAGGCCCGGTCGACCGCCGAGGTGCTGCGGGTCGCGGCGTCGCTCTCCATGCCCGGGTTCTCGCCGGACGGGCTCGCCGTCTTCGGTGTCGCGGGCGACCGCCTGACGATCATCGGGCACCACGGGCACACCGTGGGCGGCGAGGACCCGTTCACCGACATGACGCTGGAGACGGACTATCCGGCCGCAGAGGTCGTACGGACCGGGCGGGCGATCTACCTCCCGTCGCCGGAGGAGTACCGCCGCCGCTTCCCGGCCACCTGGCCGCTCGCCGGCCGCTTCCGACGCCGCTCCTGGGCCTTTCTCCCGCTGATCGTGGCGGGCCGCACGATGGGCGCCTGGATGGCGGGGTTCCGGCACCCGGTGGCGTTCTCACCGGACGAACGATCCGTGCTGACGACCGTCGCCAGGATGCTCGCCCAGGCCCTGGCACGGGCCGGTGCGGCCGAGACCGAGCGGGAGCTCTCGCAGGGGCTCCAGCGGTCGATGATGCCGTCCCTGGGCCCCGACATCCCCGGCATGACGGTCGCCGCCCGGTACGTGCCGACCGGCGGCGGGCTCCAAGTGGGCGGCGACTGGTACGACATGATCCCGCTCCCCAACGGCCGTATCGCCCTGGTCATCGGCGACGTCCAGGGCCATGACGTGCGGGCGGCCGGGCTGATGGGGCAGCTGCGGATCGCTCTGCGCGCGTACGCCTCCGAAGGGCACCGCCCGGACGCGGTGCTCTCCCGCGCCTCCCGGTTCCTCTCCGGGCTCACCGACGCGTACGACGACGGGGAGGAGACCGGGCCCCGCTTCGCGACGTGCCTGTACGCGGAGGCCGACCCCGAGACCGGCACGCTCGACATCGCCCGGGCCGGACACCCCGACCCGGTGGTGATCAGCGCCGACGGGACCGCGGTGATCCGGCAGACCGGTGGCGGGCTGCCGCTCGGCATCGAGACGGACGCCGACTATCCGACGACTCAGATCGTCCTGGAGACCGGCGAGACGATCATGTTGTGCACGGACGGGCTGATCGAGACCGGCGGCCACGACATGGCGACCGGCTGGGTGCGGCTCCGGCCGGTCCTGGAGGAGCAGACCGGCGACCTGGAGAAGCTCGCCGACGCGCTGGTACAGGCGGTGCACGGGCCGGGCTCGCACTACACGACCGGTCCGCTCGCCGACCGCTGCGAGGACGACGTCGCGGTGCTGCTGCTGCGGCGCGAGTCGGGTGCCCCGCGGCAGGCGGCGCCGCGCCGCACCGCACTGACCATCGCGCAGGCCGAGCCCGAGCGGATCGCGGCGGCGCGGCAGCAGCTGCGCGAGCTGCTGCACGACTGGGCGGACCCGGAGCAGGTCGATGCCGCGGTCCTGATGATCTCCGAGATGGCGACCAACGTGCTCCTCCACACGGACGGGGACGCGCTGATGGTCGCCGAGGCGACCGGAGAGCAGGGGGAGCGGCGGCTGCGCGTGGAGGTGGCGGACGGCAGCGACGAGCTGCCGCACAAGCGGCAGCCCGGCGAGCTGGCCTCCAGTGGTCGGGGGCTGGTGCTGATGGAGATGCTGGCCGACGCGTGGGGGGTGGATCCGCAGGGCACCGGGAAGTCGATCTGGTTCGAGTTGTCCGAGTCGGCCGAGCCGGTGGAGGCGGCCGGGGCAGACGGGGCATAGGGAGTTCCGGTGCGGCCGGGTACCGTTCCCGCCCTCAGCCGTCGGAGGGATCCGGCGGGGCGGATGGCGGTTCGTCCTGGGCGTTGCGCGTGCGGAGTTCGCCGAGGATGCCGAACGCCGCCGCGCACGCCGGTACCGCCAGCAGCATGCCCAGCACGCCCGCCACACTCGCGCCCGCGGTCAGCGCGATCATGATCATGGCCGGGTGCATCTGGACCGTACGGCTCTGGATCAACGGCTGCAGTACGTGCCCCTCCAGCACCTGTACCGCGAGCACCACCCCGAGCGCCCAGAGCGCGATCACGAGCCCCCGGTCGACGAGCGCCACCAGAACGGCGACGGCACCCGAGATGAACGCCCCGAGATACGGGATATATGCGCCGGCGAAGACCAGCGCCCCCAGCCCCACCGCCCCGGGCACCCGCAGGATCAGCAGACCTACGGTGATGCAGAGGGCATCGATCAGCGCGATGAGCGTCGTGCCCCGCATGAAGCCCTCGACCGCTTCGAACGCCCGCCGTCCCATCGCCTCGACCAGGTCACCGGTGCCGCGCGGAGCGACGGAGTGCGCGAGTTTCACGGCCCGGTCGGAGTCGCGCAGGAAGAAGAAGGTGAGCAGCAGGGCGAGGACGCCGGTCGCGATCAGCGAGCCGACCAGGCTGATCCCGGTGAGCAGTCCGCCCGCGGCGCTCGCGCCGAACTTCTCGACGAGCTTCCGCGCGTTGGCGACGAGGTCGTTCACATTGGTGTTCCGGGCGACGCCGAAATGGTCGATGACCCACTGCGCGGCGTCCTTCAGTGACCGGACGATCTGGTCGCCGGTGTCGATGAACGCGGTGACGACGATGTAGCCGGCGCCGCCGGCGAACGCGACGAGCAGCGCGCAGGTGAGCCCGGCGGCCACCGACCGGTTCACCCCTCGGACGGCCAGCCAGCGGTAAACGGGGCCGAGCAGCGCCGTACCGAGCAGGGCGAGCAGCACCGGGGTGACGGCCGTCTTGAGGACGACGCACAGCCAGATGGCGACCGCGGCAACACCGGTGATCAGCAGAAGTACGGCGCACCAGGCAGCTGTTCGCCGGGCGGCGTCGGGCAGGAGGGGTTTCCGGGTGTCCACCCTCCCACCCGATCACGACGCGGGAGCCATGTCCCGCTTGTGCGACCGAACGAGTGACGGGCCGTCAGGCCGACCCGTCACGCAGGTCACTCACCCATGCCGTGGACTGCGGGCACGGTGCCGAGGCGGCCGGCCTGGAAGTCCTCGAAGGCCTGCTTCAGTTCGGCCTGGCTGTTCATGACGAACGGCCCGTAGTGCGCCATCGGCTCCCGGATGGGGCGGCCGCCGAGGAGGACGACCTCCAGGTCCGGGGTGTGGCCGTCCTGCTTCTCGTCCGCGCGGACGGTCAGCGAGGAGCCTGCGCCGAAGACGGCGGTCTGCCCCATGTGGACGGGACGGCGCTCCTGACCGACCGTGCCGCGACCGGCCAGCACGTACGCGAGTCCGTTGAAGTCCTCGCGCCAGGGCAGGGTCACCTCGGCGCCGGGACGCACCGTGGCGTGGATCATCGTGATCGGGGTGTGGGTGATCCCCGGACCCTTGTGCCCGTCGAGCTCACCGGCGATGACGCGGAGCAGCGCGCCACCGTCCGGGGAGGCGAGGAGCTGGACCTGGCCGCCGCGGATGTCCTGGTAGCGGGGGGCCATCATCTTGTCGGCCTTGGGCAGGTTCACCCAGAGCTGCAGCCCGTGGAAGAGGCCGCCCGACATGACGAGGGACTCCGGCGGCGCCTCGATGTGGAGGAGGCCGGATCCGGCCGTCATCCACTGGGTGTCACCGTTCTGGATGGTGCCGCCGCCACCGTTGCTGTCCTGGTGGACGAAGGTTCCGTCGATCAGGTACGTCACGGTCTCGAAGCCGCGGTGCGGGTGCCACGGGGTGCCCTTCGGCTCTCCGGGCTGGTACTCCACCTCACCCATCTGATCCATCATGATGAACGGGTCGAGGTACTTGTAGTTGATCCCGGCGAACGCGCGGCGAACCGGGAAGCCTTCGCCCTCGAATCCGCTCGGCGCCGTCGTGACGGCGAGCACGGGACGGGCCGTGGCGTCGCCCGAGGCGGCGACCTTGGGCAGGGTCAGCGGGTTTTCGACGGTCACTGCGGGCATTGGGAGCCACCTCCGGGATTGTCCTGGCTTCAATTTAGTTGAACGGTGAACATCTTGCAAGGGCTGCGGCATTCCCGCACTGCCGCAGCCGCTCCCCGGACAACGAGAAGGGGTCCGTACCTGTCGGGTACGGACCCCTTCTCGGAGGTCAGGAATCAAGCGTCTGCGAAGCAGTGGCACCTGCGCCGTGACCGGCAGCACTTGCCCCATGAGGAGCGTGCATGCCAGACGCCGCCTGGCGGAAGGCTTGCGAAAGCTGCCCTAGCCGTACATGCGGCGCATCGCGAAATCGACCATCTGCTCCACGGCCTTGGCGTCGAAGACCATGCGGTGCTCGCCCTCCATGTCGAGGACGAAGCCGTAGCCGGTCGGCAGCAGATCGATCACCTCGGCGCCGGTGATCACGAAGTACTTGGACTCCTTGCCCGCGTACAGCCGCAGCTCCTTGAGCGTGGTGAACATGGGAATCACCGGTTGCTGGGTGTTGTGCAGGGCAAGGAACCCGGGGTTGTCGCCGCGCGGGCAGTAGACCTTCGACGACGCGAAGATCTGCTGGAAGTCCTCGGCGGACAGAGAACCCGTGGTGAAGGCCCGTACCGCATCACCGAGGGAGGGCGGCGAGGGCTCGGGGTACAGCGGCTGCTCGCCGTAGCCGCCACCCATCTGCTGCTGTGCGCCCTGGTTCTGGTCGTAGCCGTACATGCCGCAAAGAGTAATCGGCCACATCACGTCCTTGAGGGGTTGCGTCTTATTACTGACGGGTAGCATCATCGGTGAGGTCAGCTGATATACGCACCGCCAGCTCGTCGCCCGCCCGGCCCTCACCCCTCCCTGGGGCGCTGTGCGCCACTGCTATTGATTACGGAGCCTTCCCATGGGGCACTACAAGTCGAATCTCCGCGACATCGAGTTCAACCTCTTCGAGGTCCTCGGGCGCGACAAGCTGTACGGCACCGGACCGTTCGCGGAGATGGACGTCGAGACCGCGAAGAGCATCCTCGACGAGGTCAACCGCCTCGCTGAGAACGAGCTCGCCGACTCGTTCGCCGCCGCCGACCGCAACCCGCCGGTCTTCGACCCGGAGACCAGCACCGCACCGGTCCCGGCCTCCTTCAAGAAGTCCTACCAGGCCTTCATGGACTCCGAGTACTGGCGCCTTGGTCTGCCCGAGGAGATCGGCGGCACCACCTCGCCGCGCTCCCTGATCTGGTCTTACGCGGAGCTGCTCCTCGGCTCGAACCCGGCCGTGTGGATGTACTCCTCCGGCCCGGCGTTCGCCGGAATCCTCTTCGACGAGGGCAACGAGGCGCAGAAGAAGATCGCCGAGATCGCCGTCGAGAAGCAGTGGGGCTCGACGATGGTGCTGACCGAGCCGGACGCCGGTTCGGACGTCGGCGCCGGCCGCACGAAGGCCGTCGAGCAGGAGGACGGCTCCTGGCACATCGAGGGTGTGAAGCGCTTCATCACCTCGGGCGAGCACGACATGTCCGAGAACATCATTCACTACGTGCTGGCCCGCCCCGAGGGCGCAGGCCCTGGCACGAAGGGCCTGTCGCTCTTCATGGTCCCGAAGTTCCACTTCGACTGGACCACCGGCGAGTTGGGCGAGCGCAACGGCGTGTATGCGACGAACGTCGAGCACAAGATGGGCCTCAAGGCGTCCAACACGTGCGAGATGACGTTCGGCGACCAGCACCCCGCCAAGGGCTGGCTGATCGGTGACAAGCACGACGGCATCCGCCAGATGTTCCGCATCATCGAGTTCGCCCGGATGATGGTCGGCACGAAGGCCATCGCCACCCTCTCGACGGGCTACCTGAACGCCCTGGAGTACGCCAAGGAGCGCGTCCAGGGCACCGACCTGGCGAACTTCATGGACAAGACCGCGCCCAAGGTCACCATCACGCACCACCCCGACGTGCGCCGTTCGCTGATGACGCAGAAGGCGTACGCGGAGGGCATGCGCTCCCTCGTGCTGTACACCGCCTCCGTCCAGGACGCGATCCAGGAGAAGGAGGCCGCAGGCGAGGACGCCAAGGCGCTGCACGGCCTCAACGACCTGCTGCTCCCGATCGTGAAGGGCTACGGCTCCGAGAAGTCGTACGAGCAGCTGGCGCAGTCGCTCCAGACGTTCGGCGGCTCCGGATACCTCCAGGAGTACCCGATCGAGCAGTACATCCGTGACGCCAAGATCGACACGCTGTACGAGGGCACGACGGCGATCCAGGGCCAGGACTTCTTCTTCCGGAAGATCGTCCGCGACCAGGGTGCCTCGCTCAATGCCCTCTCCGAGGAGATCAAGAAGTTCCTCGCGGGCGCCCAGGGCAACGAGGAACTGTCCGGCGCGCTGGACTCGCTCGCCAAGGCGGCCGTGGACCTGGAGGCGATCGTCGGCACGATGATCGCCGACCTCACGGCGACCGGCGAGGACGTCAAGAACATCTACAAGGTGGGCCTCAACACCACCCGCCTGCTGATGGCCTCCGGCGATGTCGTCGTCGGCTACCTGCTGCTCAAGGGTGCGGCCGTGGCGGCCGAGAAGCTGCCGGCCGCCTCCGCGAAGGATGTCGCCTTCTACCAGGGCAAGATCGCCGCCGCGAAGTTCTTCGCCGCGAACGTCCTGCCGGGCGTCTCCGCCGAGCGCGCGCTCGCCGAGTCCGTCGACAACTCGCTGATGGAGCTGGACGAGGCCGCGTTCTAGGTCGTGTCTCGAAAGTAGCGTCGTCCGCCCGTAGGGCGGGCCGGGCGGCGTCCGGTGCATGCGATCGCAAGGCGGAGGGTCGCCCCGATACCGGTCGTATCGGGGCGAGCCCGACAATGCGGCGAGCGTGCGTGCCGGACGCCGCCCGGCAGACGGGACTTTCGAGACACGCCCTAGGGCGCACTCCGCCCACGATCGTCAACACGCACCGTCACCCGGACACGCTTTCGGGTGGCGGTGCTGTCGTATCAGCTGGGTACGTCGACTGCCGGCCCGGAATGCCGTTCATGAGAGGAACCATGACCGTCGAGGCACTGTCGCTCCCCGGACGTTGAGCGGGCCGCCCGCCCACGGGCGACGGTGAATCCGGCCGGTCCGGCCTCGTTACAGTGAGGAACATGAGTTCTCCCCGCCGCTTCGACCGCGGTCACACCGACGACCTGATGGCCTTCCTGATGTCCAGCCCCTCCCCGTACCACGCCGTGGCCACCGCCGCGGCGCGGCTGGAGAAGGCCGGCTTCCGGCAGGTCGAGGAGACTGCGGCCTGGGACGCTTCCACCGGTGGGAAGTACGTGCTGCGCGGCGGGGCGATCGTCGCCTGGTACGTGCCGGAAGGCGCCGGGGCGCACACCCCCTTCCGCATCGTCGGCGCGCACACCGACTCGCCGAATCTGCGGGTGAAGCCGCTGCCCGACACGGGGTCGTACGGCTGGCGGCAGATCGCCGTCGAGGTGTACGGCGGCACGCTGCTCAACACCTGGCTGGACCGGGACCTCGGTCTCGCCGGCCGGATTTCACTGCGCGACGGCACGCACCGGCTGGTCAACATCGACCGGCCGCTGCTGCGCGTGCCTCAGCTGGCCGTGCATCTGGACCGGTCGGCCAACACCGACGGCCTCAAGCTCGACCGGCAGAAGCACATGCAGCCGATCTGGGGGCTCGGGGACGTCGAGGAGGGCGACCTGATCCGGTTCGTCGCCGAGGAGGCGGGCGTCGCCGCCGACGACGTGACCGGCTGGGACCTGATGCCGCACGCCGTGGAACCGCCGGCCTACCTGGGCCGGGACCGCGAGCTGCTGGCCGGGCCGCGGATGGACAACCTGCTCTCCGTGCACGCGGCGACGGCCGCGCTCGCCGCAGTCGCCGGACAGCCGGACGACGAGATTCCGTACATCCCGGTGCTGGCCGCGTTCGACCACGAGGAGAACGGTTCGCAGTCCGACACCGGCGCCGACGGCCCGCTGCTCGGCACGGTGCTGGAGCGCTCCGTCTTCGCCCGTGGCGGCACGTACGAGGACCGTGCCCGGGCGTTCGCGGGGACCATCTGCCTCTCCTCCGACACCGGTCACGCGATCCACCCCAACTACGGGGAGCGCCACGACCCGACGCACCACCCGGTGGCGAACGGCGGGCCGATCCTCAAGGTCAACGTCAACATGCGGTACGCGACGGACGGCAGCGGCCGGGCCGTGTTCGCGGCGGCGTGCGAGAAGGCGGGCGTGCCGTGGCAGACGTTCGTCTCCAACAACTCGATGCCGTGCGGCACGACCATCGGCCCGATCACCGCGGCCCGGCACGGCATCCAGACCGTGGACATCGGCGTCGCGATCCTGTCGATGCACAGCGCGCGTGAGCTGTGCGGCGCGGACGACCCGTATCTGCTGGCGAACGCGCTGACGTCCTTCCTGGCAGGCTGATCCGCCTTCCGCACATTGTTGTTGCCGGGCCGGGTACGCGATCCGTACACCGGCCCGGAGCCTCCGGGCCGCGTTGCAGGACTGCGAGCGGGCCGTCGGCGTGGCCCGCGAAGCGCACACCGGAGTCGTCGGAGTCCGCGCAGTCCGGCGGCACTGCGCAGACCGGCGGCACTGCGCAGACCGGCGGTGCCGCCTACCAGAGCGGCCCGCCCTGCACGCACATCGTCCTGACCGCGAAGAACACCTCGGATCACAACTGCCGGCTGAACGGCTTCCCGGAGATCCAGGTCCTGGAGAGCCACCAGGAGAACGTGCCGGCGGTCGCCGCGAGCAGGCCGCCCACGCCCATCGTGCTCACCGCGGGCGCCCCCGCCTACGCGCTGGTGAAGCTGTCGGACGGCGGGGGCGACGAGAACAACGAGCCCGTCACGGCGTTCTCCGTCACGCTCGACGCAGTGGGCGACCGGCTATTGGACGTACGGGCTGCGCAACGGCACGGACGGCTTCTGAGCCTGTCGGCCGGTCAGGCCGGCTCGTCCATTCCGGCAAGCACCAGCGGCAGCCGCGGCGTTCCCTGCGCACTCACGCGGACGGGGACGCCCCAGTCCTGCTGGTGGACGTGGCAGGCCGGGTACTCGTTCTCCGGGTCGTCGTCGCAGGACGCCGCCATCGCGGACACATGCAGGACCCCTTCGGTGACGCCGTCGGCCAGGACCAGGTCGCGGAAGAGATCGGTGCCGGGCCCCGCCCCCTCCGCCACCAGCTCGGGCGGGGTCGACGAGACCAGCAGCCGGGTCGAGGGACCGTACCGGGTGTCCAGCTTCTGCCCGGCGGGCGCCTGGAAGACCACGTCGAGCCGAAGCGTGCCGGGGGAGATCTCGGTGGCCGCGCGCTGGGTGCGGTGCGCCTGGCCGGCGACGCGTACGGCTTCCTCGGGCAGCCGCAGCCGGGTCAGCCGGTGCCGGGCGGATTCGACGACGACAAGATCACCGTCGACCAGCACCGCGTCGCTCGGCTCGCGCAGATCCGTGGCCAGCGTGGTGACCTCGCCACGGACGGGGTCGTAACGGCGCAGGGCGTGGTTGTACGTGTCGCTGACGGCGACGGACCCGTCCGGGAGCGCGGTGACGCCCAGCGGGTGCTGGAAGAGCGCCTGGCCGGCCGCGCCGTCGCGGTGGCCGAAGTCGAAGAGTCCGGTACCGACGGCGGTGTGCACGGTCCCGTCCCGGTCGACGTACCGCAACGCGGACGTCTCCGAGTCGGCGACCCAGAGCCGGTCACCGTCGGCGGAGGCGGCAAGGCCGGACGGCTGGGCGAACCAGGCCTCGTCGGCCGGACCGTCGACGAGTCCTTCGTTGGTCGTGCCCGCGGCGACCTGCACGGTTCCGGAGTCGGGGTCGTACGACCACAGCTGGTGCACGCCCGCCATGGCGATCCACAGCCGGTCCGCGAACCAGGCGACGTCCCACGGGGAGGAGAGGTCGACCTCGCGCGCCGGGCCGGTCGTCAAAGACCCCTGCCACCACTGGCGGCCGGTACCGGCGAGGGTCGTCGTCACCCCCGTCGTGAGATCGAGGGCGCGGATGGCGTGGTTGACGGTGTCGGCGACGGCGATCCGGCCGTCGGGCAGCACGGCGAGCCCCTGCGGCTCGCTGAACCGCACCTCGTCGGGTCCGCCGTCCGCGAACCCGCGGTCCCCGGTGCCGAAGTGACGGCGCACCGTTTCGCCGTCGGGGTCGAGCTCGACGAGGCGGTGCCGGGTGGTGTCGGAGACCAGGAAGCCGCCGTCGGCCAGCAGCAGGGCCTTGCCGGGGAAGCGCAGATGCGTGGCGACGGGCTCGGGCGCCACGTACGGGCCGTCGCCACGGCGCAGCGTGCCCTTCTCGGCGTGCTCGGCCTCCAGCTCCTCGACGAGCTTCTCGATGGCGTGCGCATGGCCCTCGCCGGCGTGCTGGGCGACGACATAGCCCTCGGGGTCGATGACGACGAGCGTCGGCCAGGCCCGTACGGCGTACTGCTTCCAGGTGGCGAGCTCGGGGTCGTCGAGGACCGGGTGATGGACCTCGTACCGCTCGACGGCGTCGACGACGGCCTGGTGCTCGGCCTCGTGGACGAACTTCGGCGAGTGCACACCGATGATCACCACGGTGTCGCGGTGCTTCTCCTCCAGCTCGCGCAGCTCATCGAGGACATGCAGACAGTTCACACAGCAAAATGTCCAAAAATCCAGAATGACAATGCGCCCTCGCAGGTCAGCGAGGGTGTACTGATGGTCACCGGTATTGAGCCAGCCGCCCTTGCCGACCAGCTCGGGGGCCCTGACGCGCGCACGTGTTGCCATGTGAACAGTCAACATCACCGTGGCGCGTCTGCATTCCGGAGGGGCTCCGGCATTTTTGAGGTGCCACGCGCCCCGGGGAGTCTCACGTATCCCGGGGGGTCACCGGGGGAACCTGTCAGCCATGAGATTCCTGGTGCGTGAGCGACTGTTCGCCGTCGGCGACGACTACTGGATCGAGGACGCGGACGGGCGCAAGGTCTTCCTCGTCGACGGCAAAGCGATGCGGGTGCGCGACACCTTCGAACTCAAGGACGCGCAGGGCCGGGTCCTTGTCGAGATCCGGCAGAAGCTGCTCAGCCTGCGCGACACGATGCTCATCGAGCGCGACGGCGAGCAGCTCGCCCGGGTCAAGCGGAAGCGGCTCTCGCTGCTGCGCAACCATTACCGGGTGACGCTGGTCGACGGCACCGAGCTCGATGTCAGCGGCAAGATCCTGGACCGTGAGTTCGCCATCGACTACGACGGTGAACTCCTGGCCCAGATCTCACGGCGTTGGCTGACCGTACGGGACACGTACGGCATCGATGTCGTACGGGAGGACGCCGACGCGGCACTGCTCATCGCCGTGTCGGTGTGCGTCATCGTGCTCGCGGACAAGGAGCGCGACGGCTGACCGGGACGTTTCACGTGAAACCGGGCCCCGCCCGGCGATGGGGCGAGGCCCGGTCCGGCGGATGCCCGACGGTGGTGCGAAGTCCGGTCCGACCGATGCGTCAACAGCCGCTCGACGGCGGGACGAGACCCAGCCGTCGGTCCTTGAGCGCCGGGAACTGCTCCCGCGTGGCGGTGACCTTCGCCGGGTCGAACTCCACGGTGAGCACTTCCTCGTCCGCGCCCGCCTCGGCGAGCACCTCGCCCCACGGGTCGACGGCGATGCTGTGCCCGGCCTGCTGGATCCCGGCGTGGGTGCCGGCGGTGCCGACGGCCAGGACATACGCCTGGTTCTCCACGGCACGCGCCTGGGCGAGCAGAGTCCAGTGGGCGCGGCGCCGCTCCGGCCAGCCCGCCGGGACGACGAGTGTCTGCGCACCGGCGTCGACGAGGCCGCGGAACAGTTCGGGGAAGCGCAGGTCGTAGCAGGTGGCGAGGCCGAGCGTGGTCTGCGGCAGGGCGACCGTGACCAGGTCCTCGCCGGCTCCCATCATCACCGCCTCGCCCTGGTCGAAGCCGAAGCGGTGGATCTTGCGGTACGCGGCGGCGCGCTCGCCCTCGGGCGTGAAGACCAGCGAGGTGTTGTAGAGCGTGCCGTCGTCGGCGCGCTCCACGAAGGAGCCCGCATGCAGCCAGACCCCGGCGTCGGCCGCGGCCTTCGCCATCACGTCGTGGGTGGGCCCTTGGAGCGGTTCCGCCTCGTCGGCGAAGGCGGTGTACGCGAAGGCGCCGACCGGCCACAGCTCGGGAAGGACCACCAGATCGGCACCGCATTGGCCCGCGACCAGGGAAGCGGCCCGCTCCCTGCGGGAATTGACGGATTCGTCCGGGTCTACTGCGATCTGGATAAGGGAGGCGCGCACACTACCACCGTCCTGGCATTCGAGCCGTCAACACGGCCTACGATCGTCACACGAAAGCACTGCCGGGGTGCCTGCTCGCAGCGTAACTTAGCGATCGAACCTCCCACACAGCCCGCAGCCGCCGCCCGCCGACCGCGCCAGCAGTCCAGCCCATGCACCGCAGAACCGCACGAGGGGTCCCGTGACCGTCCATCCCAGCCTCCAGACCTACGCCGATGCCTGGACCCACTCCATCGAGTCGATAGCTGAGCTGGTGACGCCGCTCGCCGAGGGGGAGTGGAATCGCCGTACACCGTGCCCCGGCTGGTCGGTGCGCGACATCGTCTCGCACATCATCGGTATGGAGTGCGAGCAGCTCGGCGACCCGCGGCCGATCCACACGCTGCCGCGCGATCTCTACCACGTACAGAACGACTTCACCCGTTATATGGAGATACAGGTCGATGTGCGGCGCCACCACACGGCACCCGAGATGACCTCCGAGCTGGAGTACACGATCATCCGCCGCTCGCGTCAGCTGCGGAACGAGTCGCGTGCCCCGGAGACCATGACCCGCGCGCCGCTCGGCGCCGAGCAGACCCTCGAACTGGCACTGCGGATGCGAGCCTTCGACGTCTGGGTGCACGAGCAGGATCTGCGTACGACGCTGGGCAAGCCCGGCAATCTCGACTCCCCCGGCGCCACCATCACCCGGGACACGCTCCTCGCCGCGCTGCCGAAGGTGGTCGCCAAGGACGCGGGCGCACCGCCGAATTCGGCGGTCGTGCTCGATGTGCACGGGCCGATGGAGTTCCTGCGCACGGTCAGGGTCGACGCGGACGGCCGTGGTTCGGTGGACGGTTCGCCGTCGCTGGGGCCCGCGGTGACACTGGCGATGGACTGGGAGACGTACGTCCGGCTGGCCTGCGGGCGGGTGCGGGCGACGGCGGTCGCGGACCGGATCAAGGTCGAGGGCGACCAGGAGCTGGCAACGGCGATCCTGCAGAACTTCGCCGTCACGCCGTAACGGCACGGCCGGCGGCGCCCGTCCTTGTGAGGCGAAGAGACGGGCGCCGGCCGCGGCAGGCGTCACGCGGGAACGTGCACTGCCTCCACGCGGCTGATCACATGGTGGTTCCGCTCGCGGAGCGTGGCGCGGGCGTGCAGCCGCAGGATCTGCACGACCCCGACCGCCTCCAGGACGAAGACCGAGGCGAACGCGATGCGGAAGTTGTCCCCCGTCGCGTCGAGCAGCACACCGACGGCGAACAGTGTCGTCATCGAGGCAATGAAACCGCCCATGTTGACGATCCCCGATGCGGTGCCCTGGCGCTGCGGCGGGTTGGCCGGGCGTGCGAAGTCGAAGCCGATCATCGAGGCGGGTCCACAGGCGCCGAGCACCGCGCAGAGCGTGATCAGCAGCCACATCGGCGCGTGGTCTTCCGGGTACAGGATCGTCGACGCCCACACGACGGCCGTCACCGCGACCGTGCCGAGGGCGAGCGGGGCGCGCGCGGCGTGGTGGCGGGCGATGACCTGTCCGTAGACGAGGCCGACGGCCATGTTGGAGAGCACCACCAGGGTGAGCAGCTCCCCGGCAGTGGACCGGCTAAGCCCCTGTGCCTCCACCAGGAACGGCATCCCCCACAGCAGCAGGAACACCATGGCCGGGAACTGCGTGGTGAAGTGCACCCACATCCCGAGCCGGGTGCCGGGCTCCCGCCACGAGGCGGCGATCTGCTTGCGTACGTACGCGGCGCCCGCGTGTTCAACGGGCGGCGGCTCGTATCCCTCGGGGTGGTCCTTCAGGAAGAGGAGGGTCAGGACGAGGACCACGGCCCCGGCGGCCGCGCTGCCCGCGAACGTGGCGGTCCAGCCGAAGCTGTGCAGGGCGCGGGCGATGAAGAGCGTGGAGACGAGGTTGCCCGCCATGCCGAACAGTGCGGCGATCTGGCCGATCAGCGGTCCGCGCCGGGCCGGGAACCAGCGGGCACCGAGCCGCAGCACGCTGATGAACGTCATCGCGTCGCCGCAGCCGAGCAGCGCCCGGGAGGCCAGCGCCATGCCGTACGACGGGGAGAGAGCGAAGCCGAGCTGCCCGACGGTGAACAGGACGGCCCCGAGGGTGAGGACCTTCTTGGTGCCGAGCCGGTCGACCATCAGGCCGACAGGTATCTGCATGCCCGCGTAGACGAGCAGCTGCAGGATGGAGAACGTCGACAGCGCGGAGGCGTTGACGTCGAACCGGTCGGCGGCGTCGAGACCGGCGACCCCGAGGCTCGTACGGAAGATGATGGCGACGAAGTAGACGGCGACGCCGATGCCCCAGACCCGGGCGGCCCGCCGGCCGCCGGGCGGATCACCGGGCAGGGACAGGGTGGGAGCGGCAGCAGAACTCACCGGTCCTCACCCCGGACCAGCACCCTGACCCGGCTGACATGGCGTCTTACGACCTGCGCGGCACCGTCCGCGTCCCCGGCCCTGATGGCCTCCAGCAGCTCGGTGTGCTCGGTGATGTTGGCGGCGATCCTGCTGGGATGCGCCTCCATCACGGCGACGCCCATCCGCAACTGCCGGTCACGCAGCTGGTCGTAGAGGCGTGACAGGATCTCGTTGCCGGCGTTGCGCACGATCTCGGCGTGGAAGCAGCGGTCCGCGACCGACACGGCGGCCAGGTCCCCGGCCGCCACCTGCCGTCGCTGCTCGTCGAGCAGTTCCTCCAGGCGGGCGATCAGCTTCGCCGAGGCGGGCACGGCCTTGCGGGCGGCGAACTCCTCCACGAGCAGCCGGGTCTCCACCACATCCGCGATCTCCTGCGCGGAGACGGCAAGCACCAGGGCCCCCTTCTTCGGATAGAGCTTGATCAGCCCTTCGACCTCCAGCCGCAGCAAGGCCTCGCGCACGGGTGTACGGGAGACGCCCACGGCGTCCGCGAGGTCGCCCTCGGTGAGGAGGGTGCCCCCCTCGTAACGGCGGTCGAGGACCGCCTGCTTGATGTGGGTGTAGACGCGTTCGGCGGCGGGCGGCTGCTTGACGGGCGGGCGCGTCACGACAGGGGGTGCGGCAGGCATGCACACAGCATAGATACAACATGCACCCATGCGGCGGCACTGTCCGGAATCTGGACGGTAAAACCCCGGAAATTACTCGGGGATTCAGCACATCCATTCGCACACCTCGTGAGTCTCACCACCGAGCGGCACCGACATGCGGCCGCATTCCAGGGGCATTTGGAGCGTTCAAGTTGAAAATTGGTATTAAGGGCATAAACCGCGTTTCCGCCACTGCCACCGTGGCTCTTACCGCGGGTGCCGTCATCGCGGGCAGCGTCTTCGCCTCCACGGCGCAGGCTGCCACGCCGCCCACCCCCACGATTACCGCCGCGGGCGGCTACGTGATGAACAACGGAACCGCGAAGACGCTGTACACGAAGGCTGCGGACACCCGTCGCTCCACCGGCTCGACCACCAAGATCATGACGGCCAAGGTGGTGCTGGCGCAGAGCAACCTCAACCTGGACTCCAAGGTCACGATCCAGAAGGCGTACAGCGACTACATCGTCGCCAACAACGCCTCGTCGGCTCGCCTGATCGTCGGCGACAAGGTCACCGTCCGCCAGCTCCTCTACGGTCTGATGCTGCCGTCCGGCTGCGACGCCGCGTACGCGCTCGCCGACAAGTACGGCACCGGCACCACCCGCGCGGCCCGCGTGAAGTCGTTCATCGGCAAGATGAACGCCTCCGCCAAGTCCCTCGGTCTGACGAACACCCACTTCGACTCGTTCGACGGCATAGGGAACGGCTCGAACTACTCGACGCCGCGCGACCTGACGAAGATCGCCAGCAGCGCAATGAAGAACTCCACCTTCCGCACCATCGTGAAGACCAAGTCGACCTCGCAGAAGGTCACCACGAAGAGCGGTGGCTACCGCTACATGTCGTGGTCCAACACCAACACGATGCTCAGCAGCTACAGCGGCGCGATCGGCGTGAAGACCGGCTCCGGCCCGACGGCCAAGTACTGCCTGGTCTTCGCCGCGACCCGGAACGGCAAGACGGTCATCGGCACCGTGCTCGCCTCCACGAGCGCGACCACCCGGACCGCGGACATGAAGAAGATCATGGACTACTCCTTCCAGAAGTAGTCCTCCACCCTTGCTTCCGGGGGCACGAGGAGGGGTCCGCCGTGCGGAACGGCGGGCCCTTTCCTGCACCCGGCCGCGGGCTCTCCGCGATTCCTCGTGGGCGGCCTCGCAGCGTCGCCGCACCGTCGGTCGCCGCCATCCACCTCTACCGGGTGACCGCCGTGTACGCCGACGGCACCTGGCCGGCGTCCGCCGAGGACCGGGTGATCCCGGCCCCCGCCGAGTGACCTGCCCCGACAGAAAAGCGGGCCCGCGCGGAAGGAATCTCCGCGCAGGCCCGCTTCTTCCGTCTCACACGGCCATCAGGCCCAGGTGATCAGCCTCTTGGGCTGTTCCAGGATCGCGGCGACATCCGCCAGGACCTTGGAACCGAGCTCGCCGTCGATCAGACGATGATCGAACGACAGCGCCAGCGTGGTGACCTGACGGGGCTTCACCTTGCCCTTGTGGACCCACGGCTGCAGCTTGATCGCACCGACCGCGAGGATCGCGGACTCGCCCGGGTTCAGGATCGGCGTACCCGTGTCGACGCCGAAGACGCCGACGTTGGTGATCGTCACCGTGCCGCCCGCCATGGCGGCGGGAGACGTCCTGCCGTCCCGGGCCGTGGCGACCAGCTCGCCCAGTGCTGCGGCGAGCTGCGGCAGGGTCTTGTCCTGCGCGTCCTTGATGTTCGGCACGATCAGACCGCGCGGGGTGGCGGCCGCGATGCCCAGGTTCACATAGTGCTTCTGCACGATCTCCTGGTTGGCCTCGTCCCAGGCCGCGTTGATCTCCGGGTTCCGCTTGATCGCAACCAGGAGCGCCTTGGCAATGATCAGGAGCGGGTTGACCCTGACCCCCGCCATGTCCTTGTCGTCCTTGAGCTCCGCCACGAGCTTCATCGTGCGCGTGACGTCGACCGTCACGAACTCGGTGACATGCGGTGCGGTGAACGCACTGCCGACCATGGCCTGCGCGATGGCCTTCCGCACACCCTTGACCGGAATACGGGTCTCCCGGGCACCCGGTACCGGAGCGGGAGCGGTGACCACCGGTTCCGGGACCGTGGCCGGTACCGGGGCCGGTGCGGCCGCCGGCGCCTGCGCCGGTGCGGCCGCCGCGTGCACGTCCTCGCGCGTGATGATCCCGCCCTCGCCGGTCGGGACGACCGTGGCCAGGTCGATGCCCAGGTCCTTGGCCAGCTTGCGCACCGGCGGCTTGGCGAGCGGGCGGCTCTCCTGGACGGCCGGTCCGTGACCGTTCAGCTCGCCCTGAATCGCGGCAGCCGCGGCCGCCGGCTGCGCCGCGCCCTTGCGGGCGCGGCGCTTGGTGGAGGACTCGGCCACGCCGTAGCCCACCAGCACCGGCTGGCGGCCCTTCGGTGCCTCCGGTTCCGCAGCCGGTTCCGGTTCGGCCGAGGCCGGAGCCGCCTCCGCAGCCGTGTCACCGCTGCCCGGCGCCACGTCCACCGCGATGATCACCTGGCCGACGTCGACGGTCGTGCCCTCGGCGAAGCGCAGCTCGTGCACCACGCCGTCGAACGGGATCGGCAGCTCCACGGCCGCCTTCGCGGTCTCGACCTCGCAGACGACCTGGCCGTCGGTGACGGTGTCACCCGGCTGTACGTACCACTTGAGGATCTCGGCCTCGGTCAGTCCCTCGCCCACGTCGGGCATCTTGAACTCACGGAAGCGAGCAGACGTTTCGGTCATCGTCGTCACGACCCCTCTCCTCAGTACGCCAGCGAGCGGTCGACGGCGTCGAGCACCCGGTCCAGGCCCGGCAGATACTCGTCCTCGAGACGCGCCGGCGGATACGGGACGTGGTAGCCGCCGACCCTGAGCACCGGTGCCTCCAGATGGTAGAAGCAGCGCTCGGTGATGCGGGCGGCAATCTCGGCACCGGAGCCGTAGAACACCGGCGCCTCGTGGACGACGACCAGCCGGCCGGTCTTCTCGACCGAGGCCTGGACGGCGTCGAAGTCGATCGGGGAGATCGACCGCAGGTCCAGGACCTCGATCGACTTGCCCTCCTCCTGGGCGGCCGCGGCGGCCTCCAGGCAGACCTTCACCATCGGGCCGTACGCGGCGAGGGTGAGGTCCGAGCCCTCCCGTACCGTCGCGGCCTTGTGCAGCGGACCGGGAATGAGGTCGGTCTCGACCTCGCCCTTGTCCCAGTAACGCCGCTTCGGCTCGAAGAAGATGACCGGGTCGTCGCTCTGGACGGCCTGCTGCATCATCCAGTAGGCATCCGACGCATTGGACGGCGAGACCACCTTCAACCCCGCGACGTGCGCGAACAGCGCCTCGGGCGACTCGCTGTGGTGCTCGACGGCGCCGATGCCGCCGCCGTACGGGATCCGGACGACGACCGGCAGCTTGATCTTGCCGAGGGCACGGGCGTGCATCTTCGCGAGCTGCGTGACGATCTGGTCGTACGCGGGGAAGACGAAGCCGTCGAACTGGATCTCCACGATCGGCCGGTAGCCGCGCAGGGCCAGACCGATCGCGGTGCCGACGATGCCGGACTCGGCGAGCGGCGTGTCGATGACCCGGTCCTCGCCGAAGTCCTTCTGGAGCCCGTCGGTGATCCGGAAGACCCCGCCCAGCTTGCCGACGTCCTCACCCATGATGAGGACCTTGGGGTCGGTGTCGAGGGCCTTGCGCAGCGACTCGTTGAGCGCCTTCGCGATGGACATCTTTTCCAGGGCCATGACTAGTTGCCCTCCTCGGCGAACGAAGCCTGGTAGGCGGCGAACTGGGCGCGCTCCTCGTCGACGAGGGGGTTGCCGTCGGCGTACGCGTGGTCGAAGATCGCCATCCGGTCCGGATCGGGCATGGCCCGTACCGCTTCACGGACCCGCTTGCCGAGAGCCTCGCTCTCCTCGTCGAGCGCGGAGAAGTACGCCTCGTCGGCGAGGCCCTGCTTCTCCAGATACGTCCTGAGCCGCAGGATCGGGTCCTTGGCCTCCCAGGAGGCGCGTTCCTCGTCCGCCCGGTACTTCGTCGGGTCGTCGGAGGTGGTGTGCGCGCCCATCCGGTAGGTGAACGCCTCGACGAGGGTGGGTCCCTCGCCCCGGCGGGCCCGCTCCAGCGCCGACTTGGTGACGGCGAGGCAGGCGAGTACGTCGTTGCCGTCGACCCGGACGCCGGGGAAGCCGAAGCCCTGCGCGCGCTGGTAGAGCGGGACGCGGGTCTGCCTCTCGGTGGGCTCGGAGATCGCCCACTGGTTGTTCTGGCAGAAGAAGACGACCGGGGCGTTGTAGACCGCGGAGAAGGTGAACGACTCGGCGACGTCGCCCTGGCTGGAGGCACCGTCCCCGAAGTACGCGATCACAGCGGAGTCCGCGCCGTCCTTGGCGACGCCCATGGCGTAGCCGGTGGCGTGCAGGGTCTGCGAGCCGATGACGATCGTGTACAGGTGGAAGTTGTTGCTGTTCGGGTCCCAGCCGCCGTGATTCACACCGCGGAACATCCCGAGCAGATTGGTCGGGTCGACCCCGCGGCACCAGGCGACACCGTGCTCACGGTAGGTCGGGAAGACGTAGTCGTCGTCGCGCAGTGCTCGGCCGGAACCGATCTGCGCGGCCTCCTGGCCGAGCAGCGAGGCCCACAGACCCAGTTCGCCCTGACGCTGCAGGGCGGTCGCCTCGGCGTCGAAGCGGCGGGTCAGGACCATGTCCCGGTACAGACCGCGCAGCTCGTCCGCGGTCAGGTCGATCGTGTAGTCCGGGTGCTCGACGCGCTCGCCCTCGGGCGTCAGCAGCTGTACAAGCTCGGGCTCGGAACTCTGTGGCGTCTTCGCGGCGCTGGTCCGCTTGCTGCTGCGTCGCGGTTTGCGCGCGGCAGTGCTCTCCACGGTCACGTGCGTGCTCCTCCGTCGGTCCGGCCCCCGGGGTCTGCCGGGAGACCAGTGCGGCTCGCCTGTGTCCGTACCCGTGCACGGGGTGGGTGCCGCTCGGCCGGGAACAGGCGTGACAGGTGCCCCGGCGAGCGTCCTGTCAAAGGCACGTTACCCAGTGCATCGCACAACTGCGAAACACTCCCTGACCTGCGATTTTGCTTGGATTTCCAAGTAAATCGAGAAATTCGGGAACTCTCGCTGGTCACAGCGCTGGGAACGGCCTTGCAGGCCGCCGGAACAACGGCACGTTATCCCGCCGTTCAGCGGCAGGGAAGAGGGGAGTGTGTGAGACTGCGATTGTGCGCGAAGAAGGAAAAATCACCGTATTTCTGTTGGACGATCATGAAGTCGTCCGACGCGGTGTCCATGAGCTGCTCTCGGTCGAGGACGACATCGAAGTCGTCGGCGAAGCCGGTACGGCGGCGGACGCTCTGGTGCGCATCCCCGCCACGCGGCCCGATGTGGCGGTGCTCGACGTACGGCTGCCGGACGGCAGCGGGGTGGAGGTCTGCCGTGAGATCCGGTCCCTGGACGACAGCATCCACTGCCTGATGCTGACCTCGTACGCCGATGACGAAGCTCTCTTCGACGCGATCATGGCGGGTGCGTCGGGATATGTGCTCAAGGCGATCCGCGGCAATGAGCTGCTGAATGCGGTACGGGATGTGGCGGCCGGAAAATCGCTGCTGGACCCGGTCGCGACCGCGCGTGTGCTGGAGCGGCTGCGCGAGGGGAAGAAGGGCCGGGGCGACGACAAGCTCGCGAGCCTCACCGACCAGGAGCGCAAGATCCTCGATCTGATCGGCGAGGGGCTGACGAACCGGGTGATCGGTGAGCGGCTCCATCTCGCCGAGAAGACGATCAAGAACTATGTCTCCAGCCTGCTCTCCAAGCTGGGCATGGAGCGCCGCTCGCAGGCAGCCGCCTATGTGGCGCGGCTCCAGGCCGAGCAGCACTGAGCGGTACGGGACGGGCCGCGGGCGCCCTCCCTCCTCTCCGACGGGGCCGTGGTCCCGGGCGGTCCTCGGGACTTTGGTCCCGGATCACCCGGGGCTGCGGCCTCTTTCTGTGCCCATCACGGTGCCGCAGAGTGGAGCGCATGTCCTCCGAGGAACTGCAGGCGATCGAGTTGCTCGCCGGGGTGCCGTACGGCCGGCTGGCGACGACCCGACGGGCACTCCCCTGTCTGGCGGTGGCCCGCCACATCGTGGTCGACGGCCACGTCGTCCTGCGGATGCACAGCGGACTCGGGTACCACGCCTCGTGCGACGGCACCGTCGTCGCGTACGGGGCGGACAATTTCAACACGGCAGCCTCCGGCGACGGCGGCAACCTGTGGTCGGTCCAGTTCACCGGTCCTGCCGAGATCGTGCATCCGACCGAGGAGCAGCGCGAGCGCTTCGGTGCGGCACCTCGGGAGGTCAGCGGCGAACCCTTCGAGCCGGTCTACCTCCGCCTCGCCCCGCACTTCGTCACGGTGCACACTCTGAGCCACCACGCAAGTCAGGCGAACCGACACGCAGCGTGATCTACCATCTGGCGAGTGCCGCGCTCATCTGTCACCCTTCCGCCTGTTCCTCCGGTCGGCGAGGTGCTGCGCCGCTACCCGGACGCCGGTGAGCCCCTCAGCTGCAAGCCCCTCACCAAGGGCCTCCTCAACCACGGCTACCGCGTCTCCACCACCCACGGCTCGTACTTTCTCAAACACCATCTCGACGACTCCACCGGCGACCGCGCGACGATCGTCCGCCAGCACCGCGCCACCCAGCGGCTGCAGTCCCTCGGGGTGCCGGTCGCCCCGCCCGTCGAGGACACGGAGGGCGGCACGGTCACGGAGATCGACGGCCGGTGCTACGCGCTGCACCCCTGGGTGGACGGACTGCACCGGGTCGGCGCCCAGCTGACCCTCGCCCAGTCGGAACGGCTCGGGACGCTCCTCGGAGCCGTACACACGGGGCTCGCGCAGGTGATGGAGACGGGGACGGCCGGGGGGCGCGGGCATGCCAGCCCGGACGCCGTCGACACGTTCGCGCTGATCGACGACCTGCTGGCCGCGGCGCGCGAGCACCGCCCCCGGGACTCCTTCGACGAGCTGGCCGAGCACCGCCTCGTCGAACGGCGCGCCCTGCTGGAGCGGCACGCCGACCGCCGGCCGCCCACCCCCGACATCCCGGCGACCGGCTGGGTGCACGGCGACTTCCACCCGCTGAACGTGCTGTACCAGGGCGCCGACCCGGTGGCGATCATCGACTGGGACCGGCTGGGGGTTCAGCCGCGCGCCGAGGAGGCGGTACGGGCCGCGGCGATCTTCTTCGTACAGCCCGCCGGGAAGCTGGACCTGGAGAGGGTACGGGCCTACGCGCGGGCCTACCGGTGTGCGGTCGGGGCGGGCGCCTGCGAACTGGCTGCCGCGGTGCACCGGGTGTGGTGGGAGCGTCTCAACGACTTCTGGATACTGCGCTGGCGCTATCGCCTGGACGACCGAAGGGCCGACCCGCAGTTTCCTGCGGTGTCGGCCCTGGCGGTCTGGTGGACGCGGGAGTACGAGGCAGTGCGCGACGCCTTCACGGGGTGAGGGCGGGCAGGGCCACAGGGGCTCTGCTAGGGCGTGTTCCGAAAGTAGCGTCGTCCGGCCGTAGGGCGGGCCGGGCGGCGTCCGGTTTGTGCGATCGCAAGGCGGAGGCTCGCCCCGATACCGGTCGTATCGGGGCGAGCCCGACAACGCGGCGAGCGTGCGTGCCAGGCGTCGCCCGGCAGGCGGGACTGTCGAAGCACGCCCTAAGGCGTACCACCGGCCGCGCTGTCACCGGGGCTGCCGCCGGCTGCCCCGGCAGCGTCGCCGCCACCCGGGGTGCCCGGAGCAGTCGCGGTGTCACTCGGCAGGGGGGTCTCGCCACCGGTCGTACCCTCGTTCGTCGTGCCGTCGGACGTGCCGGTGTCCGGCGGGGTGGCCGTGTTGGACGGGGTCTGGGACGGCGTGGTCTGCGAGGGCGACCGGGAGAAGGACGGCGGGTTGTTCGGCTGCTGCTTGCCACCGGTGGTGTCGTCCGCCGGCGGGACGATGTCCGACTGCTCGTCGGTCGGCTCCGCCGAACTCTTCGTGGCTGCGGGGGAGCTGGAGGTCGTGGTCGGCGTCTTCTTGTGGGTGGTGTCGCTGTTGTCCGCGGCGTTCACCGCGATGGCGACACCCGCCCCGATCGCGATCAGCGCGAGGACGACGAACAGCCAGAGCTTGCCGCGGCCGCCACCGCTCCGGTGTCCGCCGTCGTACCCGCCGTCGTCCGGATTCATCGGTGGCAGGATCGGGCTCTGCGAGGTGTCCCCGTGCTGCGGGTGCCCCATCGCCATCGTCCCGCCGGACATGCCCATGGCGGGGGTGTTGCCGAACTCGTGCGCGGCGACCGGCCCGGTGTTCCACGTACCCGAATGACCACCCTGCACCTGGAGCATCTGCAGGCTGTACTGGATCAGCCCGCGCATCTCCTCGGCGCTCTGGAACCGGTCGTCCGGGTCCTTCGCGAGCGACCGCATGACGAGCCCGTCCAGCTCCGGCGGCACCGCTTCCAGGATCTCGGACGGCGGGACCGGAATGTCCTGAACGTGCTGGTACACCACGGAGAGCGGCGTCTCGCCCGTGAACGGGGGCCGCAGCGCCAGGAGTTCGTAGAGCAGACAGCCGGTGGCGTACAGGTCGGAGCGATGGTCGACGGCCTTGCCCAGCGCCTGCTCGGGGGAGAGGTACTGCGGCGTGCCCATGACCATGCCGGTCTGGGTCATCGTCGACTGCGCGCCGTGCAGCGCACGGGCGATGCCGAAGTCCATCACCTTGACGGCGCCGGAGTTCGTGATGATCACGTTGGCCGGCTTGATGTCACGGTGCACGATGCCGTGCTGGTGCGAGTACGCGAGGGCCTCCAGCACCCCCGAGACGATGATCAACGCCTGCTCGGGCGGCGGCGCTTCGGCGTTGAGCAGGAGATCACGGATGGTGCGGCCCTCGACGAGCTCCATCACGATGTACGGGACGGTCTGGCCGCCCACGACGTCCTCACCGGAGTCGTACACGGCGACGATCGCATGGTGGTTGAGGCCTGCGACCGACTGCGCCTCACGCGTGAACCGGGCCTTGGAGACCGGGTCCTCGGCAAGATCGGAACGGAGCAGCTTCACCGCGACGGTACGTCCCAGCCGGACGTCCTCCGCGGCAAAGACCTCGGCCATACCACCCCGGCCCAGCCGGTGTGTCATCCGGTAACGTCCGTCGCCGACCACACCTCCGATACCCCAGGAGTCGGCTGCATCCGAGACTCCGCCGCCGTTTGCTTCGGGTTCGGGTGCCATCAGTCCTCGCCGTCGTTTCTGTCCGCGCGTCCACGGGTTCTCACGGTGTCTTGCGTGCCTTGCTGCATTGCCACGTCACGCTACAGGCTCTGCCGGACACCCTGTTCTCGAGAGGGACGGGCCATCAAACCGGCTGCCGCACCGCTCACGCAAATTCCGTGCTTTTCCTGTAACGCTTCCGAGACGCTTCCTGTGCGTAGGGTCACGGAACGGGCACCCGGCTTGACGTGCCGTACCCCTCGGGCAGACTTGGCGCGTCATACGGATCTTCGCGCGGGACGCGTGCCGAGGGGGAAGCAAGTCATGAGCCAGGACGGCGCACACGGCGCCCAGGGTCGCTACGCGGGCGGTTCGGTCGCCGGCGGCCGCTACCAGCTTCGCGACCTGCTCGGCGAAGGCGGGATGGCGTCCGTATATCTGGCGTACGACTCCGCGCTCGACCGTCAAGTGGCGATCAAGACTCTGCACACGGAGCTGGGACGTGAGCAGTCCTTCCGTGAGCGGTTCCGTCGCGAGGCTCAGGCCGTGGCCAAGCTGCAGCACACCAACATCGTCTCGGTCTTCGACACCGGCGAGGACGAGCTCGGCGGCGCGCTGATGCCGTACATCGTCATGGAGTACGTCGAGGGGGAGCCGCTCGGCTCCGTGCTCCAGGCGGACATCCGCAGTTACGGTGCGATGCCGGCCGAGAAGGCACTCAAGGTCACCGGCGACGTGCTGGCCGCGCTGGACACCAGCCATGAAATGGGCCTGGTCCACCGCGACATCAAGCCCGGCAACGTGATGGTGACCAAGCGCGGCGTCGTCAAGGTCATGGACTTCGGCATCGCCCGCGCCATGCAGTCGGGCGTCACGTCGATGACGCAGACCGGCATGGTCGTCGGCACCCCGCAGTACCTCTCCCCCGAACAGGCCCTGGGCCGTGGGGTGGACGCGCGCTCCGACCTGTACTCGGTCGGCATCATGCTGTTCCAGCTGCTGACCGGACGGATCCCGTTCGACGCGGACTCGCCGCTCGCCATCGCGTACGCGCACGTCCAGGAGGAGCCGGTCGTGCCGTCCTCCATCAACCGATCGATCACTCCGGCGATGGACGCACTGGTCGCCCGGGCACTGAAGAAGAACCCGAACGAGCGCTTCCCCAGCGCGGCGGCGATGCAGGACGAGATCACGCGCGTGCTGAGCGCGGGCGGTCAGACGGGCGCCCCGGTGATCATCGGCGGCGCGGCCGGACCGGCGAACAGCGGCTCGGGCGTCGGCTCCGCGGTCTTCCCGCCGGTCGACCAGTCCACGCAGGCGCCGCAGGGCGTGCAGATGCCGTACCAGCCGCAGCAGTACCAGCAGCAGCCCGGCCCGTACGGCCCGCCGACCCCGGCGCCCACGCCGTCGCCGGGCTACGGCTACCCGCAGTCGAACCCGGCGTACCGGACCCCGGCCCCGACGCCGTACGCGACCTCGCCGCAGCCGGTGGGTGGCGGCGGTGGCACCGGTGGCGGCGGCAAGCGGAACATGCCGGTGATCGTCGGTTCGATCGTGGTCGCGCTGATCGCGATCGGCGGCCTGATCACAGTGCTGTCGCTGAAGAACGAACCGGGCTCGGACACGGGCAAGGGCGGTGACCCGAGCAGCTCGACGGTGGCGGGCGAGCACAAGGATCCGGAGCGGAACCGGACGATGAAGACGGAGGCCTGCACCGACCCCTCCGAGGACAGCGACGACCCGAGCAAGATCGAGGCGCCGAACTTCACGTACAAGGACTACCTCTCCGCCAAGGCGTGCGCCAGGGACGCTGGCTGGACGATCAAGAAGATCAATGTCCCGGGCAACACCTACGCCGAGGACCAGGTCCTGGAACAGTTCCCGTCCGCCGGCACCGCCATGGATCCGAAGGGCGCCCACTTCGAGCTGCGCGTCTCTACGGGCGACCCTGCGTAGTAGCACCTCGGATTCACCGAAAGCACCCGTTCCGCGAGGGCATCACACGGTATGGCGCCATTATTGTGCCGTCGGCTCACGCAGAGCGGCCCACGTTGGTCGACACGCCCGTGAACACAGCATTGACATGTACATACTATGTAATACTGTGCGGACGGCAATCGCCAACGCAAAGGAATTCACATGCGCAAAAATCTGCTTGCCTTGACTTCCGCATGCATCGCGGCTGCAGTTGCCATACCTGTCGCGGCATCGCCAGCAGCAGCGGCGCCCGTGGGGGCGTCATGCAGCATTACCGGCGCCAAAGGCAGCGGCTCATGGGAGTTCGTTAACGCCAATAGCATTAAGAACGTGAATCTCACGGTCACGGACACCGCCGCGGACGGCCATCATGTAGCGATCCGGTTGCTCACGGTGGACCGCAACTTGGTATCGCACAACTGGACATTGCATCACCTCTACGACGGCAAGGGCACCTCGCACACGTGGACAACGACGGCCACGGACACCAGAGGTCTCAAGTACGTCTACATCGAGGTCAGCGTGATGGAAGGAAGCGATGAGCTCGCGATGTGCAACGATCGCTCCATCACCAACCCTTACATCTGAGCCAACGCCAAAATACTGACGGGAAATGGACTGGCCACCGGTTTCGACTGGTGGCCAGTCCATTTCCGTCACTGGAGTCACAATACGCACTGCCGCGGATCTCAATAGTTCTCCGCATTCCAAGGAGCCATTGAGGTCGAATCTATTGGTGTTCAGAATTCACCAGCGCACGTTCAAAAGTTCCATACCCGAGCCGATGCGGATATGAGGAAGCTTGGCCGAAGCGCAGCGTTGAGATGCCGGAGACGCTACCCGCCCATGTATCCATCGCCTGAGATGCCGGACATACCACCACATGTGACGCTACCGACATGGCTTCAGCACTCCTCTCCATATGGTCGTCGAGGTGTGTGGCCTGTCTGGTGATAGCCGCGGGGGCGGCCTTCGGACCGGCACAGGGACAGGCACACTCCGACCAGCGCACTTCCGGTGGTACGCCGGGGCTGACCCGGGCTCGGCCCGGCGGATCGGTTGGCGCTCCGCCGCCCCCCGAGCGCTCCTCGCCCCCGAACCCCGCCGCCCCGACCGTCACCCCTTCCTCCGACGCATCCGCCGGTCCTTCGGGCGAACCCTCGGTCACCCCTTCGGCCGAGCACTCGACGATTCCGTCCTCGCCCTCCTCGCCGTCCCCGGCCGCATCGACCGGCAGGCCGGCCACCCCCTCCTCCTCGGCCTCGCCCTCGGCTTCACGCCCCGCCTCACCCCCGGCTTCACGCCCCGCCTCGCCCTCGGCTTCACGCCCCGCCTCACCCTCCCCCACGGCATCCGTGAGCCGGTCCGCCAGGCCGTCGGCCCGCCCCGAGGCTCAGCCGCCACTCGCTGGACGGCAGGCCGGGGAAGGGCGCCTGCGGCCGGGCCGGCCGCTCTCTCCGGAGGAGCTCGCTCATCGCGACACCCCCCACGGCCTGCCCGAGGTGCAGCCCGTCGTGACGACTCCCGTCGCGGTGCCCGCGGCCACGCCCGAGGTGAGCGACCCCCCGCCGGAGGGCCGACTCGCGCCGCAGTCACTCGACACTCCCGCCGCGCGGCGAGTGCAGAGGGTGTCGCTGGGCGCCGGAATCGCACTGATAGGGCTGGGGCTGGGCTTCCTGGCGTTCCGTCTGCGCCGGCCGAACTGAGACAGGACCCACGAGCCCTCCGCTACGTCCGCGCGTTCCAGCAGGAGCTTGCATTGCGCAGCATACTCGGTATACATACTCGGTATGTCGATCCGCCACGGGCTGCTGGCCCTGCTGGAACGGGGGCCCAGATACGGCTCCCAGCTCCGTACCGAATTCGAGTCACGCACCGGCTCCACCTGGCCGCTCAACGTCGGCCAGGTCTACACGACTCTGAGCAGGCTGGAGCGCGACGGCCTGGTCGTCCAGGACGACGAGGACGACCAGGGACACGCCCTCTACGCGATCACGGACGACGGCCGCACCGAGCTGCGGAGCTGGTTCGAGACGCCCGTCGACCGCAGCAACCCGCCCCGTGACGAGCTGGCCATCAAGCTCGCCATGGCGGTCGGCGCGCCCGGTGTCGACATCCTGGCCGTCATCCAGTCCCAGCGCCACCACACGGTCAAGGCGATGCAGGACTACACCCGTCTCAAGGCCCAGGCCCTCGCCGATGCCCCGGCCAACCGCGACGAGGTCGCCTGGCTGCTCGTACTGGAGCAGCTGATCTTCCAGGCGGAGGCCGAGGCCCGCTGGCTGGACCACTGCGAGTCCCGGCTGGTCCGCCTCGCCGAGGCCGCCGCCACGGAGCCGGAGCCCGAGGGACGTACGGCCAAACGCGCCCCGGCCCGTACCGCCCGGCCACGCACCCGACGCTGACCACGACCACCCGGAAACCGGCACCGAGCTCAGACCGTCCACGTACGCACCGAGCTCAGACCGTCCACGGACTGCCACGTACGCACCCGGCACACACACCGCGGACCGCGGCGTACACGCTTCGCGCCGGTCACCGGCCGCTTCGGTAGCAGCGACCATCTCGGTTTCACGACCGATCCGGTATCACCGACCGCTTCGGTATCGGCGACGGCCTCCTCGGTCGTCGCCCCACAAGACCCGTTCCAAGGGGGGAACCACCCATCATGTCCTCGCGCGCCCCGTCCCGACCCGTGTCCTCGTCCGGTTCGGCACTGCCGGTCGACGCACCGGTGCTCGAACTCCGAGCGCTCACCCGCACCCACGGCACCGGCGTCGCCGAGGTGCATGCCCTGCGCGGCATCGACCTCTCCGTGCACGCCGGTGAACTCGTCGCCGTGATGGGCCCGTCCGGCTCCGGCAAGTCCACCCTGCTGACCATCGCGGGCGGTCTCGACACCGCGTCCAGCGGCCAGGTCATCATCGAGGGCCGGGACATCGCCGGCCTCGGCCGCAAGGGCATCGCCGCCCTGCGCCGCCGCAGCGTGGGCTATGTCTTCCAGGACTACAACCTGATACCGGCGCTCACCGCCGCCGAGAACATCGCCCTGCCGCGCGAGCTCGACGGGGTCTCCGTGCGCAAGGCCCGCACGGAGGCGCGGGCGGCGCTGGAGGAGCTGAACCTCCTGGAGATCGCCGACCGGTTCCCGGACGAGATGTCCGGCGGCCAGCAGCAACGCGTCGCGATCGCCCGCGCACTGGTGGGGGACCGGCGCCTGGTGCTCGCCGACGAACCGACCGGAGCGCTCGACTCCGAGACCGGCGAGGCGGTGCTCGCGCTCCTGCGCAACCGCTGTGACCAGGGTGCGGCCGCTGTGATGGTGACGCACGAGCCGCGGTATGCCGCCTGGGCGGACCGGGTCGTGTTCCTCCGGGACGGTTCGATCGTCGACCAGACGCTCACCGCCGACGCCGACTCGCTGCTGGCCGCCGAGGGCGCCAGGTGAGCATCTTCACGGGCTGGCGGGCCTCCCTCCGCATAGCCAGGCGCGACGCGATGCGCGCCAAGGGCCGCAGCGCACTGGTCGTCGCGATGATCGCTGTCCCGGTGCTCGGCGTCACGGCACTCGATGTGACGTACCGCAGCATGACGCCGACCGCCACCGAGGCGCTGACCAGCGAAATAGGCTCCGCCGACGCGCTGTTCAGGGACCAGATGATCGGACCCATCGAGCAGCTCCCCGACGCGGGCACCTACATGAGCGTCGGCGACGCACCCCCCGCGGGGAACGGCGACCCGGTCGACGTCAGGACGGCGTTCCCCAAGGGGGCGCGGGCGGTCAGCATCCAGTCCGTCCCGGCGAGTGTCACCACCCGGTTCGGCGTCACGAACACTGAAATCGTCGAGATCCGGACGTCGGACAGGATGGTCCGCGGCAAGATCGACCTCGTGCGTGGCGCCTACCCGCACGGCACGGGCGAGATGGCCGCCACCGAGCCGTTCCTGAAGGCGACCGGACTGCACGTCGGCTCGACCACCACCGTGCGCAACTCCGGCCGGGAGTACACCATCACCGGTGTGGTCGAGCGGCCCGGCGAGCTGAACACCCAGGCCCTCTATGCCGACCCCGGTACGGTCATCGCACCGTGGAAGGACAGGGCCGACCACGACAAGAAGGTGCTTCCGCCGAACGCCGGGTCCATGGACTGGCTGGTCAAGGGCCCGGCAGGGGTGGGCGTGACCTGGCCGCACATCTTGGAGGCCAATAAGAAGGGCGTGCTCGTCACGTCCCGGCAGGTCGTCCTCGACCCGCCGCCGGACTCCGAGGTCCCGCTGGCCGCCAGAAACCCCGGCATCAACGACACCGGATCCGAAGAGCTCAGCACGGCACTCGTCACCGTGATCGCCATGGCGGTCCTGGAGATCGTGCTGCTCGCCGGACCGGCCTTCGCGGTCGGCGCGCGCCGCTCCCGTCGCCAGCTCGGCCTTCTCGGCACCTGCGGCGGAGACCGGCGCCACGTCAGGGCCGTGGTGCTCGGTGGCGGTCTCGTGCTCGGTGGCATCGGCGCGGTGACGGGTGTCGTGGTGGGCCTCGGACTCACCACGGCTCTCCAGCCCATGATCGAGGACTGGGCCGGACAACGGTTCGGTCCCCTCTCGATGCCCCCGCTGGAGTTGCTGCTCATCTCCGTGATCGGCCTGATCACCGGCCTGCTGGCGGCACTCGCCCCGGCGATCGTGGCGAGCCGGCAGTCCGTACTGGAGTCGCTCACCGGACGGCGCGGTGTCCGCCGTTCCTCACGGCTGCTGCCCATCCTGGGCGCCTGCGTGCTGGCTTCCGGTGCCGCGATCGCCCTCTACGGCGGCACCAGCGGGAATTCGACGCTGGTCGCCGGCGGCTCGATCATCGCCGAACTCGGGCTGCTCGCCTGCATCCCGGTGATCGTCGGTTTCCTGGGGCGGCTCGGCAGGATGCTGCCTCTCTCGCCCCGGATGGCGCTGCGGGACGCGGCCCGCAACCGCGGTCGCACCGCTCCCGCCGTGGCTGCGGTGATGGCGGCCGTCGCGGGTTCGGTGGCCATCGCCACGAACATGTCCAGCTACATGGCCGAGGCGGAGTACAACTACGTTCCGTCGCTCACCAAGGGGACCATCATCGTCGCGTCCTCCGAGGAGGCGGTAGAACGCCTTCCGCTGGCCCGGGCAGCGGTGGAGCGCAACATGGCCGTCAGCAGCGGACACGCGGACTTCCGGCGGGTCTGGGCAGGCAGCGACTGCAGTGTGTACGAGGAGAACCACTGCGGCTCGCTGGAACTGGTCAAGCCCACCGGCAAGGCCCACAGCTGCCCGCTCACCCGCAAGGGAGCCAAGGAACTCGCCGCGCGGCTCTCCGCCGACGAGCACAAGAAGCTGATGCGTTCCCCTGCCTGCCTCACCGACCTGATGGGGTGGGGCCTCTTCAGCGCCGACGGGAACAGCATCGTCGTCGCGGACGCGGCCCTGCTCGACACGTATGTGAAGCTCGACGACCCGGCAGCCGCCAAGGCACTGGTCGCGGGAACTCCGGTGCTGCTCAACCCGGTGTACGCGGAGAACGGCGAGGTCACCGTCAAGGCGGTCCACCGGTACAGCGAGAAGGACACGAAGAACCGGAAGCTGCACCCGGGCAAGACGCGGACCACCACGGACACGCTGAAGGTGTACGTGGCCCCCGCGAAGTACGCCGCCACCCCCGGAATACGCATGATCCTTCCGGAGAGGACCGCGGAGCGGCTCAGCCTGCACACCAGGGCATCCGGGAGCGTGTACACCGTCGCCCATACGCCGACGAGCGCCGACGACCAGCGGGTGTCCGGTGCCATCGAGCAGGCCGGCGGGGGTATCTGGGTGCGGTCCGAATCCGGCCCCAGCCACCGGCAGAACACCGTGCTGCTGATCCTGACCCTGTTCGCCGGCACCGTGACTCTGGGCGCCGCCGCGATCACCACGGGCCTCGCCAAGGCGGACGCGGAAGCCGATCTGAACACCCTCAGCGCCGTGGGTGCGACTCCGAGCATGCGGCGGAAACTGTCCGGCTTCCAGTGTGTGGTGGTGGCGCTCACAGGTGTGGTGCTCGGCACACTGGCGGGGCTGGTGCCCGCGGTGGCACTGCGCCTCATCGATTCGCGGGAAGCGCTGAAGTTGATGCGGCTCGACCCCACGCAGTCGGCGTACACGCCGATCGTGCTGCCCTGGGCGACCATCGGTGTGCTCGTCGTGTGCATCCCGCTGCTGGCCGGGGTGCTCGCGGCGGCGCTCACACGGTCGCGCCTGGCGCTGGCACGGCGCGCCGGATGACGAGGCGTCCGATGAGATCAATGACCTGACCGGCTGATTCGGTGCCCCCAAAGACGGTGGATCAACCGTTTGCGGGGGCACCACCGTGTTGTACAGCAGGCGTGCGAGACAATGGCGCCATGGAGATGCCGAGGAATGAACGGTCGCAGGAGCACCCCCAAGTCCTCGTAGTGGGACAGGACGGCATGGCGATCGGCGGCGGTGGCACTGACGACGAATCGCGTGAGGTCCCAGTGACAGAAATGGTCGAACAGCCCGCAAAGGTCATGCGCATCGGCAGCATGATCAAGCAGCTCCTGGAAGAGGTCAGGGCGGCTCCTCTCGACGAGGCGAGCCGGGTCCGGCTCAAGGAGATCCACGCAAGCTCAGTGAAAGAGCTGGAGGATGGCCTGGCCCCGGAGCTGGTGGAGGAACTTGAACGGCTCTCCCTGCCGTTCACCGAGGAGTCGGTGCCCTCCGAGGCGGAACTCCGGATTGCACAGGCTCAGTTGGTCGGCTGGCTGGAGGGTCTCTTCCACGGCATCCAGACGGCGCTGTTCGCCCAGCAGATGGCGGCCCGGGCGCAACTGGAGCAGATGCGCCGCGCCCTCCCGCCGGGCAGCGGTCACGAGGACGATGACGGCGCGTCGGACGCGCACGGGGCGATCCGCTCGGGACCGTACCTGTAAGCCCGAACGCCTTTTCCACCTATCCACTGCCCCTCCCGGCAAGCTTTGCCCCGTCGCGCCGCCCGGCAGACGACGCTCCTCATGGGGCACACATTGCCGGTCACGGCACTACGCACGGACGGACAGCGGGGCCAGGCACACGAATTCGTGTGCCTGGCC
>NZ_JBLVKW010000005.1:0-214625 GCF_048270745.1 Streptomyces sp. NPDC056231 | reverse complement strand
AACGCAGCGAACTTTGGCGCTTCGCGCCTCCGGGCCGAGGATGCGTTTCCCTCCCCGGCTGAAGCCGGGGATACCCACGCAAGATCACGGATGGGGGCGCATCGGCGCTTGACCTGAACCAAGCTTGAGTTTCTAGGTTCGTTCCAGAGCCGCAAGAACCGACTAGCGGTGCCTTTCAAGGAGATTCGTCATGGCCGAGCGCACAGCTGACATCGAGATCCCCGACCGTTACCGCTATGCCGTGATCCCGCACATCATGGTCGATGACGCCGCCGCGGCGATCGACTTCTACCAGCGGGCGTTCGGCGCCCGTGAGGACTTCAGGATCGATGCTCCGGGCGGCGGGATTCTGCACGCCGAGATCACCATTGGACGGTCGACGCTGATGCTGGGCGACGCCGGCGTGGACGAGGCGGAGGCCGGCTCCTTCGCCGCGCCGACCTCGCTCGGTGGAGGCACGTCCGTCACGCTGCATGTTTTTGTGCCGGACGTCGACAGCTTGGCAGAGCGCGCAGAGGCTGCCGGCGCCGAGATCCTCCAGCCACCGACGAACATGTTTCACGGTGACCGCACCGTCATCCTCAGGGACCCTTCGGGTCACATGTGGGTATTTCTGACCCACGTGGAAAACGTATCGGAGGAGGAGCTTCGGCGCCGCCTGGCCGCCGCCGGGTGACCGCTCGCGGTTGGATGCGTTCTGGTCCGGCTCGGCTGTCTCGACGTGGTTCCAGCTCCGTTCAGGCGGTCATCCCGCTCTGCGCCTCCATTGAGTTGCGGGCTCAACCACGGCCTCTGGCATGCCTGTTAAGGTCTTGCCGGCCGAGCTGGATGTAGTTGACTGCTTCCTGTGGCCGGCTTCGTTGCGCGACAGCGGCCAAGGCTTCCCGGTACGACCGAAGTACTCGCCTCGGGCTCAACTCTGCCGGGCGCGGGCGATGGTATCGAAGACCCACTTATGAAACACGAGCCGCGGGAAGAACCGGCCTTCGACATCGAACTTGAGAGAAAAAGATGGGCTCATTCTCAAATCCCGGTGCACGGTGCGGATGCAAACGAAGGTGTCGGGACGGTGCCGGCCCGATCCGATGGGGCCGACTTGGTTGATCCTCGCGTGAATACGGTTCCCGTGGACCAGGGCGGCACAGCCGTGTTCCCTGGCCTTCGATACCGGGACGCTGCCAGCCCAGCGGCTGAACTCGTCGAGATACCCATGCCCGGACAGCTCCCGCAGGGTGATCTTCTCCATCCGCACATCTTCCGGACCGTCGAGGAACACCATGAGCTGCGGCACCCCCCTGCGGCGCTGCCAGTGAGCGGGGAGGCCCTGGACGACGCAGTCCAGCATGCGCAGGACGTCCGCGCGCACCGCGGGGTCCAGGGACTGGAGTTCTCTCAGCATGTATTCGCCGTCCTCGTTCACCCCACAAGCGTCCACGAGAAGGGCCACCAGCTCAACAATGCGGTCAGCGGCCTGCGTTAAGGGGCGGACGGGTGCGGCCGACAGGGACCCGGCTGATCGCGACGCCCGAGCGAGTCTTGTAGGCCTTGTTGATCGAGATCGGTACCGCGGGGTCGCAGGACAGCTGTCAGCCCGCCGGTGCACTTTGGTTCGGCGCAACGGCGGGCTGTGTCGGCAGGGGTGTTACTACAGCTCCCGCTCGATCTGGCTCTCGCTGACCTTGTCCTCGCGCATGGTCATCTCGTTCTGGACGGCGTAGCGAGTCTGTGCCCCGCTGCCCTCGGCACTCCGGATCTCGCCCCGCTGAAGCTCGTCCTGCTGGTCCCGGTACTCCACGTGCTGTCCCTTGCGGTAAGGCATGGGGATCTCCAAGTCTCGTGTGGGTCGGCGTGGGCTGGCCCCGCTCGTTCGGCAGGGGGTGCCCCGCCCTCTTGGCGCCGGCGACTATCGCCAGGCGCACTCACAGCCCACCCTCAACTCCGCCCTACAGCAATCACTACGGGCCGAATGGGTGACGCCTCGCTCGCCGCTGTCGACGTCCTCTGGGGCTTCCTTTGCGACGGACGGTGCTACGAGTCCGCCGCAGGCGCCCGCTCCGACCTGCTGATTGCTGCAGGTCAGGCGGAGGTGGCGGTGCTGGTTGTGGACTCGGACGTGCTGCTGGTGGAGCGGCAGCTGCGGGCTGGCCGGTTGAGCTGCCCGGCATGTTTGGCTCCACTGGCGCCGTGGGGACACGGCCGGCCGCGGGAAGTCCGAGGTGATCGGGGCCGGGCGCCATCGGCTGGCGACGGCGACGGCGATGTCGTACGGCGTGGGGTGGGTTCTTTCACTTCCAGTGACAGCGTTTCTCGATGGGTTCGGACGGCATGCGCGCTCGCCCAGAGGCGGGGATCTCCATCCCTGATCTTGCGTGGGTATCCCCGGCTTCAGCCGGGGAGGGAAACGCATCCTTGGTCCGGAGGCGCGAAGCGCCAAAGTTCGCTGCGCCCTTGGGGTGACGATCAGGCAGGTCGTTTCTGCCCTTCGATGTACTGGCGGATCACGGTCAGTGGTGCTCCGCCGCAGGATCCCGCGAAGTAGGAGCGGGACCAGAACACCGGTCCCGTGCCGATGCGGTTGATTCGCGCGGTGTACTCAGCTCGCAGGTACCTGGAGCTGACGCCTTTGAGTGAGTTGATCAGCTTGCCCAACGGGGCCGCTGCCAAGGCCGGGCTGAACCGTTCGATCGCTGATGCCGGATGGGGGTGTTCCTGACGATCCTCACCGCCAAGGCAGAATGCGCCGGACGGGAAGTGATGGCCGTGGACCCCCGCAACACCTCCCGGCGGTGCCCTCAGTGCGGGCACACCGTCAAGGAGAACCGGCCCACCCAGGAGAAGTTCCACTGCGTGTCGTGCGGCCACCAGGCACACGCGGACACGGTGGGCGCCCTGAACGTTCTACGGGCCGGGCTGGTCCGTCGCGAAGCCCAACCGGCATAGCGAGAAGCCCCCACCATCAGGTGGGGGAGGAGTCACGAGAAATGAAATGACGTCGGTCCTCGGTCGCGGTGGCTGACAGACCGCGGTTTGATCACCAGCCCTCGCCCGGGGAGGGGAGCGGATCGGCTGGCATATTCTTCTGTCGTGGCGAACTGGCGGCGGCTTCTGGGCGATGCATTCTGGACCCTGGATCGGGCCCTGGGTGGGCAGCGGCGTCCGACTCGGATCCAGAAGTGGGTGGCCCGACACCCGATCGGCACCGGTCTCTGCGCGGCCGTTCCCTTCACGCTCTTCTTCTTGATGCTGTCGCGTGAGGAGGAACCCGACGACCCCATGTTCGCTGTGGTCTTCGGGCTGGCTCTGGGCGTTGTCTTCGCCCTCACGGCTGTCTCGGAGCGCCTCCGGCAGCGCCGACTCAAGCGTCTGGAGGTATGGGACGGATCCTGATCAGGGCCAGGAGTGGAACGGGCGGAGCCTGGGAGAGTATGAGGAGGGTGGGGATGTCACGAAATCCGAGAGCCGAGTTCTTCGCCGGCCCGGGTGGGATGTGCTTGAGCATCGTGTTCTATGGGTGGACAGCAGCCAGTAGCAGCACTGCCCCCTGGATGAGGGTTGTCGCGGCGCTCTTTCTGGTGGTCTGGGTGATGTTGCTCGCGAGGCACCTCTTGCGACGGGCGCGTGGCCGCACGTCGGCGGATCACCCGGATGAATCGGTATCTTGAAGGGAGCGATGCTGCGGACGACCCGCCGTCTGTGAGGGAGGCGGGCGTCGTCAGTACAGGCTGGTGCGCGTCGATGTGACGGGGTGTCTTGGGTGTGAATTCCTGGCCGGGCGCGGGGAGTTGCCCGTGGGCCTCCTGCACCGAACCGCTGCTTGGGTGGTGAACCACGGCGTCGGGCCGATGAATCTTGGCACCTTGATCGTCGGTTCGCGGGAGCATGTCGTAGCCGTTGTCGAGGGTCGCCCAGTACGGGTGCGTCGCCACTGGGTGCTCGTCACCGCATCTGACTTCACGCTTGTCAGTCACGTCAAGCAGCCGGCCTCGGCCGGCCTGGGCGGGTTCTTCGGGCGTATGTCGGAGTGATGGGCTCGCGCCGTACCCACCTCGAGTGCAACGACCGGCTGCGCGAGGTCGGGTCATGGAGCCGGAACTGGCCAGGCTGCACTCGCCGATCGGCCTCGACCTCGGTGCTCGTACCCCGAGGAGACCGCTTGTCGATCGCCGCCGAAATCGTCGCCGACCCGTGCGGTGGCAGCGGAGTACCGCTCAAGGGCGCGCACACGCAGATCCATCACGAAGGCGACGGGGCGTCGAATGGAATGATCATCTCTGTGGCTTGAACCGTCCCCTGAACCACGGTCGTTCGTGGGCGGGTTGCCGCCACGGCGGCTTCACGCCAGGTGTGAACCCAACCGTAGCCTCGGTTTTACCTTTAGATCTGCTGCATGACATTCACATCCTCCTCCGCTTCCGGCCGGGCGAGATCCGCTCGTGCGGGACGCAGGGCTCTGCTCATAGCGACTTCGGTCGCCCTGGTGAGTGGGGCACTGTTGCCCGCAACGGGCTTCGCTTCCACCGCCGCGGGTCAGTCCGGGCCCGTCGACCGGCAGGCCGCCGCCCCTGTCAAGGAGTACGACATCACCCTGCTCACGGGGGATGTCGTGCATTACTCGGATGGCGTCGGCAAGCAGGACACCGTCACCGTGGACCGCCCCGACGGAGCGGCCGGCGGCGTGCATGTCCAGCAGGCCGGTGACGATCTGTACGTCCTGCCCGACGAGGCCAACTCCCTCATTGCTGCGGGAAGGTTGGACCGCCGACTGTTCAATGTCTCGGCTCTGGCCAAGATGGGGTACGACGACCGGAAGTCCGGCGGCATTCCGCTGATCGCCACCTACTCGGCGAGTCAGGGCCGCTCACTGCCGGCCGCCCCTCGCGGTGCGAAGAAGACCCGCACTCTGGAGAGCATCCACGGCGCCGCGCTGAAGGCCGAGAAGGGCACCGCCCGGGCCTTCTGGAACGACATCGCCCGTACCCCCAAGGCCCGTTCGCTGGGCAAGGGCATTGCCAAGCTCTGGCTCGACGGCCGGGTGGAGGCCGCGCTCAAGGACTCAGTGCCGCAGGTCAACGCCCCGCAGGCGTGGGCCGAGGGCTACGACGGCAAGGGCTCCAAGGTCGCAGTCCTGGACACCGGAATCGATGCGACCCACCCGGATGTCAAGGACCGCGTGCTCGAAACCAAGAGTTTCGTGCCGGGCGAGGAGGTCCTCGACAGGCACGGCCACGGCACGCACGTCGCCTCCACGATCGCGGGCTCGGGCGCCGCCTCGGAGGGCGTCAACAAGGGCGTCGCCCCGGGCGCCGATCTGATCATCGGCAAGGTGCTCGGCGATGAGGGCTCGGGCGCGGACTCCGGGATCATCGAAGCCATGGAGTGGGCGAAGGCCGAGGGCGCCGACGTCGTCTCCATGAGCCTCGGGTCCAGCATTCCGGACGACGGCTCCGACCCGATGTCCCAGGCCGTCGACGCGCTCTCCGCCGACGGCGGGCCGCTGTTCGTGATTGCCGCAGGCAACGCGTACGGCGCGGGCACCATCGGCTCGCCCGGTTCGGCGGAGAAGGCACTCACCGTCGCCGCCGTCGACAAGAAGGACAAACGCGCCGCTTTCTCCTCGATGGGCCCGCTCGTCAGGTCCTACGGCCTGAAGCCCGACCTGTCCGCACCGGGTGTGGCCATCAACGCTGCCGCCTCGCAGGCGGTTCCGGGCGTCAGCGGGATGTACCAGTCGATGCAGGGTACGTCGATGGCGACCCCTCATGTCGCGGGCGCCGCAGCCATCCTGAAGCAGCGTCACCCCGACTGGTCCGGTCAGCGGATCAAGGACGCGCTGATGAGCTCGTCGAAGAAGCTCGACGCGTACACCCCGTACGAGCAGGGCACCGGTCGGCTCGATGTGAAGGCGGCCGTCGACACCACCATCGAGGCCACCGGCTCCGTCGCGGTCGCCTCCTACAACTGGCCGCACTCCGCGTCCGACCCGGTCGCCCAGCGGACCATCACGTACCGCAACACCGGTACGAAGGACGTCACCCTCGACCTGGCCATGGACACCGATGCCGAGGCCTACTCCCTGTCGACGAATCAGCTGACTGTCCCGGCCGGTTCCACCGCCGAGGCCGTGCTTTCGCTGGATCCGTCGAAGGTCGCGAACGACACCCAGTTCTCCGGTCAGGTCATCGCCAAGGACGCGGCGGGCACCGTCGTCGCCCACACCGGCTTCGCCCTCAACAAGGAGCAGGAGCTGTACGACCTGACGCTCAGGCTCCGTGACCGCGACGGCAAGCCGATGGACGGCCTGGTCGTCCTCGGCGCGCTCGGCGATCCGAACCTGAATGTCGTCCCGGTGTCGGGCGAGTCCACACTGCGGCTGCCGCCGGGCAACTACACCGCCTGGACCGCCGCGGACATCGCCGGCGACCGCGCCGACTCGAAGGCCGTGGCATTCCTCGCGGCCCCCGAGACGATCCTCGACAAGGCGACCACGGTCACCCTCGACGCGTCCAAGGCCCGCAAGGTCAGTGTGCGGACCCCGAAGGAGACCGAGACCCGACAGCTGCGATTTGACATGGCGCGCACCGCACCGGATGGCACGGTCCAGCGCGACCTGTACCAGATCCCGTTGATCTACGACCAGCTGTGGGCCAGTCCCACCGAGAAGGTCAAGCAGGGCAGCTTCTCCTTCCTGACCCGCTGGCGGCAGGGCGAGAAGCAGCTGGATGTGTCGGTCGAGGGCCGTGGCGTGCCGGTCTTCCCGCAGGGTGGTGCGGCGATCGCCGAGGGCGGTGAGGAGAAGCTGGCCGGCGTCTTCGCGGGTAACGGCGCCGTAGCCGACTACGAGGGTCTGAACGTCAAGGGCAAGGCCGTCGTCATCCGCAGCAGTGACGCGGTGGCTCCCGCCGACCGGCTCGCCAACGCGGTGGCCGCGGGCGCCGGGGCACTGTTCGTCGTCAACGACGGCGACGGCGTCCTGATGGAGAGCTACACCCGCTACGGGACCAAGGGAACCATTCCGGTCGCCTCGGTCCAGCGCCTGGCGGGCGAGGACCTGATCAAGGCCGCGCAGCGTGGTGCGAAGCTGACGGTTGCTCAGCACCGTTACGCGAGCTACGTGTACGACCTGGTGGACCGCCACGACGGCTTCGTGCCGGACCGTTCGCTGGAGTTCGCTCCGTCGACCCGCCAGCTGGCGAAGGTGGAGAACACCTTCTACGGCCACAAGGACACGCTCGGAGCGGGCTTCCGCTATGACATCCCGGACTACGGCCCGGGTGTCGGCTTCGAGGAGTACGAGAAGTTCCCGGGCACCCGCCAGGAGTGGGTCAACCCCCTTCCGGGCGACTCCTTCTGGTACGAGAACCACTCGGTCCTCAACGCCACCCAGACGGACTCCGCGCAGGAGATGCGCGGCGGCGCCCTGGACTACACGGCGGGCCGCACCTACTCCGCGCAGTGGTTCGCGCCGATCTCCCGCCCGCGTCTGGGCACCGCCTACTGGGGTCCGTTCCGCTCCGTCTACAACGACATCCAGTTCAACTTCACTCCGTGGACCGACTCGGGCGCGGGCCACTCGGGCGCCATGGAGAACGAGTACGAGACCACCAGTACCGCCTTCTACCAGGGCGACACGCTGATCAAGAAGGTCAAGGGCCGGGCCGGCTTCGCCTGGGACGTGTCCGCCGAGAAGCTGCCGTATCGCTTCGTGCTCGACGCCACCCGGGACGCAGACGTGTGGAAGACCTCCACCCGCACCCACACCGAGTGGAACTTCGTCTCGGGAGCGCTGGACAAGAACGGTCCGAACCAGGCCGACATCCCGATGCTCCAGCTGGACTACGGGGTCGAGACCGATCTGGCCGGTGACGTCTCGGCGGGCCGGTGGACCGAGATCGGTCTCACCTCGGGCACGCAGGAGTGGCTGGACGGTGCGGTGAAGGCGAAGAAGGCCTCGCTGTCGGTCAGCTACGACGACGGCAAGAACTGGAGCGACGTGGAGCTGCGCGAGAATTCGGCCGGTTCCTGGACCGCACGGTTCCAGACGCCGAAGAAGGCCGGCGGTTTCGTCTCGATCAAGGCGCACGCCGAGGCCGGGGACGGGCTCGGCGTCGATCAGGAAATCATCCGGGCGTTCGGCCTGAAGTGACGGTCCGGCTGAAGTGACCTGCTGACAGTTCCTCTTGAGGTTGTTCGGGAGGTTGCGAACGAGGTGGCTCCACACCCTCCGACGGGGGTGTGGAGCCACCTGTCCAGCTGGCGGAAGCTGCGGCCTGACGCCTGCCTGTGGGTGCTACTGCCAGGTTGCGGCGTTGGGATCGATCCCGTGGGCGCGAGCAGACTCGTCGATGATCCGCCGGAACCAGGAGGCCAGCCCGGCTCGGATGCCGTCGTAGTGGGCGGAGAAACCTGGGTCGGACTCGAACATCCGTCCCAGGCACACTTGCATCTGCCGCGTGAGTGGGAAGAAGTGGGAGAAGACATCGCGGTGACACTCGACGAGGTTGTTCGCCTCTGGGCTGCCCGGAATGACGCCCTCGTCCAGAGCCTCGCCCAGATCGCGTTGCAACGTCGACATCGCGTCAGACAGCGACTGCCACTGCTCCCGGGTGCGGGAGGCGGAGCGCTCGGCGAACTGCGCCCATTGGGGGGAACTTCCCCACACGGCGCGGGCTTGCTCGGATCGGCGCGCGTCCCAGTCCGCCCCGAACGTCTCCGCCTGCTCCTCGTCGCTCAGGAGAATGCCGCGCTCGTGCGCGTGGCTCATTCGTTCCAGGCGCTTGTCGAGCTGTTGCAGATCATGGATCCGCTCGGCGAGCTGGGAACGCTGGTCCTGCAGGGTGGCGCCGATGTCAGCGGTCGGGTCGTCGAGCACCTCACGCACCGCATCCAGCCCGAGCCCGGCTTCCCGGTAGGCGACGATCCGGTACAGACGTTGCAGGTCTTCTTCGGTGTAATGGCGATAGCCCGCCGGGGTGCGCACGGAGGGCGACGCCAAGCCGATCTCGTCCCAGTGATGCAGCGTGCGGACAGTCACCCCCGCGAGCTCGGCGGCCGCGCCCACCGTGGCACCGTCGTCGATGTTCCGATCAACCATGATCTCCATCCCTGATCTTGCGTGAGTATCCCCGGCTTCAGCCGGGGAGGGAAACGCATCCTTGGTCCGGATGCGCGAAGCGCCAAAGTTCGCTGCGCCCTTGGGGTGACGATCAGGCAGGTCGTTCTGCCCTTCGATGTACTGGCGTCAGGTGGGGGAGGAGTCACTGTGACCGTCCTCCGCCGTTTCCGGGGCGACGATTCCGACCGCTGCGAGATCGCGCACCTCCTGACTGTCGGGATCGAACTGCCTCGGCGCGGTGAACACGACCCGCGCCCGCTCAGGGGTGATCACTTCCACGTCGCGAGTGCTCCAGGGAGTATCTCGCGGGTCGGTCACGCTGCCGGGTACGAGTTGCGTACACGCCGCGACAAGGGGATCGATCTCGTTCAGAACGCATGCGAAGCTCACGCTCATCGCCGGAACGTCGGCCTCTTCGGGGCTTGCCTCTGCGGGGACGAGCAGCACGTCCTGGAACGCCCAACGACGCAGATGGACCACCTGCCCGGGAATGCTGAACAGCTCGATGAAGCCGAGCCCGCGCACCCAGAAGTCCGTCGACACCGCCAGATCGGATGTCGGAATCGTCACGAACATCGGCATCGCGTAGATGCCACGAAACACCTCCGGTGCAACCGCCTCGGGTCCTCGCTCGGTGAGCGGGCCCATCTTGAACGCATTGAAGAAATCACTCATGCGCCACATCGTTGACCCTCACGCAGCGTGAGGGTCAAGCCCGGCAGCGAGTCAGCCCGTGCTCGCGTCGATCCGCCCGCGGATGCCACATCGGCCGGCACGGTGCCGGCGCCGCTTGGTGAGGTGCTTGAGGGGTGCCGCCATTGTCCCTGTGTGACACGGCTTGGCCTCATAACGCAGAATCGGAGGGGGTCGTTCCGAATGGCGGCCCCGCAGAGAGCCGGGGCATCCCCAGTACCCCGGCTTTCTGTGCGCGGACCGAGGGCAGTACTGCCCGTCCTTGGCCGTGTTGTTGCCATGCCGGTAAGGACTGCCTTGATCGATGACCTCATTTGCTTTCTGCGGGCGCGATATGCCGAAGAACGACAGACAGCCATAGAATTCCGCATGCAGAACTGGCAGGCGGATGTTGCAGAGGTGAATGCCAAGCAGGCCATCGTGGACGCATGCGAAAGGGCGACCGTCCTGGCCGCCGGCGCCGCGCGGAAGATCACGGAGATGACGGCGGCGGGCGTCACTGTGCCGACGGCCGAGTTCGTCGACGCTGCCTGGCTGGAAGGCCAGGCCGCCGCTCTGAGTCGCGCGCTGTCCGTGCTTGCACAGCCACATGCCCGGCATCCCGAATACCGACAGGATTGGCGCCCACGAGGCTGACGGCGGACGGTGTTGGAGGTCTGACGTCACTGCCTCGGCCGGCGCGATGCCGCCGTACGAAGCCGCATCGGCAGTCGAGGGCGAAGGCCTGGGCGCTGTCGACGGCCGAGATCGTATGCGCATGCTCCGCGAGTACGACGCGCAGGCCGCGGCCAGGCCACATGCCGCCTGGTAACCGGGTTCGCGGTGTGCGCCGGTCAGGCCTCGTCCGGGGAGGCGTCGGGGCGCTTGGTGTCGTACTGGTCCGCGGTGACGGTCAGAGACTGTGCGATCTGGCGCAGGTAGGTGATGAGCCGCTCGGTCTCTTCCTGGTCGCTTTCGTTCGCCTGGGTGGCCTGTTCCCACCTCTGTTGCAAGATCGCCTCGGCCTGCGCTCTGGCGGCCCGCACCATGTTGCGGGCCTGATCGCGGGCCGCGGAGACGGTCTGCTCGGCCGACTGCTGGGCGCGGGCCTGCTGAAGTACGGCGTCCACGGTCGGCACCCCTGTGGGGCCGCTGCCGTCGCCGATGTTGTTCGCCCGGATCCAGTCCCGGTGACGCTGCATGTCCCCCCGGAGCCGGTCGTTCTCTTCCGTGAGCGCGGTCAGCACCTGGGAGCAGCGTCGCAGGGCGTCGTGCACTGCCTCTTCGTTGTAGCCACGACGGGTCAGGGGGGCGCGGGGGAAGGTCATCGACCGTAGTGCCTCGGGCGTCATCCGGGGCTCCCACGGCTCCTGCGGCTGGTGGGCTCCTGTCTCGTTCACGTGTCTCCGATCACCGAGCGTCTTCAAAGTGCAGCAGGTCGTGGGCAATGCCTGCGTCCGCCAGTTCGCGCACTGTCGCGGAGACCATGGCCGACGAGCCGCAGATGTAGAAGGAGCATCCACTCCACGCGGCGGAGCGCAGGACCGGGCCGGCGAGACTGCGGTTGTCGAAGGTGCCGGCATCGGCACCGACCAGCGGCGTGACGCGAAGCCACGGGTGGGCCTGGGCCAGTTGCCTGAGCGCGGGCAGGTCGTACAGGCCGTGGTTGTCGGGTGCCCCTACGAACAGGTCGACCCGGCGATGCGGACCGTGCCGGGCGACCTCTTCGACCAGGGCGCGCAGCGGGGCCAGACCGGTGCCCCCGGCGATCAGCACCAGATCGCGGCCCCGGGACGCCCGGAGGGTGAGCCTTTCACCGACCGGGGCTCCCAGGCGCAGTACGTCACCTTGGCGCAGCCCGTACACCAGGGCCGGGCTGACCAGGCCGCCGTCGACGGCGCGCACATGGAACTCGACGGTCCCGTCGGCACGTTGTGCGTTGGCCGGGGTGTAGGGCCGCCAGGTGCTCGGCAGCATCGGGGTTTCCACCATGACGGACTGCCCGGGCAGGTAAGCCATCGGCTGGTCCAGACGCAGCGTCAGCACCGCGAGATCGAAGCCGCGTTGCTCGTGTCGCACCACCTGGGCGTTCCACCAGGCCGGATTCGCCGCGCTGTCGGCTTCGGCGGCCTGAATCATGGTGCGAGCCACCAGGGAGTAGGCATCGGTCCAGCCACGCTGGAGTTCCGGGGTCCACGCCTCGCCCAGGAAGTAGGCCAGCGTGGCCAGCAGCGCCTGTCCCACCGCCTCGTAGTGCTGAGCGACCACCTGGAACCTGCGGTGGTCGCGGCCTAGTTGCTGAACAAACGGAAGGAGTCGGTCAGGGTCGTCCGCCTCGGCGACGATCCGGCCCAGGGCGGCGACGAGCCGGTCGCGCTGCGCCCCCATGGCCACCGGGAACATCGGCCGGACCTCCGGCGCGATGAGGAACAAGTAGGAGTAGAAGTACCGTGGCACCTCGTCCCCAGATTTGCCGACGAGAGCGAAGGAATCTCTCAGCGCCTGGGAATCGCTCACGTCCGCCCTCCGGTTGCTGGCATCAGGGCTGGCATCAGGGGTGACCTCCAAGGATCGAAAGCCGTTCGGCTCCTCGTAGTGAGGAGCCGAACGGCGACTGGGTCAGCTGGGAGCTGCCTCGCCGGCTGCGACCATCGTGCTGCTGATCACGCCGTAGACCGCCGTCCATGACTCTTCGACGGCCGGTGTCCACGCATCGCCCGCGAAGTGGCGCAGGGCCGCGATCAGGCTGGCGCCCACGGCTGGATAGTGCTCGGCCAGCGCGCCGTATCCCGCATGGCGCCGCCCCAGGTTTTGCAGCATGCCCACGAGCATGTCGGTGTTCTCCAGGTTGGCGACCAGTGCGCCCAGCGCCGCCCACAGGCGGTCGCGCTGTTCATCGAGGTGGGCTGCGAACAGGGGACGCACACTGGGGTGGTGGGCGAACAGGTGGTCGTAGAAGTACTCGGTCACCTGTGAACCGTTCGGCTGAACAGCCGCGAAGCTGCTCCGGATCAATGAGAAGTCAGCGGTCATGGCGGCTGACTGTAGTCAGCGGAGCTCTATTCGAACAAGTTGGGTCCGTGATGAATCCGATCTGCGGAGACGCTGCCGACTTGCCTGGACAATCCCTATGCGCGCTATGGGTTCAGCCGAAATTTCGGAGGATTCGCATACGTATCGATCCGCTCCCCAGGGCGGCACCGGCCAGGCAGGTCCACTGAGGACTTCGGCCATTTCCTGATAACTCCCGTGATCCGCCTCTGCCTTGCCGAGCCGGTGGTCGTCGGTGAGCGTCACGGCGAGGCCGCTGGCGCCGGCGATCCCGGCGTCGATGCCGGCCGGTGCCTTCCACACGTCGCGCGACACATCCGTACGGGCCATCACCCCCGCGACCGCCCCGCACGGCGCGAACGCGTCGACGACGCCGACGGGCTCGAGGCGGGCTGACAGCCGTACCTTGCTGTCCTCGTCGCCGACCACCAGGGCCAGGTGATGCGGGCGGAGCCTGGGCCCCGTGAACCCGACGATCAAACCGTCGACGGTGTCAGCGTGGCACTGGCGAAGTGTCGGTATTCGAGAGTTGCAGTATTCGCCCGCAGGGTGAGTGGCCCCGTAGCTCAACCCGCCGGTTTCCCCGCGCGCGTGCGCCCCACGCAGAGCATCCCCAGCTCCTGCAGCGCGGCCACAGTGCTTTTCACTGTGCGGCAGGCCACCTGGTCGACCTCGGTGCGGTGCCGCCCAGCCGGAACTAAAGTTGTCGGTATCGATTACGGTAACTATAGTTGTCGCATGGCTTCGATCGAGATCACCTCCGAAGAGCGGGCCGAGCTGGGTATGGCCCTTACTGATGCCCTCAACCCGCTCGCAGCGGCCATTCGCTCCCGCCAGTCAGGGCTGTCCACGGCCCGCATGTGGGAGGCGGACCCGGTTGATGTGACTCTGTCCGTCCTTGCCGCCTGGAAGGTGGTGGATACGGAGGTCAAGCATCTGACGGCGATCGCGGCGGCGACAGCCGGCTCCTACGGCGCGAACTACGAGCAGATGGGTGCGGTCTGGGGCATTACCCGCCAGGGCGCGCGCAAGAAGTGGCCCGACGCAGTTCCTCGCCCCGCTGCCGTGGCGGCGCAGAGGGGCGCGGCGCTCGAACTCTTCGGCGGCACAGCCGAACTGGTGCAGGACCCGTCGTCCGGTGGCTGGGCCTGGGCGGGCGAGGGCGCGGACGAAACTCGCGGCGCCGCCGAGGACGGCACTTGGTACGCGACGAGGGAAGAGGCCGCCGCTCATGCCGGAGCCTTCCTGCGGGAGCATGCCACCACCCTCTCGTAGCGCTCCAGCACGGTTTCGCCCGACTCGTCACCGAGCCTGGGAATGAAAACAGGTACTCACGTCAGCGATGACAAGGCCCTGCGCCTGGAGTGCCTCGTACCAGTGTTCTGCTACGTCCCTGTCATCGGTTGCCGGTACGGGCTGGATCGGCGGGCCGACATCGGCGAGCAGTTCCAGGAGCAGGGCGCGTCGCTCCGTGTACGGGAGGGGGCGGGTGTCGCCGATCGCCGGGCCGGGTGCTGCACGAGATCCCAGCAGGCATACGAGGCCGGGTATCGGGCGGCCAGTGCACGGGCCCGGGTCACGGACGACGCGGCCCTCGACCGGGCCGCTCCGAAATCGAGCCGCCCATGCCTCCAGATCACTGCCTCCTTGTCCAGCACCGTGCCCGGCCGCAGTTCCATGCCGGCCAGGGCCAGGTCCATCCAGTACGGCGTGAGGACCCGCCCCGACCGGGCGTACAGGGTGACCGTGTCCTCGGCCCGCACCATGATCATCCGGTGCCCGTCGTACTCCAGACTTCGGTGTGTCTCATGAGACACGAAGTGACCTGCTGGTGGGTGGCGTTGGGCGGTGGGGGAGTGCGCCGGCGTCGGTCCGGGCTACGCGAAGCGTTCGTGGTCGGCCAGCACCGCGTCGATCACATCGAGATGGATGGCGACTCGCCCGTCCCTGGGATCGGAGCACTGGGTCAACGTCAGCAGGGACTTCCACAGTGCCCAGCCCCTGGCCCTGGCCCAGGTGCCGTCATCCTGGCCGACTGTGTGCCGGAATGCCTCGCGGCTTTCCTCGCGGAGCATCGTCCAGGCGATCACGAGATCGCAGGCGGGGTCGCCGATGCCCGACGTGCCGAAGTCGATGACGGCCGACAGCTTGCCGTCGGTGACAAGCAGATTGTTGCCGCCCATGTCGCCGTGGAACCACACCGGCGTTCCACGCCATTGGGCCTCGAGTGCCGCTTGCCAGGTCTCGCTGGCCCTCACGGTGTCGATCCGGCCGCTCAGGGCGGTGATGCAGCGACGCGTCTCGTCGTCGTAGTAGGCGAGTGACGCGCCGCGATACCCGCTGTGCGCCCCGGCGAGAGGACCGTCCTTGGAGTCACAGCGCTGAAGGGCGAGGATGAACCCGGCGACGCCGGTAGCGAACTGGGTCATGTCGTCGATGCGTTCGGGAGAAGCCGTCTCGCCGGGCAGCCAGCCGCGCACGGACCAGGGGTAGGGGTATCCCGCGCCGGGAGCTCCCTTGGCCAGGACGGTGGGGAGAGCCACCGGCAGCGCGGGGGCCAGGCGAGGCAGCCAGTCGCATTCCTTGTCGACCGCAGGGGCGTAGCCGGCTGCGGTGGGAAGGCGGACCGTCATGTCGTCACCGAGGCGGTAGGTGCGGTTGTCCCAGCCGTCCACAGCCACCGGGACCACGGGCAGACGGCTCCACTGAGGGAACTGAGCGGTGATCAACCGCTTCACCAGGGCGGCGCTGATTCCTGCGCGCCCGTCCGACACAGCTGTAGGCATCCGCTGATCCTTACCGGTGAGGTCGTACCGGGCAAGCGATTAACGACGCGAGACACATCTGAATGTCCGGAGAACCGTCAAGTTTGGGCTCGTACCACCAGCCCGGGCCGTCGGGCAGGGTCGGGACCGCACGGGCCGGCGCTACCTTGGTTGACGGTGCAGTCGGTTGCAGTGCGATTCCGGGGCCGGCGGGGCTCATGTGGTCGTGGCGCAGCATTCGTACGCCCCGCCAGGGCCTGTCTCTTTGATGCTCGGTGACGGGACGAAGCCGGTCGGGTCCCGTACCGTGGCGCATCCGCCCGATGAGGTCCGCTCACTGCATGCCTCCCTCACAAGGCTGGTTGCACCACCTTTAAGATCGACCGGCCGCAGAACGACAACAAGGGGGAGGGCGTGATGACTGGTCAGGTCGCCGCAGTGAGCCGTAACGAGGTGTACTCGTTCAGCAAGCCCAATCGCGATTGCATCACGCTGCTCACGGGGCTCGGAGTGGAAGGAGACGTTCACGCAGGTGAGACGATCCGCCACCAGTTCCGCATGACCTACGAGCCGGACCTGCCCAACCTGCGCCAGGTCCACCTGATGCACGAGGAACTCTTCGACGAGCTCGCGCTCAAGGGCTTCAAGGTCTCTGCGGGTCAGCTCGGCGAGAACATCACCACGCGCGGGGTGGACCTGTTGGGTCTGCCCACCGGCACTCTGCTCCATCTCGGAGAGCGGGCGGTGCTCGAGGTGACGGGACTGCGTAACCCGTGCTCGAAGATCAACGACTTCCACAAGGGGCTGCTCGGTGAGGTCTTCACCATGGACTCCGTGTCCGGCGAGTTCACATTCAAGTGTGGCGTCATGGCTGTGGTCCGCCGTGGAGGGATCGTCCGCCCCGACGATTCCATCCAGGTCGAAACCCCGCCCCTTCCCCACCGCTCGCTGGAACGGGTCTAGGTTCTTGTTCCGTGGTCATCGGCGTGCCCAGATGAGGATGGCGGCGAGGTGGAGTGCGGCCTGACAGGTGCTGGCGAGTTTGTCTGTCCGCATGGCCAGGCCGCGCCACTGCTTGATCCGGTTGATGCATCGCCCGACCGCGTTGCACTGCGTGTATGCGTCGGCGTCGGAAGCCGGTGGGCGACCGCCGGCACGGCCTCGCCGCAGACGGTGACGGACCTGGTCGTAGGGCCGAGGGATGACGGTGCGGATCCCGCTCGCTGGAATCTCTTGCGCGGCCCTGGCGAGCTCCAGCTCAGCAGGTGTTCGGATCTGCTTGGTGCTGCTGGAGGATCTGCGCACTCCAGGTGTCCACCACGGGACTGCGTCGGTAGAAGACGTTCGGCTGTACCGGGTCGCACGTCACCAGGAGAATGTCTCCCTGCCCGAGCACAACGTTCCGCTGGACCTGTGTGGAGCGACGCTTGCGGTACCGCATGACCTCAAGGTGCAGCGGATGCGGACCTTGAGGCAAAGGGATGAAACGAACCTTTCTGATGCTGGTCCGATCCACGCTGCAGAGATCGCGCCCACTTTCGGTGACCGATACCAGGCACCACTTGAGTGACATGCTGCGGGGCCCGTCACGCAGGTCCACCTGCAACAGCAGCCCGGTCTGGCCTCGGCGGCGGGCTCTGTGGATCAGATAGCGAGAGCGCCATTTCAACCGGCCGTCGAAGTCGCTATTCACCTGCACCGCAATGTCCCCCACCCTGCCCCCATCTGCCAGCCGACCGAGTCCCCAGACGCCTCAGGCTGGCACGGATAGGCAAGATCCAGAAGAGCCACGACCGGCAGAGCGTCAGGGCAGAAGCCTGCCGGAGACCAGTAGTGACACGACCCTCATACTCACGGGAGCCACCGTGCCTCCCAAACTCATCAACATCACCCGACCGTGGATCGGGGCACCTCCCAAACCCATCAACAATACGACCTGGCCCAGCTCCGGCCACTCGCCGACTACGTCAAAGAACTGAAACGGGATCTGGCCGCGGCCCGCACCGGCCTGCGGCAGATGATCCGGGACGAGAACCGGTAGTAGCTGGTTCAGAAGGACCGGTAGATGCGGTCGGGATCAGCGAAGGCTGCCTCGGCGAACTCCGCGAAGTCCATGTTGGCGATCGCCAAATTGCCGTGCACGTCGTGGACGCCGGCCGGGACGGTCCGGAACTCTCGAGGCGGTGGGGAGTCGATGCGGGCGGCGCGCTCTTTCCGATGGCGGTCTCACCAGGCTCGGCCTGTGCCGGGAGTGCGAGCACGGGGAAAACGGCGGTCATCAGCGCGACGAGTGCGAGAGTAGGTCGGATCTTTCGCCACTGAATGTGCGGGCGCCTGAGAGTCCATTGGTGATCGTATCTGCGGCATACGTGCTTGCGAGTGCGCACAGTAGCCAAAAAACTGCATAGACGAGCAAGATTTCCAGCTTGATCACGCCGCATGGAACGATTCATCCGATGAGCTGTCGGGCTTTCCAGCGGCGATTATTGCTGGTGATAGCCATGCGGCCTTGGTGGCAGGCTCTGGGCCTGGACCTCTTGGGGCGTTCATCGAGAAGCTCTTGAACCTCAGGCCTTGACGATCGCTCGGAGTCATCCTATGTTCCTGGCTGCACTTCCATTACTTAGAGTCAATCGCCGGAAGTTGGAGAAGATGGGCCTTAGACATCGGATCTCTAAGGCCCAACGCTGGGTTCCTGGACTGGAGGGGTCATGAACGTCCGAGCGACGGCGACGGGATCTCCCGGGATGGGCGCAGCTCCCGCATCCGCGTGACCAAGGCCCCCGATATCCGGGTCCGGAATATCGGAATCGGCTGAGCGTGAGGGACGAAACCGTGATCGCTCGGCCCCTGCCCACCTGCGAAGGAGCCTGATGTGCGCCACCGTCACTGGTTGATGACCATGCTGGTCGGTTTACTCGTCGCTGCTCTTGTACCGCTGTCCGGTCCGGCCACGGCAGCCGAGCCAGCCGGGACACCACCGGAACGGGTGAAAGGCATCCCCGGCACGATTCCCGTCAGCGAGGACGCGGACCTGGCCGCCTGGCAGCGGCTGCAGTACGGCATGTTCATCCACTGGGGTCTGTACTCCGAACTCGGAGGTGTCTGGCAGGACGAACCGGTCAGGCAGGGCTACAGCGAACAGATCCAGATGTGGGCGAACATCCCCGAGGCGGACTACCGCAAGGTTGCCGAGCGGTTCCGGCCGGACCGGTTCGACCCAAAGACGATCTGCTCGTTGGCCAAGGACGCCGGGATGCAGTACGTCGTGATCACCAGCAAGCACCACGACGGATTCTCGATGTTCGACACCGGCACCACCGACTACAACGTTGTGGATGCGACGCCGTACGGCAGGGATCCGCTCAAGCTGCTCGCCGACGAGTGCCGCAGCCAGGGACTGAAGTTCGGTTTCTACTTCTCGCTGGTCGACTGGCACCAGGGCCACGCGTTCGACGGGAACAACAACAACCCGATACCCCCGGCGATGGAGCCGGTGATCAAGGCGCAGCTCCGCGAGTTGATGACGAACTACGGGGAGATCGCTGAGGTGTGGTTCGACATGTCGTCACCAACCAAGAAACAGAGCGAGGCTTTTGCGAGCGTCGTGCGTGAGCTGCAGCCGCATGCCGTCATCAACAGCCGGATCTGGAACAACGTCGGCGACTTCCGAACCCTCGGAGACAACGAGATCCCATCGGTCGCCGTGGACGGCGCATGGCAGACACCGGCGTCGATCTACCACTCGACCTGGGGCTACCGCAGCTGGCAGGTCCGCGACGACCTGCCCGGCAAGGTGCGCGACCTGGTGAAGGGCCTGGCCAGCGTTCGCGCCCGGGGTGGCAACTACCTGCTCAACATCGGCCCCCGTGGCGACGGCAGCATCGTCGAGTTCGAGGCGGACGTCCTCCGTGGCATGGGAGCCTGGCTCAAGCGCCACCCCGGAGCGGTCCTCGGGGCCTCTCCGACCCGGTTCGGCGGCCAACCGTGGGGTGAGGTGACCGCCAACGGCCACGACCTCTTTCTTCACGTCACTCGATGGCCGGCTGACGGGGAGCTGAGGTTGCCCGGCCTGGCGACCGAGGTCAGGCGGGTGCTCGAGGACGGGGCCGGAGAGCTTGGGTGGCGTCGGGATGGAACCGACCTGGTTGTGACCCTGCCCGCCGATGCCGCGGACGAGGTGTTGCCGGTCATCAGGGTCGAGCTGGCCGGAAACCTGCGGATCGTTCCGACGCGCACGGTTGCCGACACTGAAGGCGCGTGGGTGCTGTCCCCCGAGGACATCGAAACGGGCTACAGCTACGCCGACAACGGCGCCTACTCCAGCACCCGTCGCACCGTGGTCCGTCACACGGCCTACCTGCGCGCCCACCGGGGCGGACCTGCCTCGATCGCTCTTGCCGGACGCGCGGACCCGGCCGCCCGGTACCGGGTCCGACTCGGGGGCCGCGAGCAGGTCGTGACCGGGGAACAACTGGTCGGATCGGCCGTTGGACCGTTCGTCGTGCAACCCGGCCGCGTGCTGCCCCTCACCATCACCAGAGCCGAACCGGAGTACACATCCCAGGATCTCGGAGTGAGTATCGACGCCGTCATGGTCGGGCTCACCGGCACCGCGGTCGCGTGGTCGCAGCCGCCCAACCCGGTCGAGCTCGGAGCGACGGCGCCGATCCCGGTGCACGTGACCAACCTGAGCAGCCGGACCGTGACCGGTCAGGTCGGACTGGACGGCCAGGGGCCGTTCACCCTTGGCCCGGCTGCGGCGGTGACGGTGCCACCGGGTGCGACTCGGACCCAGCCGATCGAGCTGTCCGTGTCCCGCGAGGGCGAGCCGGGCACCTACCGACTGCATTCGGATCTCGACACCGACGCACGCGTTCTCGGCCTGACCAACGAGGTCAACGTCGTGCTGCCGAACGTGGCGGTCGGTAAACCCGCAACGCAGTCGAGCACCGCGTGGGGAGGCGCGGCCGGCAGGGCCGTCGACGGCAACACGGGCGGGGACTACTTCGGCGACAACTCCACGACCCACACGGCCGAGCCGTCGAACCAGGCATGGTGGCAGGTCGATCTTCAGAAGGAGCACATGATCGACCAGATTGAGATCTGGAACCGCACGGACTGCTGTTCTGAGCGATTGGCCGGATACTGGGTGCTCGTCTCGGAAACGCCGATCACCAGCAGCTCTCTCAGCGAGGCGCGCAAGACCCCGGGTGTCACAGCGATCTACCAGCCGAACGTCGCTGGACGGCCCACGAGCATCGACCTCGGCAAAACCCCCGGCCGGTATGTGCGCATTCAGCTTGAGTCGCACACCAATCCCTTGGCCCTCGCCGAGGTGAAGGTCCGTAGCCGGCTCGCAGCAGAGTAGACATTGAGGGCCGGCGGTCGACCCCCAAGGCTGATCCGGCCCAGGGTGCGCGACTCGCGCTTTCCGGCCTGGACGCGGAACAGTTCGTGATCACCAGCAACGAACTCGGCAACCAGAGCAAGGGGGCAGAGCGCGTCCGCTCTCCGAAGTGGAGGCGCTCAGCACCGGAATGGAGAACGATTCCGGCGCTGAGCGCGTCCGCTCTCCGAAGTGGAGGAGCGATCTTTCCTGTGGGACTGGCCCGGCTCATCCACATCAACGCACTGGCCTGCGACCTGCACCGCGTCCTCGACTACCGGACCAAGCAGCTTGAGGCCCGTCTCCTCGATGCTCCCGGGACGGGGCGCCCGCTCCGGGTCGATCACCGCGCCCTCGTGGCGAGCTCACGGCACATCCACGGCTTCGTCGCCGAGAGCTCGGGCCTCGGGATGTTGACCGCGACAGCAGTGGCGATTCCCTCTGCAAGACCAACGGCGCAGGCCGAACTGGAGACACCCGCGAGACGAAAGCCCGCGTCGCCCTCGAGGAACTGGAGCGCCGCTGCATCGACGACAGAGCCCGCTTCCAGGCCGACCTCGAACGGGCGCGGCAGGAAGCCGAACCCGTACGGTCCGGGCTGCTGTATGGCAGCGGCGGTGAACTGATTGACGCGGTCGCTGTTGTGCTGCGTGCCGCCGGGCGGACCGGAGGCAGGGTCGGCACCATCCGGGGTGCGGCTGTCTGCTGCCGATGGCGTTGTGCCGGCCTTATGGGCTGACCTGACGCACAGCCGGCGCCGCCCACCTCCAGGCCTTCGGGGTCGTTCGCCGACATGGGCATTCATGTACGCCCCATTGACCTTTCCTTGACCCTCGGGTCAGCATCATCCGGAACGCCCCCCACCCCAGTGCCACCCGTAACGTTGTGAGGAGCCCGCCCCATGCGCACCTACCGCAGCACGCGGAACACCCGTCCGCGAGCGCTACGCACAGCCGTTGCCACCGTCGCGGCCTCCGCCGCCCTCGGCGCGGTACTGGTCACCTCACCGGCCGCCGCCACGGCCGCCGAAAGCGATCCCGGCAACTGCAAGACCTCCGACGGTCCGTCCTGGTCCGGCTGGACCGACCATAGTCAACTCGGTGCCACACTGCGGCAGATCGAGAAGACCAGCAAAGGCCGGGTGCAGGTCGATGTCGCCGGGCGCACCACCCAGGGCCGCGAACTGTGGGCCGCGCGAGTGGGCACCGGTCCCCGCGTCCTGATGGTGACCAGCGCCATTCACGGCAACGAGCGCACGGGCACGGAGGCCCTCATCGGCATCCTCAAGGAGCTGGGTTCGGACTCTGGTCCGAAGACCGCCGAACTCCTCAGCAAAGTCACCCTGGTTGCCATGCCGATGGTGAACCCGGACGGCGGCGAGCTCAACCGTCGTATGAACGTACATTCTTGGGACCAGACCGTCGCGCAGTTCCCCCAGCTGGCCGGGGCGCCGCGGGCCTGGTACCACAGCCTCCGCGGCGACGGCATCGACCAGCCCGGCTATGACCTCAACCGGGACTTCAACCCGGATCTGAACTACGTCCCGCGGGCCTCCGACCTCCCCGGCGAGCAGACCGACGCCGGCTTCTTCCTCTCTCCCGAGTCGCGCGCGATCCGTGACACGTATGTGAAGATGCGCAATGAGAAGGGATCTGTCGACGGGTTCATCGATCTGCACCACATGGGTCCCTGCGAGCGCATCACAGGGGGCCCTCAGGACGGCAAGCTGATCACGGTCTCGCTGGACTATCCGCCGCTCGGCATCAACGATGGGGCCAAGTACAAGAAGCAGTGGCCGAAGCTGGACCAGGACAAGTCCCGCCGCTATGCGCTCACGGTGGCCAACGGCATCGCCGACGCATACGGCGAACAGTCGAGGCTCGCCGCGACCGGCCGCTATTTCCACCCCGACGCGCGCGAATACGCCGGCCAGGGCCGCTCCGCTTTCGCCCTCAACGGAACCGGCACAGTCCTCTTCGAAGTCCGCGGGCAGCAGGATGACTTGGGACAGCGGCAGCGCGGCATGTTCGTCCAGTCCGTACGTACCGGAGTGGAGTCCCTGCTGACGGGCCTGGCCACGGGCAGCGCCGACCGGGTCAACGGGGACGACTTCTTCAAGCTGCCGGACTACGGGTGGGAGACCCCGGCGGACTGACCTCGCCGGAACAGGTCCCGTGCGCAGGCACGTGACCCACAACAGCGACGCGGCCCGCGGCAGGTTCCCAACCTGCCGCGGTCGCCGGTGAAGACGTCGAACGCGGCGAACAAGGCGGTCAGCCCGTTGCGGACGTAGTCGTGCGTGCGCCGCTCGGGCATGCCCGGCTGGAGTGGGTCTACTTCGTCGGCGCTTCGAGCTGACGGGGCAAGGCGCCTGCGCGCAGCTCGCGCAGGTCCGGGATGTGGTTGTACAGGGTGCCCGGGGAGATACCGAGCAGTTCGGCGATCGAGCTGATGGAGCGACCCGGGTCGGGCAGCAGGTCGCGGGCGGCATGGATGAGTGCAGCGCACGGCCCGGCGAGCACACGTACGGACCGCGACCCGGCGCCACGGTCCGTACCGGTGGTGCAGCGCTCAGGTGGTCAGCGGGCCCGGTTCACCGTGCCCAGGGCATGCGCGAGTCCGGTGGCCCACAGCTGGTCGACACGCGAGCGCTCGGTGGCGTTCGGGTAGCGGTTGGTGCAGGACGGGCCGGGGCCGCCGCCCGACATCAGCTCACTGCACGGCCCGCTGTAGTTGTCCGGCAGGCCCAGCACGTGCCCGGTCTCGTGGGTGACGACGCGGATCGAGTCGTTCTGCCGGCTCTGGGCGTAGTCGAGGAAGATGTAGCCGCGTCCGTGGCCGTTGGTGGAGGCGTAGGACCCGCGCGGGTCGTTGCCCTCGTGGTAGGAGAAGTCGGCACCGCTCGAAGTCTCCTTGAGCTTGACGTTGGACTCGGAGCTGTTCCAGATCGAGGCCGCGCTCGATATCTGCGAACGGAAGCTCGGTGCCTGGGAGGCGTTGTAGTAGAGGGTCACCGCCCGCACGTTCGGCTGGGCGGCGCGCTTCGCGGCGACCGATTTGAGCACGGCCTCGAAGAACGCCTTGTTGTTCGCAGCCTCCTGAACCGACCCGGCGTACCGCGCCACGGAGGTACCGGTGGCAGCGGACGGGGTGGCGGCTGTCTGGGCGCTCGCCGGCACCGCCGCGCCAAGCGCGGTGGAGGCCAGACCCAGGCCGAGAGCGAGGAGCCTCGCGGACGTTCGAGACGACTTCATACGGGGGCTCCTACTCGCTCGGTGACGCCGAGCGCCCGGTGCATGGTCGACTCTGCGTGAACACCGGTTCCGAACTGCGGCGATGTCCTGTGGGTCGCCATTCTTAGAACGGCTCGACAGGGAGCACAAGAGGTACCGCCGCTATGTCGCCTCGTAGGTCTCGGGACCTCGCCAGGGCTGTGTGCGGGTCTTCGGTCCGCACATGACGGCGGGAGAGGAAGCTGTCGCGGCGTCAGAAGCGTTACAGCGCGGGGCAACGGGCGTGCTGGCCGGCCGGGCGGAATTTCGGGACGCGCGGCGGGATTCAAATTAGGGCAAATGCGGACAAATGTGCAGGTATTTGCCACGCCGCATCTACTAAGTATGCCGGTTGGTCGGCGGAGCGCTGTGACCGATGTCATAGAACATGGGCTTCCGTTTCTTTCGCTCCCCACCGGCCCGGGGTCGCCCGACTCACCGGCGATTTTGCCGCGCTCCTGACCTCCGCCCAGGCCAACGACAACAAGCTCACCCAGCGGATCGTCGATGTTCGCGCCACCAACCTGCCCCACCGGCGCCCCCTCTGCATCGGCCTCGAACTCGATCGCGCGGGGGCGGCGCTGTCAGGGCCGGGAGCGGCTGTGACCGACATCGAAGTACTCGGCGTCGACCTGGCCCCGGCGCGGTTCGGCAGGCGTGAAGCGGCACCTCCCGGCAGGGCGGCGGTTCCGCTGGCTCCGGACCGAAGCGGCGGTGCGGATCCAGGGAAGAGCCGGACTGCCGGGCGATGCCGCGGGCTGTCCGCTCCGTCAGACGCCGGGGCCGTCGGAAGGCAGCGTGACGCGCGTCGGGATGGCGTCGTAGACGCCCGTGTCGAGGGAGTTCACCGAGCCGTCCGCGACGGCGTCGACCAGGCCGCCGAGCCCGGTTTCGACCATCTTGGTGAGCATGCCGTTGCGCTTCATGCCGTCGTACTGGGTCTGCGAGGACGTCTCGAAGAGAATCGCCGCAGAGCCGCGCAGCTGGTACGAACCGAGCGCGGTGCCCGGCAGGTTGGTGGACTGTGGGTAGAGGGTCAGATTGCCGTAGGAGGACTTGCCCCGCTTCTGGAGCGCCTCGTAGACGGCGACGTTGGCCCGCTTGGAGGCGTCCATGTCGAACTTGGGCCAGCTGCCGAACTCGGCCGGGTTGTCGATGAACTTGGCCGAGATGGACAGCGGTGACATGCTCTCCATGTCATCGGTGGCGTAGCAGGACCACTGGTTGTGCAGGTCGACGAAGTAGTCGACGGTGCCGAACTCCTGCTCCAGCGAACGGTAGACATCGCGGGAGGTCTGCGCCTCGGGAGTGATGTACCAGCCGGTGTCGGCGCTGTCGCCCGGGAAGTCCTCGGCGGCAGGAACGTAGTCCAGGTTCGGGTGGAAGTCACGGTTGATGTCGAAACCGCCGACCCGGGAGTTGTAGTTCCACGACGGGGACGCACTCGCCAGCTGCGGGAAGTCGGCGACGACCTCGTCCCAGGTCATGTCGTTCTGCCGCTGGTCGAGCTCGCCTCCGTCGACGTTCAACCGGGGGATGACCACCACGGTGACGTTCTTCCGCAGCTTCTTGGCCGCCGGGGTGTTGGAGCCCCACTGCTTGAGCAGCTCCAGGGCCGCCTCGGTGCCGTGCATCTCATTGCCGTGGATCTGCGTCTGCATACACGACCTTGTCGCCCTCGCCGACGCGCGCGGTGTGGATGGCGCGGCCCTGGTTGGAGTACCCGGCCACCTCCACATCGACGATGCCGCCGGTGCTGGTCTCCAGCTGCTGGAGATCGGTGGTCAGTTGCGCGTAGTCGACGAAGCCGTTGTTGCCGGATCCGGAGGCCTCGGTGCCGCAGTGGGACACCGGCGGGATCGCGCCGGCGGTGGGGTTGCCGGTGGCGTTGGCGGCAACGGTGGAGAGGCCGGCGATCAGGGCGGTGCTCGCCGGTGTGGCGACCCATCTCCGAGCGGACATTCACTGCTCCTCAGGTGTCGTAAGGCACTTCCGAGGGGGCGTGCGCCACTCTAGGCGCTCAAGAGACATCTGTGAACGGGGGCCTTACTCCTGTCGCATACGCACCTGGCCCGGCGGGCGGCCGACCTGCCTGCAACGGCCATGCACTTCACGGCATTTTGCCGCCAAAATGCTCTCATCTGCAGTAACGCCTCTGAGACACAACAGCATTGACGGGTTTTCAACAAGATCATAGGCTCGCCCGCCGTCAGACGATGCTCGCGATACCAGGGAGAAACACATGCGTAGGTCCACTTTCACCAGATCCGCCCGCACTACTACCGCCGCCCTCACCGGCGCACTCCTGCTGACCGGTGCCCTGTTCACCGGCACCGCCGCTGCGGTCGGGGAAGGCCCCGACTACCGGGGCAACGAGACGATCAACACCTCGATCCTGTCCACCTACGACGACGTGACCCGCTTCCTGAAGGCCCAGGACGCCAAGCAGGACGCCATGGAGCTCGAGGTGATCGGGCAGACCGTCAAGGGCCGCGACATCCACCTGGTCAAGTACGTCAGCAACCCGGACAACCCGACGATCCTGTACCTGGCGCAGCAGCACGGCAACGAGCAGCTGACCACCGAGGCCATGCTGCACACCATCAAGTCCCTCGGCTCGCCATCCAAGGCCTCGCTGCTCAAGAAGGTGAACATCCTCTTCATCCCGATGTTCAACGCGGACGGCGCAATGGGCGACGTGAACTTCCCCCTCGACGGCTACCTCGCCAAAGGCGAACGCCACCTGACCCGCTACAACGCCAACGAGGTCGACCTCAACCGCGACCACGTGGCCAAGGAGCAGCCCGAGACGCGGGCCCTGCACGAGAATGTGTTGCGCGCCTACGACGTGGACTACGCGATCGACCTGCACCACCAGGGCACCCAGTCCCGGGTGAACGGGGATCTGGTGTCCGGTTCGATCCTGTACCCGACGACCCCGGACGTCTCGCCCGAACTGGTCGAGAAGTCCAAGCGGCTCGGCTCCGTGGTGTACCACAACGTCAACCGCACCGGCTGGGGCAACATCGGCCGCTACGACGGGGGCTCGGCCAACACCATCGGCCGTAACGGCATGGCGGCCGAGTACGGCATCGCCACGCTGCTGTTCGAGATGCGCGGGATGAGCGACCACGAGTACGCACCGTATGTACTCGGCCAGAAGTCCAACGGTTACCTGATCCGGCAGTCGGTGCTCACCATGGAAGCCACTATCCAGGCGGTCGCCGACGGCTCGATCGACCACGCGGACACCTCCTTCTGGGACACTCTTCCCCAGCAGTGCAACACCTGCTGACGACGGCACCACCGCAGTGAACCTCCCGGGTCACCGCCCCTCAGAGGGCGGTGACCCGGGGGTTCCGCTGCCCGGCAGTGCGGGTGCCGGTTAATCATCCGGCCAGGTCAAGCAGCACGTTGGTACTCGCGAAGTGTTCCGCCGAGTCGATCTCGTTGGCGGACCTGCAGGTGGCTGGTCTGCCCGGGCCCGATCATCGGTGGGGGAAGCGGGCTTAGTGGAGCGGCTTGCCCCAGGGCGCGGTGGGGACGATGGCCGTTGGCGGAGCCCGGCACGCACGGCCGGGCCCCGCGTGGGCTCAGCAGCCCGTACGGTCCTCCGTCAGGACGCCCTGCTCGGTCCGTAGTGTGCGGTCGTAGCAGCCCTCCGACCCGTCGAGCCGGTAGCGCTCGTTCGACGTGCCGACGGCATGGCGCTGGTCACGCGGGACCCCCAGCGTCCAGGTGGCGTCGCCGGTGTACGTGTCGTCGAGCCGCGACCAGGAGATGCGCTTGCCGGCGCGTACGACCGAGGTGTCCGCGCGGTCCCCGAGCGTGAGGACGGTGCGCAGCCGGTTGTCCGTGCCGATCGTGGTCTCGCCGTCCATGGTGTAGACGCGATGGGTGAGCGCGACCCGCGCCGGGCCGCGGCCGTCCACGGTCACCGTCTCGTCGTCGTCCCAGCGTGACGTGAGCCCGTCGGTGTTCTCGTCCTCCGTCCAGTGGTGGGCTGAGGTATTGGCGAGGGTGCGCGAGACGGTGGTCTCGACGCGCCCGTGCGAGGTGTTCACATAGCCGGCGACGGTGAGCCGGTGGCCGCCCTTGGTGTCGAGCCGGTTCAGTGAACCGGGCGTGATCGTCGTCGAGTTGGAAAGATCACTCTGATCGTGCTTCGTGAGCGCCCCGGTGACGTGCTCGCTGCCCTCGTCCTGCCAGACGAGGACGTTCGTGGGCGTGCTCCAGCCGCTCTGCCCCGCGGGCAGGCCCGCGACCGACACCTCGACGCGGTGCTCGCGCCCGTCGTTGAGGATGCCGGCGAACGGCGTCAGGTCGTACTCGATCGGCTTCACGTCGAAGGCACGCGGCGCCGGAACGACGTACCACAGGAAGGGGTTGGACCAGCCGCCGGTCCACACGGTCGGGAACGGCGCTGCGATTCCCGCTAGTTGGCCGTCGACCTTGACCTGCACCTCGCGGTACGGACCCTTGTCCGCCCTGCACGAGTAGGACGCGGAGTCCGGCACGGTCAGGTACCAGTACTCCTCGCAGCCGCCGCCGGATCCGGTGGCGTACACCTCGGCGACGATACGCTCGGAGTTACGCGGCGTGGTCAGCGTGGCGCCCTCCAGCGGGAGCACCTTGTCGGGCGTCTCGGCGGCTTTCGTACTGCCCTTTGCGGCATAGAAGGTCAGCGTGACCTTGACGTCGATGACGCCGGTGTATGTCTCGTCGACGACATTGCCGATGAGCATTTCGACGGGCTGCTCGCGGCGCAGTGTGTCGCTGTAATGGGTGACGTCCTTCTCCACCGACCAGGTGATCCCGTCGACGGAGGGCTCGGGCGTGGACGTACGGAACACTTCGACGCCGCCCATACGAAGGTAGCCGAGCCGGTCGTACTGACGGCCCTTCACTTTTCCGTCGAGGCGCAGCACCACCTTGCTCCAGCGGTCTCCGCACTCCACGGGCGGGGCGTAACTTCCCCTGTACGGCTTGAAATCACGGAACTGCGCCTCCGCGATGGTGACTTCGCAGGATCGAGTGTCGGGCTTCTCGATGGCCGGCGCCGCGGTCAGCGGGTCGTGCCAGTCGGTGCCGAACTCCACGGGAACCGGCTCGGCCGCGGCCGCCGGGCCCGCGCCGAACGCCGAACCGGCGGCCAGCACCAGTCCGGCGAGCATGGACGTGATCTGTCGTTTCATGAGTCAGGAGTGAAGCGCGGGACGGGCAAGTGCGCCAGGGGCGAATGATCGATCTTGTCGTGATCTGTGCACTCGTGCGGAAAAATCGATTGTTGCGAGCTCCGGCGGAACGCGAACCTTGCGCGGTTTCATCACTCGCCACCCCTCAAGCGCTCCATCCGTGATCTTGCGTGGGTATCCCCGGCTTCAGCCGGGGAGGGAAACGCATCCTCGGCCCGGAGGCGCGAAGCGCCAAAGTTCGCTGCGTTGTCAGTGGCCTGCACTATGTTGATCACGACAGCCGAAGGGGGGTGGGCCGGATGATCCGTGCGTACAAGTTCCTCATGCGGCCCACTGCGGGCCAGCAGGGCGCGCTCGCCGAGATGCTGCGTGATCACTGCTCGCTCTACAACGGAGCGTTGCAGGAGCGCCGTGACGCCTACCGGCACGGCTCGAGGACGACGGTTCGGTACGGGCAGCAGTCCGCGCAGCTCAAGGACATCCGGGCGTTCGACCTGGAGCGTCAGGGCCGTTGGTCGTTCTCCTCGCAGCAGGCGACGTTGCGGCGGCTGGACAAGGCGTTCGCGGCGTTCTTCCGCCGGGTGAAGGCCGGGGAGGCGCCGGGGTATCCGCGTTTTCGTTCGGGCAAGCGGTTCGACACCGTCGACTTCCCGAAGGACGGCGACGGCTGCCGCTGGGACTCGACTCCGCATGATCCCGTCACCCGCGTCCGCCTCCAGGGCGTCGGGCACGTCAAGGTGCACCGGCACCGTCCGGTGGTCGGCAAGGTCAAGACGGTCAGCGTCAAGCGTGAAGGGCGGCGCTGGTACGTCATCCTCACCGCCGAGCAGACCGCGCCTGAGCCGCTTCCCGCGACCGGCAGCGTGGTCGGCATCGACATGGGGATAACGAACTTCCTCGCCGATTCGGGCGGCGAGTTCGTGCCCAACCCCCGTCACGGGGCGAAGGCCGCCGCCAGGCTCGATGCCGCGCAGCGGGCCCTCGCCCGGTGCAAGCGTCGCCGCAAGGCCGTAGAGGTGGTGGCCCGGCTGCATCGCAAGGTCCGCCGCCAACGACTCGACCACGCGCACAAGACCGCGCTCGGCCTCGTACGCGAACACGACTTCATCGCGCACGAATCCTTAAGGATCCGCAACATGAGCAAGGCCCCGGCTCCGAAGCCGGACCCCGCCACGCCGGGCGGCTTCCTGCCCAACGGGGCCGCCGCGAAGGCCGGGCTGAACCGTTCGATCGCTGATGCCGGATGGGGGGTGTTCCTGACGATCCTCACCGCCAAGGCAGAGTGCGCCGGACGGGAAGTGATGGCCGTGGACCCCCGCAACACCTCCCGGCGGTGCCCTCGGTGCGGGCACACCGCCAAGGAGAACCGGCCCACCCAGGAGAAGTTCCACTGCGTCTCGTGCGGCCACCACGCGCATGCGGACACAGTGGGCGCCCTGAACGTCCTACGGGCCGGGCTGGTCCGTCGCGAAGCCCAACCGGCATAGCGATAAGCCCCCTCGTTTACGAGGGGGAGGAGTCACTGACGTTCAGTTCGGTGTAGACGAAGCCCTTGTTGGACCACCAGTCGCTGCCACAGGCGTCCTTGTAGATGAACTGCTCCTTGCGGACGATCGGCCACTTGCTCAGGACCGTGACCCCACCGTCCTCCGGAGTGGTGGCCGAGTAAGCACCGCCGGTGGCATCCCAACCGCTCTTGCTCCGGCCCATCACCGGTGTCTGGTAGGGGTATTGAGCGGTTGCGCTCCGTGCCAGAGCGTCGGAGGCGGAGTTGTCGAACGCCTCCTGGAGGACGACCACGTCATTGCCCTGGAAGAAGGATGTCTTCGGTATCTCTGCGGCTCGGTGGTCCTGTCCCCAGTTCGGGAAGAGGTTCTTGCGCATCAGAAACGTGTTGTACGTGAGCACGCGCAGGGACGGGGCGTCGGCCGCAGACGCCTGAGGGGCGTTGGCGATCAGCGTGACGGCGGCGAGCGCGGCGGACAGAGTCACGCCGGAGGTGCGGCGGAGCGCGGTGAGCGGCACGGGGGTCTCCTGCATCTGCTGATGGGGGTGGAACAGGCGACACCCATCCAAGCAGCGGGAGTTACTCGTGGGTAGACGTCGGGTGTCGGGAGGCCTGCCATTGCGTACCAATGGTGGTGGAGGCCTCATCGGACCTGCCGTCAGCGGGCGGTCGCGTAGACGATGAGGTTGTCCACCGGGTGGCCCTGGGCGTCGAATGCGCCGTCGCAGGTGATGAGACGGAGGGCGCGGTCGTCGGTCCTGCCGTACACCTTCTTCGTGGGGAACGCCTGCTTGCTCACGGACTCCGTGCCGGTGACGGTGAAGTGGGTTGTCTGGCCTTGCTCGTTGCGCACGACTATGTCCGTCCCCTTGCCGATCTTCTTCAGGTCGTGGAAGACGGCCCTGCCGAACCGGGTGTCGTTGTGCCCGATGAGGACGGCCGCTCCGCGCTCGCCCGGGATCGCACTTCCCGTGTACCAGCCTGCTGTCATGCCCTTCTCCGCCGGTGGGACCTCGACGGTGCCGTCCGCGTTGAGACCGAGCGGCATCAGGGAACTGGTCACTTTGATCGAGGGGATGGCCACTTGGGCGGGAGCCGCGGGCTGTTCCGCCCCGGGGGAGCCGGGGGAGCCGGCGGGGGCAGTGGGGGAATGCGTGGGGGAGCGGGTGGGGGGCGACGGCGCCGCGGCGTGGGATGTGCAGCCGGTGACGAGAGCGAGGGTGAGACAGGCGAGAGCCGTCGGCGCGGCGGATCGCTGGCGTCTGTGGTGGGCAGGGGACATGCGGGCTCCAGAGCAGGTGACAGGCGAGGCGGAGACGGGCAGTGGCGCCGCCCATGAAGAGCGGCGCCACTGCGAGGGTCAGCCGTTTCGGTGTGCGGTCGCGCGGCGGCGCAGCACCAGAGTGCCCGCGCCCCCGAGCAGGGCCGCGGCGGCGACCGAACCCGCGACGGCGGCGGTGGTGTTGCTCGTCGTGCCGATCGGACGCTCGCCCGCGGCCACGCCGCCACGCGGCTCGGCGGAGCCATGCTTCAAGCGCACGGCCGGGGCCGGGCTGGGCCTGTCGCCCGCGGCCACGCCGCCACGGGGCGCCACCGAGGGCACCTCGCCACGCGCGGGCCTGCTCGACCCGGCTTCCGGAACGGGCGCCGGGGTCCGCTCGGTGGACGTCACCGAAGGGCTGGGCGTTGCGTTGGAAGGGGCCGCTGCGAGGGCCGTGGCGGACGGGAGGAGTACTGCGCCCGCCGCGACGGCGGTGAGGACGGCGGTGCGCAGGGTCGGACGGGGACGGTGGGACATACGTGGCTCCAGTTCCAGCCCGGCCTTGGTGGTGCCTGGATGCCGATTCGCACCAGGCGCCGGGCATGCCGTCAGCCTCGCGTGAACTTATGAAGAAGCTGTCAGATCGCTGTGGTCATCGCATCAGCCCCGATGGCGCAGGGCGGCCTCGTCCGGACGGTCGGACGGCTTCGGTGACCGGCCCGCCGGTGTGGGATGCGGACCCGTCGGCAGGCGCAGCGTGAAGACCGAGCCCTTTCCCTCCGTACTCGCGGCGCTCACCACGCCACCATGCGCCTCGGCGAGTTTGCGGACGATGGCCAGGCCGAGACCGCTGCCGCCGGTGCGGCGGCTCCGCGACTTCTCCGCGCGCCAGAAACGGTCGAAGACGTACGGGAGGTCCTCGGACGAGATGCCGCCGCCGGTGTCCTCGACGTCCACGACCACCTCGTCACCCGACTCGGAGCCGTATGCGCGCAGGGTCACGTGCCCTTCCGGAGGTGTGTGGCGTACCGCGTTGGACACCAGGTTGCCGAGGGCCTGCCGCAGGCGTACCGGGTCGGCGGTCAGGGGACGAGAAGGGGGCCCGGGAACCGCCGTGCCCACCGTCAGCGTCACTCCGGCCGTCTCGGCGCGGGCCTGGTGCGCCGCGACGACCTGGCCGAGGAGGTCGTCGATCCGTACCGGCGCCGGGTGCAGACGCAGCGCGCCCGCGTCGGCCGCGGCCAGGTCCTGAAGGTCGTCGACGATGTGCTGCAGCTGAACGGCCTCCTCCAGGAGCGAGGAGACGAAAGCCGGGTCGAGGTCCGCCACGCCGTCCTGCGCTGCCTCCAGCCAGCCACGGATATTGCTCAGTGGGGTGCGCAACTCGTGGGCGACATCGCTGACCATCACCTTCCGCTGTTCCTCGAGGCGTGCACGATGCGCCGTCATGTCGTTGAACGTGGCCGCGAGTCGTCCGATCTCGTTGTCCGCGGTGACCGGTACAGGCGCCGATTGCTCGCCGTCCCGCATTCGCTGGGCGGCACCGGTGAGTGCCTGCAACGGGCGTACGAGCCGGACTCCTGCCAGCACCGAGGCGCCGACGGTGAGGGCGAGTACCAGGGCGGCGACACCTGCGATACGGGCGGTGTTCGCCGGTGAGAGATCGAAACCGGGGACGGTGGCGCCGCCCGCGTCCCCGATGAACAGCAGTGCGGGCGAGGCCACGTACGAACTGAGCTGCTCGCGGCGGGCGGCGCCGACGCACGACGCGATCGCCCGGTCGTTGTCGCTGCTCTGGACGGCCGGCACCGGGACGGGGGGAGCGGCGGAAAGCCGACGGACCGGGCCGGGGCTCGGTTCCGGCCCGGGGTCCTGGCCCCAGGAGAGGTCCAGGCGCAGGTGTACGGCTGCACGGCCCTGGCGGTCCAGGCAGGCGTCGGCCAGCTTGTTGAGCGCGTCGAGTGCCTTCTTCTCGGTTCCGGTGGGCCTGTCCAGTGCGTCGGTCGAGCATCTGGTGCCCAGGATCCGGTCGGGGTCGTTGCCGACGATCTGGATGCGGGGGCGCCCGCTCGGTTCCTCCACGATGTCCGAGGCGATCCCGGCGTCGTTGAGGCACGCCACGCCCCGGTCGGCGATGCGGCGCAATTGCGTACGTTCCGCCGGGGGCAGGCGGAACGGTCCGACGGCTCGCGGGTCGACGCGGTCGGCCGCGGTGCCGGTCGCTCCGGAGGACTGCGCTGCCAGAGCTGTGTCCACGGAGAGCGGGTCGACCACGGCCGACGCCTGCGCGGGAAGCGCGGGCGGGGACGCCCCCGTCGCGGAGTCGGCGATGATCTCCCGGCGCTGGGTGGTCAGGGCGATCCGGCGGCCGGACCGCGCCGCCAGATCGCGCACCGTCGTCTCGACACCGTCCCACTGGGAATGGCCCGCCGCGTAGCCGAGCAGCTTGGTGTAGATCCGGGCATCCGCGGTGAGGTTCTGGCCCTGCTCCTGCTTGATGGCACCGGAAGTGGTCTGCACGGCGAGCCAGGCAGTGGCCGCCACCGAACAGGCCGCCACCAGCGCCGATACGGCCAGCAGCCGCACGAGCAGACTCTTGCGGAAGGGCAGTCGCCGGCGGTCCAGCCGGCCACGGCTACGCACGCGACGCGCCCCTTGCGGGGTCGGTCAGTTTGTACCCGACTCCGAAGACGGTGAGCAGCCGGGACGGCTTCCGCGGGGCGGGCTCGATCTTCTTGCGCAGGTTCATGATGTGCACGTCGACCGTGCGGTCGCTGATGTACCGGTCGAAGCCGTGCAACTCCTCCAGGAGCCGCTGCCTGCTGAAGACCCGGCCGGGCTCGGCGGCCATCGCGGCGAGGATCCGGAACTCACCCGGCGTGCATTCCACCGACATACCGTCGACCGATATCTCGTGCCGGGCCGAGTCAACTCTGAGTCCGCCCACGGAGAGCACCTCATCGACGGCGTCCGCGGAGGGGGTCGCCTGTCCTGGCCGATTCGTGCGGCGCAGGAGCGTGCGGACCCGGGCCATCAGTTCGCGCGGGCTGTACGGCTTGGTCATGTAGTCGTCCGCACCCAGGTCGAGGCCCAGCAGCAGATCGTCCTCGGTGGTCCGGGCCGTCAGCATCAGCACCGCCAGCTCCCGGTGCTCGGCGCGCAGGACACGCACCACATCGAGCCCGTCCGCCCGAGGCATCATCACATCGAGGACCAGCAGGTCGGGCTCCCCGTGCCTCACCTCGTCGAGTGCGGCGAGACCGTCCGTGACGACGGTGACCGCGTGGCCCTCACGTTCGAGGTAGCGGCGTACGAGTTCGGCCTGTTTCTCGTCGTCTTCGGCGACGATGACGTTTGCGCACACGCGGTCGATCGTAGGTGAGTTCCCGGAGTCGTCCGGTGGGTACGGTGTCGGCGGAGATGCTTCCCGCCGGGCACTCTGAGTCGGCGAAGGTGGCGCGACCCTGTGCGCCGTGAAGGGAGCCGGGAACGCTCCCGCACCGGTCGAGGCGGATTCCTGCCGGCCTGCTAGCTTTGCCCGATCGAACGAGAGGCCCGGGTGCGACCCCGCGGCGCGGGCAGGGCGGCGGTGGAAACCTTGGGCGTACCCCTCCACTGGCTGATCGGCCGCCCCGAGCTGCGGCTGACGGTGCTGGCCGGGCGGGACGGGCTCGACCGGGAGGCCGTCTGGGCCCACAGCATCGATCTGGCCGACCCCGTTCCCTGGCTGAGCGGCGGCGAACTGCTGCTCACCACCGGACTGCGACTACCGGAAGCGGAGGCCGGGCAGCAGGCGTACATCCAGCGGTTGGCGGATGCCGGTGTGGCCGCAGTCGGCTTCGGCACTGGACTCTCGCACCGGCACGTTCCCGCGGCCGTCGTGGACGCGGCCGACAAGGTGGGACTGCCCCTGCTCGAAGTGCCGCTGCCCACGCCGTTCGTCGCGATCACCAAGGCCCTGATGGAACGCCTGGCCGAGCTGCAGTACGAGGGAGTCGTACGGGCCTCCCGCGTCCAGCCCCGGATGACCCGGGCCGCGCTGCGCGACGGCGCCAGGGCCGTCGTACGGGAACTGGCCGTCTCGACGCACTCCACGGTGCTGTACCTGGACGAAGCCGGTGCGGTGCGTGCCGCCCATCCGTCCGGTTCGGCGGGCGTCGACCCCGGTGTGCTCGCCGAGCTGAGGAGCGCCGGCGGGAGTGACCGGGCGACGCAGGCGCTGAGTGCCGGACCGCACGGGGTGGTCGTCGCCCAACAGGTCCGCGTGGGCCCACGTACCCACGGCAGACTCGTGCTGGCCGCCGACCGGGAACTGACCGCCGTCGACCACCTGTTGCTCGGGCATGCGGCGTCGCTGATCGCGCTCCAGGCCGAGAAGCCTCTGCGCCTGCAGGACGAGCAGCACCGGGTCAACAGCCTCTTCCTGCGCATGGTCCTGGACGGGACACTCCCCTCGCGCACCGCCCTCGACCACCTGGCGGAGGCCGGCTTCCCGGCCCGCAACGGCATCCGCGTCCTCCTACTGAGCGGGCCGAGCCCTCGGCAGGCCCTCGACACGGTCGGCCCCCGACTCGCCGAGATCGGCCTGCCGCGCTTCGGTGCCGTACGTGAGGGGCGTGCCGTGCTCCTGCTGCCCGGGGACGGCCCCCGAACGGGGATGCGAGCGGGTGGGGACGACGGTCCCGCAGCGAGCGACGGACGCCGCGGCGCCACGGGTATCGGTATCGCCCGGGATCTTGTCGACGATGCGGTCGAACGGTTCGGGCCGCGCCTCTGGGCCGGGCTCAGCCTTGTGCACGAGCCCGACGCCGGGCCGCAGGCGCTCCAGGAGGCGAGCAACGCCGCCGCGGTCGCCGAGGCGCGCGGCCGGGCGGGGCTCGTAGCCTTCGAGTCGCTGGCCGGACACGTGCTCGTCAGCGCCCCCGAGAGCCGAGAGGTTCTCCGCCGGGTGGCCGCCGAACGGCTCGCGCCGCTGGCCGCACACGACCGGGACAACGGCTCGGAACTGCTCGCTTCCCTCCGCGCGTTCCTGGAACATCACGGACAGTGGGGTGCCGCATCCGCAGCCCTGGAGGTCCACCGGCACACACTGCGCAGCCGGATGGAGCGGATCCGGACACTGCTGGGCGTCGATCTCGACTCCGCGCATGTACGGGCCGAGTTGCTGCTCGCGCTGGCCGCCTGGGAGGGGATCGTGGACCAGTGACCGGCTGGCCGGCCGGTGGCCGCGCGGGCGATCTTGACCGCGTTCTCCACCGCCTCGGCACCGGAGCTGACGAGCCGGGTGCGCTTCTCGCCGGGCACCGGGGCGAGCCGGGATGCACGGGGATGGACCGCCGAGCCAACCGCGCCCCGAGGCCGACAGCCATGGACATAGTGGAGCGCGGAATGCGCGATGGCCGGGACATTCTGTCCACTGCGTGAGGGGCTGCGGCATGCGGAGAATGGCGGCCTGGTCATCCCGATGCGCTCCAGGACGGTGCGTACGGACGCATACGGAAGGGAACGCCGATGGAGCAGCACGCAGGCCGTGACCGCGCCCCGGAGGCCGCCGCGGTGATCCACCGTCCGGTGGGTGTCGTCGCCGCGGTCACCCCGTTCAACTTCCCCGTCGCCATCCCCGCGGGGAAGGTCGCCCCAGCGCTCGGATACGGCAACACCGTGGTGTGGAAGCCCTCCGGACTCGTGCCGCTGCTCGCCGTGCGCATGGCCGAGGCACTCGTCGAGGCCGGACTGGCGGACGCCTCCCAGGCAGGAACCCGATGACCGGCGCTGCTCGACTGCCGCTGTCCGGTGTGCTGGTGGCCGACTTCGGCCGGGTGCTCGCGGCACCGTACGCGACCATGCTCCTCGCCGACCTCGGCGCGGATGTGATCAAGGTGGAGCAGCCGGGAACCGGTGACGACACCCGGGCGTGGGGCCCGCCGAAGGCACAGGGTGAGGCCACCTACTTTCTCTCCGTCAACCGCAACAAGCGATCCTTCGCCGTGGATCTGCGCGACCCGACGGGCCGCCGCAGGGCGACGGAACTGATCCGCCGGGCGGACGTGGTGTTCGAGAACTTCCGCCCCGGCACCATGGACAAGTACGGGCTCGCCTACGAGCGGGTCCGCGAACTCAACCCCGGCCTCGTGTACTGCTCGGTGACCGGCTTCGGAGCGGGTAAGGGTGCGGCGCTGCCTGGCTACGACCTGCTGATCCAGGCCGTCGGCGGACTGATGAGTGTCACCGGACCGGCCCCCGGGCAACCGGTGAAGACGGGTGTCGCGCTGGTCGACGTACTCACCGGGCTGCATGCCGCGATGGGGGTCATGGCCGCCCTGCGTCATCGGGATGCGACCGGCGAGGGTCAGCATGTCGAGGTCAACCTGCTGTCGTCGCTGCTGTCCGGCATGGTCAACCAGTCCGCCGGCTACACCCTGGCCGGTCAGGTGCCGGGCATCCTGGGCAACCGCCATCCGTCGATCGCGCCGTACGAGGTCTACGAGACGGCGGACCGGCCACTCGTCGTCGCCGTCGGCAACGACCGCCAGTTCGCCGCGCTGTGCCGGGGCCTGGACGCGGCCGGTCTGGCCGTGGATCCGCGGTTCGCCACCAACACCGACCGGGTGACCCACGTCGACGCGCTCGCCGAAGAGCTGTGCGTACGGCTCCGGCGGCGCGCGGCGGACGAATGGTTCGACCTCCTCACTCCGCTCGGCGTGCCGTGCGGTCCGGTGAACGACCTCGCCGGGGCCTTCGACCTGGCCGAACAGCTGGGGCTTGCGCCGCGCGTCACCCCGGACGACGCGGGCGCCGAGGCCGAGGGCGGGCACGACGGTCCGATGAACCTCGTGGCCAACCCCATCGGGCTGTCCCGTACCCCGGTCCACTACGCACGGCGCCCGCCGCGGCTGGGCGAGCACACCGACTCCATCGCCGACTGGCTCGACAGCTGACCCAGCCACCGAGGCAACCCGCCCCGACCACCACGCACACCTCCGTACCCCCTCCCAGGAGCACACGATGAGCGGCAACAAGCCGATGAAGGACCCCCTCGCCCTGCTGGACATCGCCTCGGTGCTCAGCGACGAGGAACGCGAAATCCAGGCCACGGTCGCCAAGTTTCTCGCCGACCGGGTCCGCCCGCACATCGGCGAGTGGTTCGAGAACGCGCACTTCGCCAGCGAACTCGCCCCCGAACTCGGCAAGCTGGGCGTTCTCGGCATGCATCTGGAGGGCTACGGCTGCGCGGGCGTCAGCGCTGTCGGCTACGGGCTCGCCTGCCTGGAACTCGAGGCCGCCGACTCAGGCTTCCGCAGCTTCGTGTCCGTCCAGGGTTCGCTCTCGATGTACTCGATCCGGAAGTGGGGGTCCGAGGAGCAGAGGCAGGAGTGGCTGCCCCGGCTCGCCGCGGGGGAAGCCATCGGCTGCTTCGGCCTCACCGAACCCGACTTCGGCAGTGACCCGGCGGCGATGCGCACGCGTGCCGTCCGTGACGGCGGCGACTGGATCCTCAATGGCTCCAAGATGTGGATCACCAACGGTGGCATCGCCGACGTGGCCACGGTCTGGGCGCAGACCGAGGACGGCGTCCGGGGCTTCCTCGTGCCACGCGGCACGCCGGGCTTCACCACCCGTGACATCAAGCAGAAGATGTCGCTCCGGGCCTCGATCACCTCCGAGCTCCACTTCGACAACGTCCGGCTGCCGGAATCCGCCCGGCTCCCCGGGGCCCAGGGGCTGCGGGGTCCGCTCTCGTGCCTGAACGAGGCCCGGTTCGGCATCCTCTTCGGCGCAGTCGGCGCGGCCCGTGACTGCCTGCAGACGGCCATCGACTATGCAGACGCGCGCGTCCAGTTCGGCAGGCCGATCAGCGCCTTCCAGCTCACCCAGCGCAAGTTCGCCGACATGGCACTCTCCCTCGGCAACGCGGCGCTGCTCGCCCTCCACCTCGGCCGGCTCAAGGACCTCGGCACCCTCCGCCCCGAGCAGGTGAGTGCGGGCAAGCTGAACAACGTACGGGAGGCACTGGCCATCGCCCGGGAGTGCCGGACCGTGCTCGGGGCCAACGGCATCTCCTTGGAGTACTCGCCGCTGCGGCACGCCAACAATCTCGAGTCGGTGCTCACGTACGAGGGCACCAGTGAGGTGCACACACTGGTCGTCGGGCAGGCCCTCACCGGTCAGGCCGCCTATCGCTGAGGCGGCACAGGACAAGGATGCGCACTCCCTGGCACACCGGCGGGCGGCTCCGCCGTGCGGCCGGGATGCCTGGCTGATCAGTCTCACTCGCCCGGCTGCGCACACGTCGAAGGCCGGCAGCGGAGGCACCCGAACGGCTCCAGGTCCACATGTGGTTCTTTCCCTGGCTCTACTACGCCACCGCTCCGGCCATCATCGCCACGCTCGTCTCCATGTACGTCGTCGCGAACAGCCGATCCCAGCTGCTGCTCAGCCTGGTCGGCCGGGGCCTGACGCTGCTCGCGTGCGGCCTCAACCACCGCTTCCAGGCGGCGTGTTCAGCTGAATGATCGAGGCTCCCGCCGAGTCCGCCGCGACAGGCGCACCTGCGGTGAACCGGCACCCGCGCGGTTGCCCGCCGGGCCACTTCACCCACCCGCCGTACCCGCTCGGAATCGGAGCGAACCGCTCGTAAATCGCTGTGAGTTCGTGGGGTCTGCGCCTCGATGGGCCGCTCGCGGTCTGGGTGCTCGTTCGCAAGGAGGTTCGCGCCGCCGCGGAAGGGCGCCCAAGAAATTGGCGAGTACACGCCCATTGTCAGGGTCGTAGCGAAGGGGGTTACATGGTCCCCGCACGCGGACGAAAGCGCTTTCTGTCGATCGGGAGACCCTGATCGACCGACCCTTCACTGCCCCTTCGCTGCCGCTGGGAGGCTGTATGACATCGCCCCGCACCAGACGCTACTCACTTGCCGTCGCCGCACTCGCCGCGACCGCCTCGCTTGCCGCCGGCACGTTTCCGGCCCATGCGGCCCGCCCGTCAACCGCCTACACTCCGCTGCGAGCCCAGGCTGTGGCGGCGTACGATTTCGGACACCCGGACCCCGCCGACCCCGGTCGCGAGCAGGACATCGGGCGCTCCGGCACCACGCTCAGCCTGATCAACGGCGGTGCAGCGATGCGCGTGGCCGACGAAGCGTACCCGGGCGCTTCGCCCGCCCTGCAGGTGCGCCAGCAGAACCCGGACACCGCGGGCAACGACGACTGGAAGGCCGGGGCCTGGGACGCCGAGGGCATGTCGTCCCTCGGGGCCTTCCGCAGTGCCCGGGGTGCCACCGTCATGGGCTGGTTCAAGATGACGGGCGACAATCCCGCCCTCAACTCCAACACGGCCAACCCGAACGACCGTTACAACGCGATCGGGCTGGCCGGCGTGCTGTCCGGAACCTCTGACGGTCACGCGGTGCGTGCGCTGCTCGAACTCATTCAGGTGAACGGCGAGTTGAAGCTGGTCGCGCTGGGGAGACGCCTGGACAGCGGCGCCTCCCAGACGTTCGCCGCCGAGGCCCCCTGGGAAGAACTGCTGCCTCGTGGTGAATGGGTCCACCTGGCCGCGACATTCGACTTCCGCGACGGCACCCTCGCGCTCTACCGCGACGGCAAGCCCCTGGACGGCTTCTACGTCACGCCGGGCGACCCCTGGGAAATCGCCGGCACGTCGGCGCCCCACCGCGCCTCGCCCACCGATCCCCGCGGCATCAAGATCGGCGGAAGCTTCCCCCAGAACACCCGGGAGAACAACGCCTGCGACTGCCGCATGGACGACCTCCTGTTCCTGGACCGATCGGTGCCGGCCGGAGCGGTGGCGGCGGAGTACCAGCGCATGACGGGAGGCCGCTGACCGGTGTCGTCCCTGGATCGTTCTTTCCCTGCCTATATGTCACGCCCGCCCGAAGGGACCCACATGGCGTCACGACGTACATATCGAAGGAAGTGGGCGGCCGTGGCCGTCGGCGCAGCCCTCGCCCTCGGCGGTCTCGCCGCGCCGTCCCATGCCGACGAGCCCGCCGCGGCGACAGCCGCCCTGACCGACCCCATTCCGCAGAAGCCCGTCCAGTCCAGGACGGGACTCGTCCTGCAGGAGTTCGCACATTTCCCCAAGTCGGAACCTGTCCCGGCGCCGACGGATCCGCGCCTGATGCGCCACGCACGGATCAATACCATCAATGAACTGCCCGACGGCTCCGGCCGGATGGCGACCCCCGACCTCAACGGCACCCTGTATCTCACCGACCCCGGCGCCGCGACGCGCACCTCCGGGGGCACCCCGCACCCCTACCTGGACGTCAAGGCGGCATTCCCGCACTTCTTCTCGGGCCGCGGTCTCGGTCAGGGCTTCGGGTACGCCGCATTCCACCCGGAGTTCGCAGCGAACGGGCGCTTCTACACCGTCCACACCGAGCTCGCCTCGCAGGCCACCGAGACTCCCGATTACCAGCAGGCCGGCACGCCCACCTATCACGGCATCATCACTGAGTGGACCGCCGACGACCCCTCCGCCGACGTCTTCCACGGCACCCGTCGCGAGGTGCTGCGTATCGGCTTCAGCGGCCAGGTCCACGGCATCCAGCAGATCGACTTCAATCCGACGGCCAAGCCCCACGACGAGGACTACGGCCTTCTCTACCTCGCGGTGGGCGACGGAGGACAGGGTGTCGGCAACAGTGAGCCGCAGAACCTGACGCTCCCGCACGGCAAGCTTCTCCGGATCGACCCCGCGGGCCGTGACAGCGCCAACGGCCGGTACGGCATCCCCGCGTCCAACCCGTTCGTCGGTGAGCCCGGTTCGCTCGGGGAGATCTACGCGATAGGCATGCGGGACCCGCACCGCTTCAGCTGGGACGAGGGCGGCAGCCACCGCATGTATCTCGGCCACATAGGCGAGCACGCCATCGAGTCGGTGTACGAGGTCAAGGCCGGGGACAACTTCGGCTGGAGCGAGCGCGAGGGCCCCTTCGCGTTCGACAAGAAGACCACCGACCCGTGCGCCCGCATCCTCCCCCTCCCCGCCGACGACGCCCAGTACGGCTACACCTACCCGGTCGCCGCCTACGACCACGACCCGAAGCCCGGCTGGGACTGCCGGTCCGATGTGGGCCGCGCCATTGCCGGAGGCTTCGTCTACCGCGGCAAGGACGCGCCGGCGCTGCGTGGAAAGTACATCTTCGGTGACCTCGTGGACGGTCGGATCCTGGCCGCGAACACCCGTGACATGCACCGCGGCGCCGACCTCGCGCCGCTCGAGCAGCTGATGCTGTTCGACAAGTCCACCGGGAAGTCGGTCACCATGCGCGACCTCGCCGGTGACCAACGTGTCGACCTGCGCTTCGGCTCCGACCGCAGCGGCGGCCTGTACATCGTCTCGAAGGCCAACGGCAAGGTCTGGAAGGTGACCGGGACCCGCACCTTCGCCGACTGCGAGATCGGCAACACCCCCACCACCCACACCACCGGCCCCGACAACTGGGCGCCGGTCACCCCGGCCAAGTGGGCATACACCGAACGCGAGACGATCCTGGCCGAGCCGGGTGTCGCCCGCCCGGGACCGCGCCGCCCCTTCGAGTACGCCGTCCTGACCGCGGGCCCGCGCTACTCCTCCGTCACCGTCGAGGCGGAGGTACGGATCGACACCCCCGTCGAGATCACCAACCGTGATGTCATTCTCATCTGGGACTATCAGTCGGACACCCGGTTCCAGTACGCGCACCTGTCGACCGACAACAGCATCTACCCGCACAACGGTATGTTCACAGTCAACGACGCCGACCGGCTGCGCATCGACGACCAGTGGAACGGAACCTTCGGCGCACCTCCGGCGATCAAGGACGACGGATGGCACAAGGTGAGCCTCACCCACTGCGCCGACACCGGTGAGACCGCCGTCTACCTGGACGGCAGCCCCAACCCGCTGATCACGGCCACCGCTCCGGTCTTCGCCTCGGGCCGGGTGGGCTTCGGGTCCTTCGACAACGAGGGCCGCGTCCGTCACCTGAAGGTGACGGGCACTCCGGCCGGCGACTGACCTCGCGGGAGCGGGCCGACACCGTCGGCCCGCTCCCGTACCGGCGTCACGCCGCCATCGCCATCGAAGCCCTGCCGTGCGCGGTCTCGCCGGCCGTCGTCCGCTCGGCGAAGACCACGACCCGCAGCACCATGAAGCGTCCGATCCCCGCAAGAGCTGACGCTGACAGATAGACCGTCTGCTCGACCAGGGCCGAGGGCTCGGACCGGACGGAGTACAGGCAGAACAGCGCCCCTGTCGTGAACGCATAGCTCACGGCGACGGTCACCCCGGACTGAAGGTGAACCCTCCATCCCTTCCGCCCGCTCCGGAAGGAGACCCGCCCGTGCAATTCGGTGGCGATGACCGTGGAGACGACGGTGACCAGCGCGTTGGCAACGACCATCGGTATCCGGTCGTTGAGCAGTACGAGTACCCCGCTGGATGCCAGCCCGACACCGCCACCACACACGACGAACCGCACGAAGGCCGCGACGAGCGGATGAAGAGTGCGGGTCTGCGGGCGCGAAGGGGCGGTCACGAGGGGCCTCCGTAGGCTGAGTGGAACGGTGTTCCGATTCCACCCCAGAACCTACGGACCGGGCGTCGTCCGAGCGACCGGGTTGATCCCCGACTTCATTGGGGGTTTCCCCCCAGGGGCCCCGGGGGGAAACCCCTGCGGTATCCCCGCTGTGGAGGCCGTCCGGCACTCGCCTCGCTCATGCGGTAATCCTCAAGTTACTTCGGGTATAGGTGAGTTGGGCGCGCACCATGTGCAGCATCACCGCATCGGGGGTTGCAGTGAGGGAACCGAGAGCAGTCGAGGTTGTCGGCGTTGGGGCGCTGAACGTGGACTACATCGCCTCCGCGTCCCGGTTGTCGCAGCTCATGGCGGAACAGGTCCAGGAGTCGGTGGCTCGCTTCGAATGGAACACCGAGGGACCGGTGGACCAGGCGTCCGTCGTCAAGGCCATCGAGCGTCTCGGAGCGGCTTCGCTCGATGCTTCGCTCGGCGGCTCCGCATGGCTGACCATCTTCACTCTCGCGCAGCTGCGTCTCGACGTACGGCTCGGATATATCGGTGTGGCGGGCCGGATCGAGACACCTGGTCTCTCCTTTCTGGGGCAGATGGACCGGCTCGGCATCGACCGCACCATGGTCACCCGTCGCCCCGACCTCCTGTGCGGCGTCTGCCTGTCCTACCTGGACGATGTGGAACGTGTCCTGCTCACGCACCCTGGAGCGAACTTCGCGATGGCTGACCATCTGCGCTCCCGGGCAGACGCGATCGCCGCCTACCTTGCCGCTGCCCGCATCGTGCACGTCACCTCGTTCCTGGATGAAGCGACGCCACCGCTTCTCCTGGATGTACTGCGCGATGCGAAAGAACGCAATCCGGCTCTGCTGGTGAGCTTCGACCCGGGTTTCGACTGGGCCAAGCACCCCACCCCCGCCATTGAGGGGATTCTCGCCCTGTCGGACCTCATCTTCGTCAATCACCGTGAGTTCAAGGCACTCGCCGACTACACCGTGGGGGAGTCGGACGAGGTCCTGGCCGCCCGGCTCGTGGAACGTATCGTCCCGACTGCCACCGTGTTCGTGACCAAGCGCTACGACGCGGTGGATGCATTCCGGAAGTCGGCTACCGGGGCACAGGCACGCCGCTTCCAGCTGCGCCGTCCGCTCCGCGAGGTCAGCGTGGAGGACGCGACCGGGGCCGGCGATGTGTTCTCGGCATCCGTGCTTGCAGCCCGTGTCTCCCGACCCCTTCAGGTAGAACTGGGGGCCCGGCTCAGCCTCGGGGTGATGAGGCGCCGCACCGGTCGGGGACCCTTGCCTGCCGCGCCTGCGGAGGCGTCACTGGTCCAGGTACCGGAAGACCTGACCGGGCCCGGCAGCCGTCCGAGGGCGGTGCTGGTCGCCCATGAGGGCGAGAGCGGATGGGTGAAGTTGGACAGGTTCCTGACCGAGGACCTTGATCTTCCCGTGCGCGGGATCGATCTGTCCGCTCCTTCCCTGGGAGAACCAGGGGATCCTCGTCCCCGCATACGCGGCCCCGTGACGGAGGCGCAACTCGCGCGCTGCGGGTTCGCCGTGTGCGTACTGGGGGCCACCCGTACCATGGCCGGCGGGTCACGCCGCGCCGGGGAGACCGTCGTCCATCAGGTGGGAATCCTCCAGGGCTCTTACGGATTCGGCCGGGTCGCGATTCTGGTCGAGGAGGGGCGTGAGGCACCCTCGAACATCGCTGGCCTGATCCGGCTGGACTTCCCTTCCGGGCGAATCGAGTCCGTCTTCTGGGAGTTGGAGCGCATGCTGGAGAGGGAAGGGTTTCTGCATGGGAGAAGACCAGGTGAGCAGTGACTCGCACCGCCAAGCCCCGCGTACCGGCTTCGCCCGGGACGTGGTCGGCATCGGCGCCCTCAACCTCGACTACATCATTCCCGCCGACCATCGCTCCCGCGGCGACCGTCAGCGTCTCAGCACCCGCATCGGGGACCTTCTGGAGCCGGGGCAGAGGGCGCCGGAATGGGGCACCGAGGTCGCGGTGGACGAGCAGACCGTGTACGCCGCCCTCGAAGCAGCCGATGCCGAGGCACTGCAGACGTCACTTGGCGGCTCCGCCTACAACGCGCTCCACACGCTTGCAGCGCTCCAACTCGACCTGCGCCTGGGATACATCGGTGTCGCCGGGCGCGTACCGGGCCCTGGACTCACAGCGGCGCAGCAGCTGAGCGCCGACGCGATCGACAGCCGGTACGTCTTCCAGGATCCGGACCGGCTGTGCGGCGTGTGTTTCTCCTTCACTGAGGATGGTGAACGGACGCTGCTGACCCACCCGGGCGCGAACACGGGCATGGCGGACTACCTGGCACGCGACTTCGACGGGCTGGTGGCGTATTTGGCAGATACTCACGTTATTCACGTCACCAGCTTCTTTGATCCCGACACTCCCCGCCGACTGCTTGCCCTGCTTGCCGAGGTGAAGCGCGTCAACCCGGCCACGCTCATTTGTGTCGACCCCGGTCACGTGTGGAGTCAGAACGCCGCAGGAGCAGTTGGCGGCATCATCGCGCTGGCGGACTATCTGCTCCTCAACCACCGCGAGTTTCAGGAACTCGGAGGCGCGCACCGTGCCGTCGAATCCTCGGGCCCTCCTGGTTCCGCTGATTCCGACGGTGCGGCCGATTCCAGCGATGCCGACAATTCCGACGAGGGGAACGCAGCCCGAGTGCTGGACCTCCTCGCCAACGACCGGTCCCAGCTCGTCGTCAAGCGCCGCTCCGGCATTCATGCATGGCAGCGCGACGGAAGTAAGGTCTTCGGTGATTTCTACCCCCAACTCGTGCTGACGGACGACCAGATCGAGGACGACACCGGAGCCGGTGACGTATTCGCCGCCGGACTGCTCGCCGTGATGACGGGTGAACGGCTCCAGACCGAGCTCGGCTGCCTCCTCGGTATGACGCTGGCCAGGCACAAGCTCCGTTACGTGGGCAGTCACGGCCACGCTCAACTGGCCCAGGTCGCCAAGGACTTCATCCGGTCCCTTGATCATGCGCGACGATCCACGGCGGCGCCGGAGGGCGTCTTCATCGCCCACGGCCGCAACCCTGACTGGCTCGCGGTCAAGGCTTTCGTGGAGCAGCGCTTCGGGCTGCCCGTCTACTCCTTCGAGTCCAACTCCTGGGGCAGCCGTCCGGTGACCGAAGCCCTTCAGGACTACCTGCAGCGCTGCACCTTCGCGATCTGCGTGCTCACCGCCGAGGACACCACCGATGAAGGCCACCGGGTCGCTCGGCAGAACGTCATTCATGAGATCGGCCTTTTCCAGGGGCGCCACGGATTCGACCGCGTCCTCGTGCTGGCCGAAGACGGTTGCGCCACTCTTCCCGAAGCCGCCGACGCATGCACCGCGACCTTCCCGCACCACGCCATCGACAAGGCCTTCTGGTCACTGGACCAGGCACTGCGCCGCTCCGGGTTCTCGCACGCCTGAGAGCCTGTCGGGTGACCTCTGATCGGGCGGACGCGGCATGGCACGCACGCTTCCGGCGTTGCCGAAATGGCCTAGTAGCTCTGCTACGAGGCCATCCCGGCGCCTTGGAATCGCACGCACCATGCCGCGTCCGCACTCCGATCGAAGGTCACCCGACAGGCTCTGAGGCTCGACCGGTCTCAGGCTTCAGTGCCGGACAGAGGGAATCCGGCCGGTTGAGGCTGAGCGCGGCGGTACTAGGGCGTGTTTCGAAAGTCCCGCCTGGGTGCGCTGGGGGTGATCATAGGAGGCGCAGACTCACCCGACTGCTACGTCCGTGTTACGGAATGCGCGGACACGTGGTTGCATGCCGATTCGACGGGAATCCTTGCACTTTCTTCCCGGTCGGATTCGCCGAGCAGTGGCGCACTGCCTCAAACGTCCCGGAAATCCCCTGTGCGCCGGAGGTTCTACGCTCGAGAGAGGAAGCGGGGGAGAAGCAGACGGGAGACGAGCCTGTGGTCGGCGCCCCAGAACCTGAACCACGCCCGCCCCGGGCGGGCCGGCTGCGTTCGGTGGCCGGGCAGGAGGTGCCGCTGCGCCACCACGTGGTGCACGGCTACCGCCGGGCGTACCGGATCGCCGGCGACGGTCCGGTGATCCTGCTCATCCACGGCATCGGCGACTCCTCCGCGACCTGGGCGGATCTGATCCCAGAATTGGCCCGCAGCCATACGGTCATCGCCCCCGACCTCCTGGGCCACGGGGCCTCCGACAAGCCGCGGGCCGACTACTCGGTGGCTGCATACGCGAACGGCATGCGTGATCTGCTGGGGGTGCTGGACATCGAGCGTGCCACCCTGGTCGGTCACTCGCTCGGCGGAGGCGTGGCCATGCAGTTCGCGTACCAGTTCCCCGAGCGGACCGACCGCCTGATCCTGGTGAGCACGGGCGGCGTGGGGCGCGAGGTCAACCCCGTCCTGCGAGCGGTGTCGCTGCCGGGCGCAAACCTGATGCTGTCCTCGCTGAGACTGCCCGGCATGCGCAGCCAGATCGGCCTCTTCAACCGCCTGATCAAGCTGCTCGACACCGACCTGGGACAGGATGGCGCAGAGCTGCTCAACGTCGTGGACGCCCTGCCCGACGCCACGTCGCGCAGCGCCTTCATCAGCACCCTGCGGTCGGTGGTCGACTGGCAGGGCCAGGTGGTGACCATGCTCGACCGCTGCTATCTGGCGGAGGGCATGCCCACGCTGCTGCTGTGGGGATCGCGGGACAGCGTGGTGCCGGTCCGGCACGCCTACCGCGCGCACGCGGCGATGCCCGGCAGCCGCCTGGAGATCTTCGACGGCGCCGGCCATTTCCCCTTCCACAGCGATCCCGCGCGCTTCCGTGCCCTGGTCGAGGATTTCGTGCGCAGCACGACCCCGGCCGACTGGAGCCAGGAACGGTGGCGGGAGCTGCTGCGGGTGGGGCGGCCCGGCAGCGGGGCGGGGGCGCCGGACTCCGCGCACGGAGCGCGGTCTGCGCGAGGCAAGTGAACCCAGCGCCACGTGAGGGGGAGGAAGACGTCCGTACCCTCCGGGAATGTGCTCGGCAACAAAAAAATCTACCCCACCGGCGAGTTGTCTGAGCCGGGCAGGGGAGTGTGGCTCTCCACGAAGACCTTCAACGCGCCCTGGTGCTCCTCCGCGTGTGCCGTGGCGACGCCGCCCAGCTTCCGCACTCGCTGCATCGTGTGGTCGAAGAAGTCGCGTGAGGACGGCATCAGTTCGGCCAGTTGTATCTCCTCGTAGTAGGCGGCGAGGCTGTTCCCGTCGGCGCGGAGAGTTATGGCGAACGACTTGTCCTCGGTGCGGCGGGCAAGCTCTTCACGGGTGCCTGGCTTCCACGAAGCCCAGTGGTCGACGAACGGCAGGATCCTGTGAGGCTGATGCTGCCGCGAGTAGGCGATGACGACCGCCTGGAGGTCTTCCCACCACGGCAGCATCAAGCGGGGCGGGTCGACCCAGTACACCGTGCCGTTCGCGTCTCGCACGTGAAGGGAGTTGGAGCCCAACTCGTCGGCCTCGTCCTCGAGCTGTTCCTCGAAGGGGGCAGTGAGTCCGATGAAGGCGTGGCAGCACACGGGATGATCGGAAACGGACACCAGGCCGCGAAGCGGACCTCCCAGTGACACCAGGTTCCGGTCGTACATGTAGCCGAGATGCCGTTCGATGTCCGTCCCGGCGTGCTCCGGGGGTGCGGCCACGCTGATTGCGTTCGGGTTGTAGGCGTTGTCGGGGCGGGGGACGATCTGCACCTTCACCGACAGGACCATTTCACTGCCCGGTCCTGAACCCTTGGTCCTCGCCGTTCCCCGCTTCTCAGCGGCGGACAGTTCATGCTGGACGAAGCGCACATAGGTGTCGACCGCGTCGTCCCAGAGTCCGACACCCAGTGCGAACTTCGACTCTCCCGCCGGGATCACAAGGTTTCCCGTCTTAGGGTCGAGTGCGAGCGAGCCGAGTTCCTTGCCCACCGGTGCTCCCTTTCCATGAGGTGTGTTCATGCCCGCCCGGAGCTGATTCCAGACCGGCGAGAAAATGGTATGAGCCTGCCATTTCGGCTCCATCGCGAGGCTGCCGTACGAGCTCATCCTCTGGACGGTACGAAGGTCGACGCCCCACCGACACGGTCCCCAGGGGCTCTGACGGCTGGGACATCGCCGCCGGTCCGAAGAAGATAGCGGTCACCTGGGACTGGCAGGTGAAAACCCTGACGGGCTGACCGGCTGCGGAGAAGGGTGCGCTGCGTGGGGCCTCGGGCTCTTCGTACGGCAACGACACCACCCGGGCTCCGTGCGTAGGATGTCGGCGCCTACGGGCGGACGACCGGATTCGCCGGTGGCGAGGTCCAAGCCCGAGCCAGGGCAGGCATGGAAGCCTCTACGCCGGCCCAGGGTGCTCGGCAGATTTCGCGTCGAGTAGCCGGACATTCATAGCGTTGGGCGGCGGGGTTTCGGGTCGGCTACGTGAGCGGATGAGCGCCTACGCCAGCCCTATGTCCAGTACGGCCCACACCGTCTTGCCCGGTCCGTCGACGGACGGATACCAGCCCCAGCGGTCGGTGAGTGCAGCCACCAGGAGGAGGCCGCGGCCTGCGTCCAGGTCGTCCGACGGTTCTGTGAGGGCGGGGATGCTCTCGCCGCGTGAGTCGGTGACCTCCACGCGCAGGGTCGCGCCCTCGACGGAGAGCCGGAGGCGGAAGTCGCGGCCGGGTACGCGCCCGTGGCGTACGGCGTTCGCGCTGAGCTCCGCCACGATCAGCGTCAGCACGTCGTGGGCGTCGCTTCCGTACGGGATGCCCCAGGCGTAGAGGCGTTCCGCAGCCAGGCGTCGGGCAAGGCGGGCGCCGCGTGGGGTGGAGCTGAACCGCATGGTGAAGTGGTGCCAGGGGAAGCGGGGTTGGGTGCGGCGGATGGGACGTACCGGCAGGGGTGACGGGTTGCTGTTCATGCCTCCACGTTGCGGCTTGGTGGCGTAGCGTGACCAGCGGTGACGCGCCGTCGCAAGGCGTTTGTACGCGGCGGCCGTGCGGCGTGTACGTACGTGGGACAGGCGGTGGCGATGACGCAGGACGAGGCGGTTGCGGCGGAGGCGGGGAGGCGGCCGGAGGACGAACCGGGCTCGGGCGTGGTGACCGCGTTCGGGCGGCAGCTGAAGCTCCTGCGGATGCGGGCGGGGCTGGAGCGGCCCGAGTTCGGGAAGCACGTGGGCTACGCGGGGCAGTCGGTCGCGTCCTTCGAGCAGGGGCGGCGTATCCCGCCGCCGACGTTCATTGACCGGGCGGATGACGTGCTGGATGCCGGGGGTGTGCTCAAGGCGTTGAAGGAAGAGGCCGCGCGGGCGCAGTATCCGGCGTTCTTCCGGGACATGGCGCGGTTGGAGGTGGAAGCGGTCGCGCTCCACGTATACGCAGCCCAGGCGGTCCCCGGCCTGTTGCAAACCGAGGGGTACGCACGCGCTGTGTTCGGCATGCGGCGCCCGTTACTTGACGAGGACACGGTCGAGCAGCGTGTGGCGGCCCGGCTGGCCCGGCAGGAAATTTTCTCCCGCAGGCCGATGCCGACCCTGAGCTTCGTGATTGAGGAGTCGGTGCTTCGACGCCCCATCGGCGGCTGGGCGGTGATTCAAGGGCAGATTGAGCAGATTCTGCTGCACGGGCATCGCCGCAATGTGGAGATCCAGATCATGCCCAACGACCGCACGGAGCACTGCGGTCTGGCCGGTCCGTTCACCTTGATCGAGAACCGCGACGGGCGGAGGATGGCCTACGTTGAGGTTCAGCGGGACAGTAACCTTCACACCGACAGGTCGGCGGTCAGGGAGATGGAGGAGCAGTACGGAATCCTTCGGGCCCAGGCGCTGACTCCGCGTGAATCGCTGACCTTCGTCGAGAAACTGCTGGAAGAGACATGACCAACAGGGAGACCATGCCGACTGTGCCGGAGCCGGTCTGGTTCAAGAGCAGCTACAGCAGTGGTGAGGGTGGTGAGTGCGTGGAGGTGGCCAACGCCATCGGAGCCGTACACATCCGGGACTCGAAGGTCGCCGCCGGACCGGTCCTGACTGTCTCCCCGCACGCCTGGGCCGGGTTCGTCGGATTGGCCGCCGACCGGTCGGCCTGAGCCGTACGCACCCCGTGGGACCTGCTGCGCGCCATCGGTGGCGGGTCCCACATGTGCGTACGGACCCCCGGCCATCAGGCCGCGACGTCCACGCCCTCCTCGCGACGAATTCTTCGCCACGAGGGGCGGGGGCGCTGCGGATCAGGGGCCCGCCAGGGCGTTCGCCAAAAGCCGCTCTGGCACTTCTCCGCGACGATCTGGATCCGTTACTCCTGTTGCCCGTTCCCACCGGAGCGGGTCGCTTTGTCGTCGGCGTGGGTGCACGCGAACGCCTTCGACAACACGCTCTCCGGGAGGCCGCCGCTTCCTGCTGGAGTGCCACAACGGGACCGTACGGCTGACCTTCCCTCACCGCAGGAAGCCCAGGGAGCTGAAGGCCCGCGCAGCAGCCTCGCGGGGTGAGCCCCCGGAGTGAAGCGGGACGAAGTCCCGAACCACCCGGGCAGGGTGGACTTTCGGCCGGTGCTCCGACATTCTGTGCGGGCCTTGATCGCGGTTCGGCGTCGATCCGCGAGTCCGACCTCATCTCCGTCCGCGAGTCCGTCCTTCGTGCACAAGGGGAACTCTCATGAGCTTGTCCCGCCTGCCCTCCCGCCGGATCGCCGCCATCTGCGTGGCCGTCGCGCTTGCTCTTCCGCTCAGTGCCTGTAGCAGCAGCGATGATGGTGCAACCGTCAAAGGTGCAAAGCTGATCAAGTCCGGCCAGATAACCACCTGTACGCACTTGCCCTACGCACCTTTCCAGTCCGAGAAGGATGGAAAGGTGGTCGGTTTCGATGTCTCGATGATCGATCTGGTCGCCGAGGATCTAGGTGTGAAGCAGGTCGTCGTGGACAAGTCGTTCGAGACGATCAAGACCGGCGCCGACCTCAATGCCAGTGTCTGTGACGTGGCAGCCGCGGGCATGACGATCACCGACGAACGCAAGCAGAATCTGGACTTCTCCGTCCCCTACTTCGACGCCACCCAGGCCCTGTTGGCCCGCAAGGGCGTCAAGGCGGCGACTGTCGAGGACGTCACCAAGCAGAAGCTCAAGCTCGGTTCCCAGTCCTCCACCACCGGCGAGGAATTCGCCCGTGCGCACGGCGCCGACCCGCAGTCCTTCGAAAGCTCCGATGCCGAGCTCAACGGACTGCGCACCGGCCAGGTCGATCTCATCGTGCAGGACTACCCGGTCGTGCAGAACTGGCTCAAGGATCCCGCCAACTCGGCCAAGTTCGAGATCGTGGGCAATCTCGACACCGGTGAGCAGTACGGCTTCGCGGTCCGCAAGGGTGGCAACCCCAAGCTTCTCGCGGCCATCGACCAGGCCATCAAGGACTCGAAGTCCGACGGCACGTACAAGAAGCTGTACGAGCAGTGGATCGGACCCATGCCGAAGGGCGTCGACGCCCAGTGACCTCCCTGATCACCGGCAAGGACCGGGAGGAGACGGCTGCGCGGCCCCGGATGTCGCCGCGACGCCGGCGCCGTGTCTCCCGCGGGGTGCAGTACGCCGTCTTCGTGGCCGCCGTGGTGGTCGTGGGTGCGCTGGCCGACTGGCAGCAGCTCCAGAAGCAGTTTCTGGACCTGTCGGTCGCCCAGCGGCTCTTCCCCGAACTCATCACGGTCGCGCTGCTGAACACCGTGGTGTACACGCTGACCGGCTTCGGCGTCGGACTCGTCCTGGGCGTCGTGGTGGCCCTGATGCGGCTGTCGTCCGTTGCGCCGTACCGCTGGCTCGCGATGGCGTACATCGAGTTCTTCCGCGGCCTGCCCGCCCTGCTGATCTTCATCTTCGTCGGGGTGGGTGTTCCGCTCGCCTTCCCGGGGATCGTCTTCCCCGGCCAGACGTACGGGCAGGTCGCCTGCGCCCTCGGCCTGGTCTCCGCCGCGTACATGGCCGAGACCATCCGGGCGGGCATCCAGGCCGTACCGCGCGGCCAGCTGGAGGCGGCGCGCACGCTGGGCATGTCGCACGCCACTGCGATGCGGTCGATCGTGATCCCTCAGGCCTTCCGGATCATCGTGCCGCCGCTCACCAACGAACTGGTCCTGCTCTTCAAGGACTCCTCACTGGTGCTGTTCCTGGGCGTCACCCTTCAGCAGCGTGAACTCACCAAGTTCGGGCGCGACCTGGCCAGTACGACGGCCAACACCACCCCCATTTTCGTCGCGGGCCTGTGCTACCTCCTGGTCACCGTCCCGCTCGGCTATCTCGTACGGCGCCTCGAGGCCCGTCATGCACAGGCGAGGTGATCACGGGATGGCGGACATGACTGCGGCGATCGAGATCCAGGGGCTGCACAAGTCGTTCGGCGACGTCGAAGTGCTGCGCGGTATCGACTTCACGGTCGCCTCCGGCGAGGTCGTATGCGTCGTCGGCCCCTCGGGGTCGGGGAAGTCGACCCTGCTTCGCTGTGTGAATCTGCTGGAGGAGCCGACCAGCGGTACGGTCACCGTCGGCGGTGTCGACATGACCGATCCCGACATCGATCTGGACGCGATGCGCCGGCGGATCGGGATGGTCTTCCAGCAGTTCAACCTCTTTCCTCATCTGAACGTCCTGGACAACCTGACGATTGCTCAGCGCCGGGTTCTCGGGCGGGGCAGGGAGGAAGCCGGCCGCGTCGCCCGGGAGAACCTCGCCAAAGTCGGCCTGGCCGACCGCGAGGACAGCTTCCCCGCGCAGCTCTCCGGCGGCCAGCAGCAGCGTGTGGCCATCGCGCGGGCCCTGTCGATGGGGCCAGGGCTGATGCTCTTCGACGAGCCGACCAGCGCGCTCGACCCCGAACTGGTGGGCGACGTACTGGGGGTCATGCGCACCCTGGCAGACGAAGGCATGACGATGATGGTCGTCACCCATGAGATGGGCTTCGCCCGCGACGTCGCCGACCGTGTGGTCTTCATGGACGGCGGCCGAGTGGTGGAGGAGGGCGCCCCGGAGGATGTACTGGCCCGGCCGGAGCACCCTCGGACCAAGGCCTTTCTCGCCCGGGTCCTGCATCCGGACGCCGTGCAGGCCGAGGCCTGACATATCGGTACGGGTCCGCCGCTGGGGCCGCGGCTCACCGTCTCGTCACGGACAGGGGGTGAGCCGCGGAAGGCGGGACTGCAGCCGCGCCGGACAACGGCGAGCGGCATTGATGGCGGATTGCCTCGCTCCGGACAGCGAGCCTGCCCGTACGCGGGTCCCGGCTCCAGGACACGTCAGGATCCCTGCCGGACATGCGTCAGGGGCCGTCCGGAGACGGCCCCTGGCACTGTCTTGTGATTACTGCTCGCTGCTTACCAGTTCGACCGTGAAGCCGTGGCCCGTGGAGACGGACGGCGTCTTGATCTCCGTGATCCCGGTCGCGGGGTCCGTGTACCAGCCGGACTCGGCCGTGGCGAACGCCGTCGCGGAGTTCAGGTGCTGGAGGCGGCCGTCGTCCATGACCACCTGCGACGGTGCGTCCTTGCCGTGCACGGTGAACCGGTACGCCCGGGTGGCCGGCTTCCCCTGGTAACTTCCCACGCTCGCACCGACCTTGATGAGGGTGCTCGCCTCTCCGTCGGTGGGCGCCTGCACGCGTACGCGTTGCGTCGCCGAGGCGCCCTCGGCGAACTTGCGGGTCACGCCGTCGTCCTCGTACAGCGTGTACGTGCTGGTGCCCTGCGGGTACAGGTCGTAGTCCAGCTCGCTCCGGTCCCGGGTCTGCCAGGACGTCGTGCCCTTCGGCCACATCGGCACGATGGAGCCGCCCTTGACGAACAGGGGCAGAGTGTCGATCGGGGCGTGGTAGCCGTTGACCGTGGTCGGGCCCTGGTAGGTCCGGCCCGTCCAGTAGTCGGTCCAGGTGCCCTTGGGCAGGTAGATGCCGTTACGGGTGTCGGAGTCCTCGTAGACCGGGGCCACCAGGAAGTCGGAGCCCGCCAGGTACTCGTACTTGGCATTCGCGCCCAGGGTGTCGGGGTCGTCCGGGTACTCCAGCCACAGCGGGCGTACCGCGCCCACGCCGGTCTTCGCGGCCTCGGCGGACAGGGTGTAGAGATAGGGCAGCAGCCGCTCCCGCAACTGGAGGTACTTGCGGTTGATGGAGGTGTACGGTTCGCCGTCCACCCACGGCTGCTGGTTGATCTTCTTCTTGGTGGTGAGGTCCGTCGCCCAGCCGTCCATGGTCATCAGGGCCGGGAGGAACGACTTGGCCTGCAGGTCGCGGGCGTACATCTTGGCGTCGTGGCGGTAGATGCTGCCGACGTCACCGGTGTTGTAGGCGATGCCGGACATGGTGGCCCCGGCGTACGTCGGAATCTGCCAGCGGACGAAGTCCCAGGACAGGGACTGGTCGCCGCTCCACAGCACGCCGCAGCGCTGCGCACCCGCCCAGGAGACGGGCAGCCAGACGAAGCCGCGGGCGTCGCTGTTCTCCTCGATGCCGGACTTGGCCTTGTCGCAGGCGTCGAGCGCCATGCCGTACCCCTGGCCGACCCAGGCGACGTCCAGCTTCGCGACCCGCTGGCCCGCCTTCACCTGGTCGGCGAGCTTGTCCAGGCCGTTCTGGGTCCACAGGCCCAGCTGGGCGTTGTGGTCCTGGAGGCCCTTGGCGGTCTCCGGGAGGTTCTCGTAACCGCAGCCGTAGCCGTCGTTGACGAGCATCCAGCCCAGCGGCATCTGGTTCTGCGTGTAGCCGTCGGCGACCTTCAGCGCGTCCAGGGTGTGGCGCTCGCCCTGGTTGGCATTGTGCAGGTAGCAGTCGGCGTCACCGGGTTCGAGGCCGTACACCGGCGGCATGAACGGCTTGCCGACCAGGGCGGTGTACTTGCCGATCACCTCCTTCGCGTCCCCGATGAAGTAGTACGCGTCGAGGCGCCGTTCCTGCTGACCGGTCTGGACCGGGGAGCCGAAGTGGTAGACGCCGGGCGCGAAGGTGTTGCGGTAGACGCCGTATCCGGCACTGGAGAGGTAGAAGGGCTGGGAATTGTTGTATCCGCCCTCGTTCCAGTTGGTGTTGTTGGCGACGTACACCGTCTTGTCGCGGTGCGAGAAGCTGCCGTTCTGCTCGCCGCCACCGAAGAACTGCTCGTCCGCACCGCGCTCCAGACTCTGCCGCATGCCTCCGGTGGACCAGCGCAGGGGCTTGTCCTCCTGCCAGATCCGGGTCCGGTTGTCGGCCTTGTAGAGGCCGAAGCGCAGCGGCTTCTTGTAGACGCGGAGTACGGCGTCAGGAGAGCGGATCCCGTAGTACTCGCCCTTGTCGAAGGTGCTGGTGTGCTTCTGCAGGGCGGGTTGCCTGCGGATGATCGCCGTGCCGGCCGGGTCGGTGAACGCTCCTGACGGCGTGGCCTGGAGGCGCAGTTGACCACCGGTCAGGAACTCTGCCTTCGCCTTGAGCTCTCCCGCCTCGATGGAGTAGCTGCCATTGCTCCCGCCGAAGGAGGTCAGGTTTCCCGAGTCGGTCGTCTCCGGCAGGTACGCCTTGCCGGTGAAGGAGTTGTCGGTGACGTCGTACGGCACGACGATCACGTGGTACGTCCCGTTGGCCCGGGGGATCACCGTGGCCTCGGGGTCGGCCGTGCCCGCGCTGGAGGCGACCTGCTTGCCGGCGGAGTCGTAGATGTACATGTCGAAGTCTTCGGCGGGCTTCTGCCACTCGATGGAGATCGGCACCCCGCCCTCCGGGTTGTCGTTCCAGTAGCCCTCGGGTGTCGACACGGTGAGGTCGAAGCGGTCGCAGACCTTGTTGTCCGGGTCCTCGGCGGCGGACGGGCATTCCTTGGGGCCGCCGACCGTCCCCTTGGGGTAGACGGGGCTCTGCCAGGTCACGCTCTTGTGGGCCTCGTCGAGCACGGCGCTCGCGGGGGTCGCCGCGTGGGCGGACTCGGCCGGGGCGCCGAGCAGGGCGGCGGCCAGGGCGGCGACGAGCCCCGTCGTGGCCACGGCGGTCCAGCGGGACCGGTGTTGAAGTCTTCGCACGGGATGCATCCCTTTCGAACCAAGCACAGGATGTTTGCAAATGCATGAACATGTATGAGATCGCGCAACTTGCCGCACGAGGATTCACCCTCATGCAGGTGCATGTCAACGGTCCAGCGGCGGGATTGTCAGCGGTACGGAAAGGGCGGTGCGCTGGGGGAGTTCACCCCGCTTGTGGTCAAACATGGCTCGGTGTCCGCTTCTTGTGACCGCCAAAGTGTCGAGATCGGTCGCGATTGACGCCTGAACCTTCACTCGGCATCCCTATAGTGGTGTCGCGTTGATCTTGGGTCCGCAACGCGAAGCCGCCGCCACAGGAGTCAGTTCGATGACGCGCCTCTCTTCCGCCGTGCCCGCGCCCGACCCCGAAACGCCCACCGGCGGCGGCTGTCCGGTGCGCCACAGCTCGGCCGCGGTGCCGCTCAGCGGTCCCGAATTCCATACCGAGCCCCAGGCCCTCTACCGCGCCATGCGACGTGATCACGGTCCCGTCGTCCCCGTCGAGCTGCCCGGCGGGTTCCCCGCCTGGCTGGTCATCGGATACCGGGAACTCCATCAGGTCACCAGTGACGGCGAGTTGTTCCCCCGGGACGTCGGGCTGTGGAACCAGTGGGAGAGCATTCCCGAGGACTGGCCACTGCTGCCGATGGTCGGTCGCCCCATGCCGTCGATCTACTTCACCGCGGGCGCCGAGCACCGTCGCCACGCCGACATGGTGGGGCCGGCCCTGGAGTGCACCGATCCATTCGAGATCCGGCGCCACTGCGAGGAGTTGGCCGACCGTCTCGTCGACGACGTCTGCACCCGAGGTACGGCCGATCTGGTGGCCGAGTTCGCCGAGCCGCTGCCCGTCCTGGTCCTCGCCAGGCTCGTCGGCTTCCCGGACGCGGAGGGAACGGACATCGCACAGGTGCTGAAGGACCTCGCCGACGGCGGTCCCGAGGCGCAGAGTGCGCATGCGCGGTTCGGGGAGCACATGCAGCGGCTGGTCGCGGCCAAGCGCGCCGTGCCCGGAGACGATGTGACCTCCAGGATGCTGGCGTACCACGAGCCGTTCACCGACGAGGAATACGTCCTCGACCTGATGGCCATCACGGCCGCCGGACATCTGACCACCGCGGACTGGATCAGTAACTCCCTGCGGCTGATGCTCACCGACGACCTGTTCGCCGACTCCCTGGCCGGGGGCCGGCACAGTGTGGCCGAGGCGATGAACGAGGTTCTCTGGGAGGAGAGCCCCACCCAGATCCTCGCCGGTCGCTGGGCCGCCCGCGACACCCGGCTCGCCGGCCGGGACATCCGCGCCGGGGACATGCTCCTCCTCGGCCTCGGGGCGGCCAACTCCGACCCGCACGTACGGCAGCGCATCGCCACCGAGGGAATGTCCGGACAGGGCGGCAACAGTGCCCACCTGGCCTTCAGCCACGGCGAGTACCGCTGCCCGTTCCCCGCACAGGAGATCGCCGAGACCATCGCCCGTACCGGTATCGAGGTGCTCCTCGACCGGTTGCCCGACCTCGCCCTCGCAGTGCCCGCAGAGACGCTCGTCCGGCGGCAGTCCGCCTTCCTGCGTGGGATGACCTCGCTGCCCGTCCGGTTCACGCCCGTACCCATGACAGGAGACTTCTCTTGAACTGTCCTCACGCCGCCGCTCACCAGGCCACTTCGGGGGGCGGGGCCGTGGTCGTCGACCCCATGGTCCAGGACCTGGACGGGGAGACGGCACGCCTGCGCGATTCAGGGCCGCTCGCCAGGATCGAGCTGCTCGGGGTTCCTGCCTGGACCGTCACCCGGCATGCCGAGGCGCGTCAACTGCTCGTCGACCCGCGCCTGGTGAAGGACCTCGACGCCTGGGGGCTCTGGCAGAGCGGTGCGGTGACGCACGCCTGGCCGCTGATCGGCATGATCGATGCCGGGCGGTCCATGTTCACCGTGGACGGCGAGGAACACCGGCGGCTGCGCACCAAGATCTCCCAGGCGATCACCCCACGCCGGCTGGAGGCCATCCGCCCGGACATCGAGAAGTTCACCGAGGAGCTGCTGGACGCGCTGGCCGAGCAGGGCAAGGGCGGTGTCGTCGACCTCAAGTCCGTGTTCGCCCAGCCGCTGCCCATGCGGGTGGTCGGCATGCTGATGGGTGTGGACGAAGCCGAGCACCCCATGCTGATGAAGAGGTACAAGGCCTTCTTCTCCATGCTCACCCCGCAGGAGGAGCGGCTGGCCCTGCTCGCCGAGCTGGACGTCTTCTACGCGGCGCTCGTCCGCAAGAAGACCGCGCAGCCGACGGACGACCTCACCAGCGCGCTCATCCTGGCCGACGAGGGCGGAGAGCCGCTCACCGAAGAGGAAGTGGTCGGCAACCTCAAGGCCATGGTGGCGGCGGGCCACGAGACCACCATCGGGCTGATCCTCAATGCGGTACGGGCCCTGCTCGCCAACCCCGACCAGCTGCGCATGGTGCTCGACGGCGAGATCCCGTGGGAGACGGTGATCGAGGAGACGCTGCGCTGGGACACTCCCACCACCCATCTGCTGATGCGGTTCGCGACGGAGGACATCCAGGTCGGCGACCAGGTGATCGCCAAGGGCGAGGGCGTCGTCATCTCCTACCGGGCCATCGGCCGCGACGTCGAACAGCACGGGGCGGACGCCGACGCCTTCGACATCACCCGGCCCACGCCGATCCGCCACATGACCTTCGGTCACGGCCCGCACATTTGCCCCGGCGCGGCGCTCTCCCGGGTCGAGGCGGGGATCGCCCTGCCCGCGCTGTTCGGCCGCTTTCCCGGGCTGAGGCTCGCCGTGCCGGACGAGGAGCTCCGCAAGCTGCCGGTGATGACGCAGAACGACATGGAGTCCTTCCCCGTGCTGCTGAACGGCTGAACGGGAAGAACACAGGCTGCCCGCCGTTGCCGCGCATCTCGGGGCGACGGGGGCAGCCCACACGGAACAGGGATGATCGCGGCACCTTCGGCCGGGTCGGCGCGGCGATCAGCAAGTCGGTGATCGCACTGAAGAAGCGGTGGGACGGCAGCTCCGCCGGATGCCGCACGGCCCCGAGCACGGCGGCCGATCAACGGGTGTTCATGCGGTGCGCCGACCTGTGTGCTCGCGGGCATGGTCGGCCTATCGTGGGAGTCAGCCGCCCCGACCCGGCGGCCGTTCGGTGGCATCACCAGTGTCGAAGCGCTTCGACACGGCCCCTGGGCGGGCGGGCCGCGCCCGAGGATGTGCCCGTCGTGGCCATCTGCCCCGAGCAGGTCGCTTCCCAGGCTTCGGTGCGCCTCACTTCGGTCGCCATCCCGGCGGCGCAGGAGATGGGCCGCCGTGTGGTGGAGCACGTCGTGGCCAAACTCGACGGCTGCGGCACGGACGAAGTGGAGTTTCTCATGCCGGAGTTGACGCTGCGAGCAAGTTCGGGACCGGTTTCCGGATGACGGCCGCGCGCTACGTCTGCGGCCGGGGGGGTGAGGAGGGTGATGTTGGGTCAACGGGCCTGGGAATGAACCTGGTTGCTGAAGATATGACGTGATAGCTTCGCGATCAGTTGTGGTGGCGGAAGTACCGGCTCAGCGGGGGATGGTCGGTGGTGGCACACGCGCCGAAAGGACCGCGCGAGACCGATCCGTATCTGGTCGGGGCGCTGGTCGACGAATTATGCGCGCTCGACTGTGTGCGCGATCCGGATCAGTGCATCCACTTCGTGGCGCTGGTCGCCATGCAGCTCCGGATGGAGATCAACTACCTGCGCAAGAACCCGCGCGTCGACATGCTGTCCCTGGTCATGGATGTCCTGCTGCGCGAAGGCGGACTCGACGCGCTGGTCTTCGGTGTGAGTGTCGCCTCCGGGCCCGAGGACTCGGCGCGGCTGGCCAGGCTCGCCGGAACCGCCTGGCCCGACGAGACGGTCGCCGAGCTGCCCCCGGTGTTCGCTGACACCGCTGTTCAGGAGATCGGAGGGTTGCTCGCCGAGGTCCGGGACTTCGACGACGGCCGCGTGCACGCGATCCTCGGTCATGAGCTCGGCGTCGAGATTCCCTACGGGCTGAGCCCCCTCCGGCGCTTCGACTATCTGCGGGACGTCAACGCCCAGGCCGACGGACTGCCCCCGGCTGTGGTTCTGGTGGAGGTGATCGCCATCGACCAGGGGGCGATTCTCGGCGAGAGGCTCAGGGACTGGTCGGACCGATGGGCCGCGGAGGCCGGTGCCGATGCGGTGGGCGCGCTTCAGGAACGCCGGCGCGCGATCGCGGCTCTGCCGAGGACCGACCCGGAAGTGCCACGCTCTCTCGTCGTGATGGTGGAGCCCGCCGATGACGGTTCGGCCGATATTTACGTACGTCATTGGGTCAATGCGGCACCGGGCTACTGGGAGCCGGTGGCGGGTGCTGTGGAGCGCGCGACTCTCGACACCCTGGCGGTGGCGGTCGAACGTGCCATCCACCGTGGTGAGGCCCGATGGGCCGATGTGCCGGACACGGAAAACGAACCTCCCGTACAGGTCGAGTTCGTACTACCGTTCCAGTTGCTCAATCACGACATGGCTCGGCTCGAGCTGGATACGCGCTCTCATGACGCGCTGCCGATAGGCCTTCGCTACCATATTCACCTGCGGAGTCTCGAGCGTATGCGAACCCGTGACCCCGGGCAGCTGAGGCGGTGGCGGGCCCGGTGGAAGCGGCTCAAAAGGGCCGGTGCCGCCGAGACGTTCCGCTGGCGCAGCTCGGAGGCCGGGCAACTCGACCGTTGGCGTGCCACGCTGGCATCGGAGCCACGGCTGACCGCGGTCATACTCGACGTGCCCGCCCTGCCCGGCCATGGTCTGGAGGCGCTCGCCGCCGCCATCGCCGAGGGGGTGGGCCTCGCCGCGTGGGACCGCAGGCCGGAAAGTCCCGCGCAGTCGGGTGAGGTGCTGACACTGTTGCTCGGCCATAATCCGGCCCAACTGGTTTCCAAAGTAGGTCAGTTACGTAAAAGTGCTGAGGAACTGGATGGTGGCAGTCTGCTATTGGGAAGACACATTGCGTTCTTCTGGGACGATCCCAACCGCCTGGTCGACTGTGAGGAGTTGACAGCATGACCGAGCAGGACGCGACCGCCCTGCCTGTGATGCCGCCTTCCTGGAGGGTGTTCCACGCAACGGGACAGGCTCCTGCCGGAGAGCCGCCGCGGCTTCCGTCCCCGCCGCCCTGGAGAGTTTTCTCGGGGAGCCCCCTGCAGCCGGCGCCGCCCGACGACGCGCAGGCCGCCCTGCGCCGCCTCGGGGTCGTACAGGACGGTCCGCAGCTGCGCGAGGAGGAGATCGACGCCGTCAACGCGGCGCTCCTGCTGCGCCGTCCGTTGCTGATCACTGGACCGCCCGGGGTGGGCAAGTCGACCCTCGCGTATCTGATTGCCCGTGAGCTGGGGCTCGGGCGGGTGCTGCCGTGGAGCATTGTCAGCCGGACGACGCTGCGCGGCGGGCTCTACGAGTACGACGCCATCGGGCGGGCGCAGGCCATCGCGGCCTGGCGGGCAGGCGGCGAGACACGGGCCGATGTGCCGGAGGGCGACCGCGGCAGCGCGCCCGACCTTGGGGACTTCCTGACCGTCGGCCCTCTGGGCACGGCCCTGCTCGCATACGAGCGACCGCGCGTCCTGCTGGTCGACGAACTGGACAAGAGCGACATCGACCTGCCCAACGACCTGCTGCACGTTCTCGAGAACGGCAGCTTCGACATTCCGGAACTGGTGCGCACTAACGCGGCGGAAGTGTCAGTCTTCACCGACGATCCCGAACGCCGGGCCGTCGTCCGAGGAGGCCGCGTCGAGTGTGTGGAATTCCCCGTCGTCGTGATCACCAGCAACGGCGAACGTGAATTCCCGGCCGCTTTCCGGCGCCGCTGCCTGCCTCTGGAGATGCGCCCGCCCAGCCGGGAGCAGCTGATTGCCATTGTGGTCAGCCATCTGCGTCAACGACCGGAGGGAGTCGAAGTGCTGGTGGACGAGTTCGAGAGGCGGCTGCACGGCGGGGGCACGCAGTCGGTGGATCAGCTCCTGAACGCTGTGCAACTCACCACGGCCAACGGATTCCAGGCCGATGCGGACGGGCGTAAGCTCATTGAGATGCTGCTCCGCGACCTCTCGAAAGGCCGTTGATGAACGGCTCGCCACGGGAGCGTGCTCCGGACGTGCCGGCCTCGTCGAGCCACACCGCCACCCATGACGCGGACGGCGGCCCGAGCTGGCAGGACATCGCCGACGCCGCCTGGCTGGCTGCGGCATGGCACGTGTCCGGACTGACCTCGGGCCAGGAGCCGGACACCCCTGAACAGTTATCCGGTGAGCCGGAGCCGGGCGTACCCTCCGATGTCGCCGCCCCTCCTTCGGGTGAAGTTTCGCCGGACGTGGTGGCCGCCGGGAGCATGATCGGCATCGACCCGCGAGAGCTGGCGCTGAAAGCCGTCGAAGAGACCCGGAGCGGCCAGCCGAAGGCGGTGCTTCAGGCGGCGCCTCGACCGGTGCAACGCGTGGTGCCGCTGCCACTGGCGAAGGCGCTGCGGGGGCTCGGCCGACGTGTGCCTTCGCGCTACCTGAACCGTCTCGACGAGCCGCGCACCGCTGAGTGTGGTCTGAGCGACGGGCTGTGGATTCCCTACCTCGAGCCCGTACAGGAGCGCGCCTTCGACCTGATGCTGCTCGTCGACAATGCGCCCAGCATGCCCGTGTGGCGCAGCACCGTCCGCCGACTGGCCGATGAGGCGGTGCGCAGCGGCGCGTTCCGCGACGTCCGTACGGTCGAGGTGGCGCTCCCCGGGCGCGGCATGCCGGTCCTGCGCTGGCCGGGCAACCGGCACGCCGACCCGGCGGAGCTGCTCGACGGACGCGGGTCACGGCTGTTTCTCGTCGTCACCGACGGGCTGGCGGCGGGCTGGGCCGGGCGGGAAGCCGACGAACTGCTGGGGCGGCTCTCGGCCGGCGGTCCTACGGCCCTCGTCCATCTGCTTCCCCCGTATCTGCGCCACAGATCCTCGCTCTACCCCTTCCGCGCCCAGCTGGACGCGGCCGGATTCGGGGCGCTCAACCGGCATTTCCTCTGTCGTCCTCTCCACGGCGTGCCCGACCAGGGGCACCTGCTGCCCGACCAGGACGACGGCTCCGTACCGGTTCCGGTGCTCAGCCTTCGCCCCGGCTCGTTCCGGGCCTGGGCCGATCTCCTCACCGGTGAACGCGGTGTCCGGCGTACGCTCCCGGTGGTCCTGGCCGGAGCGATGGCCAAGGGCGTGCCGGCGCCGGGTCTGCGGGCACCGGTGATCGACGGGCCGCGCGCGGCGGCAGCCGCCGTACGCAAGTTCGTCTCGCTGGCCAGTCCGCTCGCGCGGCAGCTGGCCGTGCTGCTGGCCGTCGCCCCGCTGCGATTCGATGTCATCGAGGAGCTGCGCGACCGGGCCTTTCCCGAGTCCGGGCCCGACCATCTGGCCGAGATCCTCATGGGCGGCCTCATCGACTGGGAGCGCGACGGCGACGGCTGCCCCGACTTCGCCGAAGGCGTCCGGGAGGCGCTGCTGGCGACCAGCAACCGCACCCAGCTGGCCCGGGCCGTCGGCCTTGTCGCGGAGTCGCGAGCCGGCCAGGCGCAGGGCATCAGGCTCCGGGCGGCGCTGCGGGACCCGGCGCAAGCGGCTCTCCCGGACACCACGGGCGGCCACACGTGGCTCCGCATCGAGCTGGCCGTACTGCGCGCCCTGGGAGGGCTGCCGTACCGACACCGGGCGGCACGCCTGACCGACCGGCTGCGCGGTGCGGGGCAGACAACGGAGGCGACCAGAGATGATAAAGAGGCATTTGATGTGAATGCCCACGCACCCCGGTCGCATCCGGCCGTTACACCAGGAGGATCCGTGTCGCCCACGACACCCGTAACAGATGACCAGGATGCCCGGAGGGATGACCCGAGAGTGGAAGTCACGACACCGGATGTGCGGTTCGTCCGGACCGGCCAGCCGAAGATCATGGGGAATGTACCGCCGAAGAACCCCAACTTCACTGGGCGCGAGAGCCTTCTGGCAGCTGTCGAACGGCAGTTGCAGGAGGACGAGACGACAGCAGTTCTCCCGCACGCGCTGCACGGCATGGGCGGCGTCGGCAAGTCCCAGATTGCCGTCGAGTACGTGTACCGCCACAGCGGCGAGTTCAACGTCATCTGGTGGATTCCGGCGGAACAGGAGAACCTGATTCTCGGCGCCCTTGCCGACCTTGCCCGCAGCCTGGGCCTGGAGGTGGGCCCCCAGGCCAACGCCGCGGTCCCGGCCGTGCGCGAGGCGCTCCGTACCGGCAAACCGTTCGACAACTGGCTGCTGGTCTTCGACAACGCCGAGGACATCGAGGCCGTGCGGGCCTACTTCCCCAACGGCGGCCCTGGAAAGATCATCGTCACCTCGCGCAACCGCGAGTGGGAACGGGTGGCGACTCCGCTCAGCGTCGACGTCTTCGACCGGGAGGAGAGCATCACCCTCCTGCAGCGCCGCGCCCGGGGCCTGAACAGCACGGACGCGGGCCGGCTCGCCGCCGCCCTGGGCGACCTGCCGCTCGCTGTCGAACAGGCGGGCGCATGGCACGCCGCCACCGGCATGCCCGTGGACGAGTACCTCGAACTGCTGGAACAGCGCCGGCCCGAGATCCTCGAACTCGACCCGTCCCCCGACTACCCGCTGCCGGTCGCTGCAGTCTGGGACATCTCGCTCGGACGCCTGTCGCAGGACAACCCGGCGGCCCGTCAACTCCTTGAGATCTGCGCGTGCATGGCGCCGGAGCCCATTCCTCTGAACATGCTCAGGGGCGGCCGGAACGTCGAGATCACACCGGAGCTCGACCCGGTCCTGCGCGACCCGCTACTGCTCGCCCGCGCCACCCGCGACCTCAGCAAGCTGTCCCTGGTGAGGCTGGACCACAAGACCGGCACGCTGCAAATGCATCGGCTGATGCAGAACGTCATCGTGGCCAGGCTGGATCCCGAGGAGCGGGCCAAGATGACACGAGCGGCCCACCTGCTGCTCACCACGGCCAAGCCCGGTGCCCCCGCGTCCCCCGACCAGTGGCCCGCCTACCAGGCGATCCTGCCGCATGTAATCGCCTCCGGAGCGGTGGAGAGCTCCGATCCATGGGTCCGCGACCTCTTCTACGACATGGTGTTCTTCCTCTACTACTGGGGCGCGCACGAGTCGGGCGCGGCGCAGGCCCGGCAGGCGTGGACCGCCTGGCGCGCCCAGTCCGGCGACGAGGACCTGCATGTCATCAGGGTCACCAAGCTGCTCGGTTTCTATCTCCGGCTTCTCGGTCGTCCGGAGGAGGCGGTCGCCCACAACGAACGCGCCCTGGCGATCTCGCGCGGCGCGCAGATCCCGGACGAGGAACTGATCGACTCCATGTGGCAGATGGCTGGGGCCCTGCGTCACCGGGGCGAGATCCAGGCGGCGTGCGATCTCGACGAAGAGGCCTTCACCAGGGCCAGTGATCTGTTCGGGCCCGAGGATCCGACGACCCTGAGCGCCGCGCACGACTACGGCGTCTCACTACGGGCGAGCGGCCGCTTCGAGACCGCGAGGGAGCTCGACGAAGAGACGGTGCGCCAGCGCGAGCTTCTCTACGGGCCGGCCAGCGGCCTCACTCTAAACACGCTGAACGGCCTGGCCATCGACATTCGTGAGGCGGGCGACTACCTCGGCGCGCGCACCCTCCAGGAGTCCAACTACCAGGCGTTCGTCACCCACTTCGGGGAGACCAACGCTGCCACCATTCGCGCGGCCCTGAACCTCGCCGTGTGCCGGCGCAGGGCCGGTGTGGTCGAGGGAGGAGCGGCCCTCGCGGAGCAGACGTTCGACCGGTTCACCACCCGGTACGGCCTGAACAACATGGATGCCCTTGCCGCCGCGGTCCACACCATGGTCGAGCGCAGGATGAACGGCGATCTCGCGGGGTCCCGGGAGCTGGGGGAGCGGACACTGGCCGCCTATCGGGCGGTATCCGGCGACCGTCATCCGAACACGCAGTCCGCCAAGGTGAACCTGGCGGCCACGCTGCGGGCGCTCGGGGAGATCGACGAGGCCGAAACCCTGGACATCCAGGCGTGGCAGCTTCTGAAGAGTGGGCTGGGCGAGCACCACATCGACACCCTCACCGCTGCCATGAGCGGGGCCAACAATCACTACGCACGGCTGGACTTCGCCCGCGCACAGGAAGCCGATGCCGCCATTCTTCCCCAGCTCACCGAGACCGCGGGCCCCGATCACCCGCTGACACTCGTCTGCACGGCCAACCTCGCCCTCGATCACCGGGGCCTGGGCCGGTCGGCGGAGGCCGACCGGCTCAACGCGGCAGCGATCGAAGGCCTGTCACGGGTGCTGGGGGACAACCATCCCTGGCAGGCAGCTGCGCGCCTTCACCAGCGCATCGAATGCGATATCGCACCGCTGCCGATCTGACCGGTGCGCGGCGCATCCGCAGGAAGAACTGCCGGACCGGTCCCGCCGTCCATGTGACGCCAGTGGGCCGGCCCGGCAGCAACACAGCAAGGGGGGCGGCACATGACCACGGTGGTCTTCACTCACGGCACAGGTGTGCGTGAACCACACCTCACGGGCCTGCTCGCACAGGTCACGGAGGGCCTCGCCGAAGCGGCGCCCGACGTCCACCTGGTCGCCTATCGTTGGGGCGAGCAGTACGGGGCGAGCCTCGCGGCAGCGGGGGCCAGCATCCCGGACGGTCCTGGCGCCGGAGCCGGCCGGGGTGCCGAGGGCCCGGGAGATCCGGGTGACGAGGCGGAGGGGTGGGCGCGCCTCTACGACGACCCCACGGCCGAACTGGCTCTGGCGGCGGCCGGAGCCACCGCAGGGGCCATCCCGCCGGGCGCCGCCTTCCCGGACGAGCTCCCCAGGGCTCTGCTCCTCGAGCTCGCGGCCGAGGGCGAGGAACGGGCCGACCGGATGGGGCCCGGGCTCGCGCAGGCGGCGGCACAGCTCGCGCGCAGTCCGCTGCTCGCCCCGGCTGCCGAGGCACTGGACGCCGAGACACTGTCGTGGACGCTGGCGCGTGCGCTGACGGCCGCGGTCGTCGCGGCGGCCATCGAGGCCGACGCACCGGTGCAGGGCACCGGCGATGCCCGGGACGCCGCCGTGGCCGCCCTCGCCGCACGGCTCGGCGCCGCCCCGGCGGGGACCGGCCGTGGCCCGGTACTCCGGATGGCTGCGAAGCCCGTCGCACGCCTCGGTTCCCGTTACGCCGTGCGCCGCCGCCGGGCTCTCACCGACGCCGCCCACCCGGCCGCCGGTGACATCCTCAAGTATCTGGCCCGGGGCGAGCCCATGCGGCAGGGACTGCGGGACATGGTCGCCTCCCTGGAACCCCCCGTGGTGCTGCTCGGCCACAGTCTCGGCGGCATCATCGCCCTCGACACCCTGATATCGGGTCCGCCGGCCGGCGTGGAACTACTGGTGACGGTCGGCTCGCAGGGCCCCTTCCTGTACGAGACCGGAGCGCTGCCCTCACTTGCCCACCCCGACACCCTGCCCGGCCATGTACCGCCGTGGCTGAATCTCTACGACCGGCGCGACCTGCTCGGTTACGCAGCAGAGCCGCTCTTCCCCGGACGGGCGACCGACATCCCCACCGACAGCCGACAGCCCTTCCCCGTTGCACACAGCGCCTATTGGAGTGACCGGGCCGTCTACCGGGCGATCGGAGACCTGCTCCCGTGACCCACCAACGTGTCGAGCCCGGCCGCGTCCTGGCACTGGTGGTCGGCATCGAGCAGTACGCGGCCGGCGACAGCTGGAACCTTCCCGGGCCGGTCCGGGACGCACTGCGCTTCCGCGACTGGCTGCTGGAACTCGGCGTCCCCGAGGAAAACGTCCTGCTGCATCTCGCGCCTTCGGGCGGCACCGATCCGGGTGTCCCGTACCGGCCGGCCGACCACGACACCCTGCGGCGTGCCTTCGTGACCGACATCCCGGCCCGCGCCGGAGACGTGCTGTGGGTGTGGTGGGGCGGCCACGGTGTGCTGGACCGAGACGAGCACCTGCGGCTCTACTGCACCGACGCCACCGAGCCGGACCGGCGCAACATCGACGTCGAATCGGCCCGCAGCACGCTGAGAAGTGACGCGGTGACGGGCTTCGGCAGGCAGATCTGGATGGTCGACGCCTGTCAGACGTTCGACGAACGGCACAACTTTCCGCGCTCCTTGCCCGGTGAGCAGTTTCCGGCCGGGCACCGGATCGAGGCCCACGACCAGATCCTGATGTTCGCAGCCGGCCGGGGGCAGCGTGCGGCCAACGATCCCGAGCGGCGGCTTGGTGTGTTCTCGGACATCGTGCTGGACGAACTCCCAGCCGATCTGCTGCCGGATCCCGACGTCCTGTTCGAGTCCGTGCGGGCCCGGCTGACCGCACTGCGGGCGGCAGGCCGCACCGACCAGTTGCCCAGCCTCCTCCTGCACAGACCCGGACGTACCGAGAGCAGTCCGGCGGTGTCACCGCTCCCGCCACCGGCCGGCCCCGGTGGCACTCCGGCGGGCAGGCAGCTGGCCCGGCTCATCGAGGCCCTGCTTGCGTACCCACTCATGAACGACCGTGATGAACGGCAGGCGCTGGTGAACGAGTTGCCGCCCGCCGTGGTCGCGCGCATGCCACGGCACCCGACGCCTCGCACCGACGTGATCGGCATCGTACGTACCCTCAGAGCGCGGCCGGACAGGCTGTGGGAGCTGTACGGCGCAGTGACGCTACTCGACGACGAACCCGCGCGAGCGGCTGAACTCGATTCGGCCATACAGGACTTCCTCGGGGGCACGGGGACGGGAATGTGATCCGCTGGCGTGATCACATGGGTTTCGGGAAGGGGTCCCGTTCGTCATCATGGAGTAAACGGTGGCATCCTGTGCCACCGCTCGCGAAGGGGGAGCGCGCCTTGTACCAGCCGGTACCCGCCGACCGCACAGCTGATCACCTCGAATCCGACGTCATGGATCTGGCCGCAGTGAGCGTCGCCGACCTGCGGCGCCTTCCGGGCCCGGGCCCACGGCTGCTGGAAGAGCTGCAGCGTGCGCGCAGCAACGCCATGGGCGGCAGCGAACCCGGACGGGCCGAATAGCGCAGACGGTCCAGGAGGCACAGTCCATGACAGTAAGCGATGCGTACGCCCCGATCCGCATGCCCGGCCCGTTGTTCGACGAGATTGCCGCAGGCGGCGGCTCGCCCCAGGCCGTCGCGTTCCTGGTGAAGGGCGAGCGGACCCGCCGCCTGCTGCTGCTGCGCGAGCTCCTCGACCGGTTCGACGAGCGCCCCGGCATCCTCGGCCCGCTGGACGCGGCGGCGATATGGCCCGCGCTGGAGGCTGCCGCCGCGCAGGCACCGGAGGCCGTCGAGGAGCTGTTGCTCAGCCCCCAGGTCGGCAGCTGGCTTGCCCACACCCTGCGCCGGCTGCACGGAACCACGTCCGGGCCGCCGCTGTGGGCGGACGCGGGACACATTGCCGCCGTGGCCGCGACGGCCGCTGTACACGCCGGTACGGATACCGAGCTGCTGCTGCCTGCCCGGGGCGCGGCCGTGAGTCTGCCGACGCTCGGGCTGGTCCGGCTCCCGGAGCCCGTCCAGGATGACTTCCACGCGGTCCGTGCCGTGGTGTCCGCAGGGACGGTCACCCTTCGCAGTGAGGACCGGGACGGGCCCCACGGTGGCGGCGTCGTCGTGCGGCCGCTCACCGACCCGGAATCCGCGTCCTGGTGGCCGGTGCACACGCTGCTCGTCGGGCCCGGGGCCCGTGGCGTGCAGCTCGACGACCTCGATCCGTACCGCGACCTGGACGAACCGATTGCCCCGGGCCGGCTGGATCCCGGTGAACTGCGCTCCTGGCAGGCGCTGTTCCGGGACGCCGTCTCGACTCTGCGACGCGGTGCTGCGGGGCCCGGGGGGCTGCGCCCCGAGGAGGTCAGCCGGATCGTCCCCTGGCGCGCCAAGGACGGAGCGCACACGCTTCCCGTTCCGGCCGCCGGGCTCAGCGCCTCCACCGGCGACGCCTTCGCCTCCATGGTGGTGGCCCGCCCCCGGAACGGGCTCGCCCTGGCGGAAACCCTCGTACACGAATTCCAGCACAGCAAACTGGGCGCCCTGCTCCATCTGTTCCCCCTGCTCGACGACGACCGGACCGAACTCCACTACGCGCCGTGGCGCTCCGACCCACGCCACCTGCCGGGACTCCTCCATGGTGCCTATGCCTTCGTCGGAGTGACCGGATTCTGGTTCGACCTGATTGGTGACACCGCGGCCGACCCCGAAGGACGCGCACCGTTCCTCTTCGCGCTGCGCAGGCTCCAGACGCGCATGGTGCTCCGAACGCTGGCCACCCGCGCGTCGCTCACCGTGCCTGGGCGACGGCTCGTCACACGCCTGTCCGAGACCGTCGACAGCTGGCTGCGGGAACCGGTGGACCAGGAAGCGGAAGGCCGGGCCAGGGCAGCGGCGGTCAGCCACCGCGTGGAGTGGCGACTGCGCAATCTGCGCTGCGGCAAGGACGAACAGGAGGCACTCGTCAAGGCGTTGCGCTCCTGTTCGGAGCCGGTACGGGGCGGTGAGCCGGTGGTCGTACCCGCGGGCGACCGCGGGCACTGGCAGGACGAGCGCGGACAGCTGTACCTGCGCAAGAAGCCCGGCCCCCCGTCGACGGCGGACGAGCTGTTGGTCTCAGGGGACGCGGGCGCGGCGCTGGAGGCGTACGCGGCACAGCTGGGCGGCATCGGCCCCCTCGACCGGCACGTGCTGGCCGGCTGGCTGCTCGCCCATGCGGCGCTGCACCCCGAGGACCGGCGCGTGCTGGCCCGGCCCGAGCGGTTCGCGGCGGTACTGGAGGAGGGCGGAGCCCGGAACCGGGCGGAGATCGCCCGGTGGCTGGCGGGACGCGCTCCGGTCCAGGACGGCCCCGCAGTCGTACGGCACGGATGAGCCGGCCCCGCGAGGGAGCCGGCTCATCCGTGCCGTACGGGTATGCGTGCGGGTCAGCCTGCAGAGACGCTGATTCCGTTCGTCTGGATGTCCAGGCCGCCGGACGACGACGTGATCCCGTAGCCGAACTGGACGTCACCAATGGCTTCGTTGCCCCACCAGCCCTTGGTGTCCTTGATCCACTTCAGGATCGGGGGGAGGGGACTGGGACGATGACGGGCTGACCCCCGGGGGCAGCGGCCCGCCGGCGGCCCGGTGCGCGGGGTTGCCGGCGGGCTTCCGCGAGATGTACAGCGTGGGCGGATCAGGCCAGACCGTGGGCCAGGGCTTTGGATGCGGCGGCCGCCGACACCTGCCAGAGTGTGGTGACCGGCTCCCAGACCCGGATCCCCCGGGGCATGCCCACGCCGGCCGCGCCGAACGTGACGCCGTAGTGGGCCGGATCCGCCGCCACGCTCACACTGCCGACCACATGCCCCTCGGTACCCGCCGGATCGGCGGTACGGAGGGCGGCATACGCCCGCTCGCCTGCCGAGAGCACGTAGGGTGCGCTCTCGGCAGGCGGCACGGCCTGGGCGGAGCCGTCCAGCCCCGCGAAGGTGATGGTCGGGATCCGGTCGACGACACAGCTGCGACTGCCACGGTTGGTGACACTGATGCGCACCACGTTCTGCTGACCGCCGGGCGCGGCCTTCACACTGAGGGCCTTCTCCTGGCACACGCCGAGCCGAGAGGCCGCCGCAGGGGCGGCGGGCGCGGTACCGACCGCGGCCGTGGCGCCCGTGGCCGCCAGAACCACAGCGGTGGCAGCGGCCGGGACGGTGAAGCCGGAGGCGATGGTGGGGCGCAGACGCATGATGCTTCTCCCGGAATCTCGACGGCCGGTGATCGCGGCAGGGTGGCCGGCGCGTCCCCGCGAAGGGCTGGCGCGGACGGACCAGATCAGTATCTGCCGTTCTGTTGCGACCTGCCCGCTATGACGGCTGTGAACCTTCTGCCGGGGAGGCGGGAAAACGGGGAGCCGGGGCGCGGGGACGCGCCCCGCGCCCGGTCGGTCGAGGCGGTGTCCCGGCGACGACCGGACGGAGTCGCGGCCACACGAGGCGTGCGAGCCGGGTACGTCAGCGAGCCGGCCGCGGCCCCGCGGCGGCGCGCCGCGACCGATCCGCTCATGGTGTCGGACCCCGGCCCGGCGGGATGCCGGGGCCGGCCCGGTACCGCTCGCGGCCCCGTAACTCGGTCACCATCCCCTGCAAGGGGCTCGTCACTGGGTGAACCGCGGCAGCCACTTGGCCTGATAATCGGGGTGGCCGGCATCCTCCGCCGCCATCTGCCGGACGACGAATCCGAGCCCGACCGCGCGGCCCGAGGGGAAGTCGTGGAGGGGGCGGTCGGCGTCCAGGGCGGCGACCTCCTCGTACTCGTCCAGGAGCACCCTGCTCGTCTCGATGCGGCGGAGCGTACGCGCGGGATCCTGCAGGGCGATGTGGTCGTCGTAGCCATGCATCCGCAGGCTGAACGCGACGGCGCCGGTCCGGTCGTGGACCTCGCCCGGCGCCTCGGCGGGGCACCGCCAACGCTCGCCGCCGGCCGCTCGCGCGACTTGTTCCTCCTCGGCCAGGCGGGCCCGGACAAAGGCCACCATGTCGGAGTTGTCAGTCATCAGGTTCCGCATCCTCCACCGTCGGGTACTGCCTGCCCCGAACCGGCATGATCTCTCGCCGCTCCGGGGCCGGGCTGCTCGTTCAGCACGAGGATGCCGTACGGCGGAAGTCGAGGGCACATCGCGCCCGCGCGTGTTCCGCCATACGGATACGCTCCCCGCCAAGTCACCGCGCCCGCACGGTGGCCAGCACGTCCCGGTCGGGCTGCAGGGTGAGCGTCGGTACGGGGTTGACGTCACCCGGGTCCACGTCCAGTTCGAATCGGCGCGCGAGTACCGCCAGGATCAGCACCGCCTCGACCATCGCGAACCGCGTACCGAGGCAGACCCTGGGTCCGCCGCCGAACGGGAACCAGGCGTATTCCGCGATGTCGTCGCCGTGGTCGGCGTCCCAGCGCTCCGGGCGGAACGCATCGGGCTCCGGGAACCATCGCTCGTCGCGGTGCGTCGCCCACTGGCTGGTCCAGACCCTCGTCCCCTTCGGCATGTCCACTCCGCCGATCCGCGCCCCGTCCTTGGCGACTCCGGTCACCAGCCAGATCGTCGGGTACAGCCGCAGCGTCTCCTTCACCACCGCCTGGGTGTATGTCAGCCGCGCGTAGTCGTCGAATTCCGGTTCCCGGTCGCCGAGGACACGGTCCAGCTCCTCGGCGAGCGCCGCGCGCGTCTGCGGATTGCGCGACAGCAGGTACCACGCCCACACCAGCGTGGAACTGGTCGTCTCGTGCCCGCCGATGTACAGGGTGACGGTCTCGTCGCGGATCTCCTCGTCCGTGAGCTGTGCGCCGGTCTCGTCCACCGCGGTCAGCAGCCGACTCAGCAGGTCGGGACGCTCGCCGTCGCCGTCCCGGTGCCGGGCCACGACCCGGCCCACCTCGGCGTCGATGACCGCGGCGGCCTTCTTGATCCGGGCCCGGCCGGGCGTCGGCACCCAGTCGGGGAGCAGGGCGCCGATGCCGCTGAACTCCTTGCCGATCTCCCGCTGGGCGACATCCATCGCCCGGCCCATCGCCTCGGCGTCCGCCGGGGTGTCCACCCCGAAGATGGTGCGGACCGCGATCTTCTGCGTGAGCGCGGCCATCTCCCGTTTGATGTCGACGCGTTCACCGCCGGACCAGGTGTCCGCGAGCTCCACCGTGCTGCCCGCCATCGTCGCCGCGTACGACCGCACCTGCTTGGGCCGTACCGAGGGCTGCACCAGCGACCTCTTCCGCCGCCAGTCCGGACCACGCGCGACCACCACGCCGTTGCCCATCACGGTACGGAACGCGATGCCCAGGGCCGGCTGATCGAAGGTGCGTTCCGTCTCGGTGAGCAGCTCGCCTATGCACTCCGGATCGGCTATGAACACACAGGGGTGGGGGCCGAAGCGCCATCGCACCATGTCCCCGTACCCGCGCAGCCGCTCGAAGAACTCCAGCGGGTTCTTCCCGAACTGCGGCAGATTCCCGAGGAACGGCAGCCCCTTCGGGCCCGGTACGGGCACGTGGCCGCGCGGTTCGGCATCGGCGGCCGGGCCGGTCTCCGTGGACATGAATGGTCTCCACTCCCTGGTGGCGCACCGGCATCCGGTACGCGGCGACGTGGCTGGACTCCGGGGTTCCGGCAGGGACGGTGACCCCATCGGCCTTGCGGAGTACGTGAGTTGTAGAGGGTATCCGGGTCTCGTTACGGAAGCGCGGTCGCAACGGCGTTGACGCGCACCGGGATCCCGCGTGCGGTTCCGTCCCCACGTGACGGAGACGATGGGCGACCGTCGGGACAACGGCACGCCCTGGGCGGAAACACCGCGGCGCCTTCGCCCCATCGGTGTGGGACGAAGGCGCCGCGGATGAGGGCCGGTTCGCGGCCGGGCGGGTCAGAAGCCCGGCGGGACCCGGGACGGGCGGCCATTGCCGCGGGTGAGGGAGTAGCCGAACATGGCTGCGAGTGCGCCGAGTACGCCGCCGCCGACGGTCCAGATCCAGCGGTCCGTCCACCAGCCGGAGGCCCAGCCGTCGTCCGGCTCGGTGTTGAGCGGGACCCGGGGAGGGGTCTCGCCGCCGTTCGAGGCGTCGTTCGTCGTCTGCTGCGTCGCCGCGTAGCCGATGGGCGCCAGCGGTTCGCTCAGCTTGCCGTCGACGTCGTGGGCGCCGCCCTGGTCGGCCGCCGTCACCTCGACGGCGGTCTGCACCGGCTGCCCGAGGTCGGCCGACGGCAGGTCGACGACCGTCAGGCGCACGTAATAGTTGCCCGGCAGCGGGTCGTTCGCCCACGGCTCGGACCAGGCTCGGACGGTCCGCAGGACGCAGGAGAGTTCGACGGTCGACGCGTCGGCGGCCGCCTTCCTGGTCTGGTGACCGTACATGCAGGCCTGCCGGCGCCGCAGCCCGTCGTACACGTCGACCTGCCAGGTCGAGGCGCCGTGCCGGGTGGTGGCTTCGGGCAGGGTGACCGTCGCCTTGACGGTGGCGCGCTGTCCTGCGTCGGCCGGGAACACCCAGTACAGGTAGTCACCCGTGGATGCCTCGGCGGTGGCGTGCTGGCTCGGCTGGATCACCGTCGCGTTACGGAAGGTGGTGCCCGCCTCGGTGGGTCCCGTACCGACGTCGGAGGCGCTCGGGCTCGGGCTCGCCGACGGATCGTCGGCCGCGGCCGACCCGGCCGATGTCAGCAGGGCCATCCCGGCCAGCAGGGCACCCGCGAGTACCCGTCGTGTACGCACCATCAGTTGGTCCTCCATACAGCGATGCGCCAGCGCGAGATCCAGCCGAAGAGCAGACCCGCGATCAGTCCGGTCAGGACGAGTACGCCCAGGAGCCACCAGCCGCGGCCGAGACCGAACGCGGCGGCATCGGCCGCGTCGTCCGGCGCGTCCACCACGTCGACGGTCAGCTCGACCGGCATGCCGGGTGAGGTCTTCACCGATGCCGGGGCCGAGAAGGAGTTGCTGAGCTGCAGGCAGACGGTCTCCGCGGCCGGCTTGTCCTCGCTGTCCGTGCCGTCCTGCTCGGGCTTGGGGTAGCGCAGCCCGGACGAGATCGCATCGGTGCGACCGGTGCCGGACTCCGAACCCCTGACGATCTCGCGGCCGTGCACGGTCACCGCGCGCAGCAGCACGCCGTAGTCGTTGTTGACGGCACGGTCCGCGGACACGCTCACCGAGGCGCGCAGCTCCTGGCCGGGCAGCACGTCCACCCGGTACCAGCGGTGCTCGCCGATCTTCTCGCGGTCGGTGTAGAGACCCGGCTTGAGCTGAGGCGCGGCGGAGCAGCTGTCCGCGCCCTCGGTGGCCACGGGGGTGACGACGGGCTCGGCCGCCCGGTCCACCAGCTGCTTGACGCGGCCGGAGAGTTCATCGGTGTGCTGAACGGCGGTGTAGGTGCCGCCGGTCGCCTCGGCGATGCAGGTCAGCTGCTCGCGGATCTTGGTGTTCGGCACCAGGCCCAGCGTGTCGATGACGAGGTGGATGCCGCGGGCGGCGATGTCGCGCGCCACCTCGCACGGGTCGAGCGGGCCGCAGGTGTCCTCGCCGTCGCTGATCAGCACGATCCGGCGGGTGGAGTCGCCGCCTTCGAGATCGTCGGCGGCGCCCAGCAGGGCGGGCCCGATCGGGGTCCAGCCGGTGGGGGCCAGCGTCGCGACCGCGGTCTTCGCCTCCACCCGGTCGAGCGGGCCGACCGGGTAGAGCTGCTTGGTGTCCTTGCAGCCGACCTTCCGGTCGTCGCCCGGGTAGTCGGCGCCGAGGGTCCGGATGCCGAGCTGCACCTGCTCCGGCACCGCGTCCAGCACCTCGTTGAACGCCTGCTTCGCCGCGGCCATCCGGGACTGGCCGTCGATGTCACGGGTCCGCATGGAACCGCTGACGTCGAGCACCAGCTCGACCTTGGGGGAGGCTTTGGTGGGGGTTTCAGCGGCGGCGGCGGGGAGGGCCGTGCCGAGCCCGGCGGTCAGGGTGGCGAGCAGGATGCCCACTCCGACCGTCAGCCTTCTTCTTATGATCATCGCCGGATACTAGTGAAGATCACATGCCATCCCCAAACCGGTCCATGGCTGCCGGGATGCTGGTGTCCCGGACCTGCGGGGGCGAGTGACAGTCAGTCAGTGGCCGTTGCAGGACGTGGTGACGGGGTGGCTACCGGTCCCCGCCGAGCAGAGGTCCGGCGGCCCGCTCCAGCACCGAGTTGACCTGATTCCAGGTGTCCATGTCCCGCTCCACGGGCGGAAGTTCGGTGTCCGCCTCGGATTCTCCGGCGGCATTCCAGCCGGTGGCGATCGTGACGGGATCCTCGCCGCAGGCCGCCGCCGCGGCGAGCGCGGCCGCTCCCAGGGCCACCAGTTCGCCGCTGCCGGGCACGATCACGGGCCGCCCCGACAGCCGTCGTACCGTCTCCACCCAGGCGCGCCCCTGCGCGCCGCCGCCGATCAGACGCAGCGGGCGGGCGGCGACCTCGGGGTCGGCCGGGTCGAGTCCGCAGGACCGCAGGAGCTCGTCCAGGGCGCGCAGTACGGTGGCGACCGCGCCTTCGTAGGCGGCGCCGAGCAGTTGCTGCGGGGTGGTGTCGTGCCGGAGTCCGGTGAGCACGCCGGAGGCGGTGGGCAGATCGGGGGTCCGCTCGCCGTCGAGATAGGGGAGGAGTACCGCCTCGCCGCCGGGTGCCGCGTCGTCGCGGTCCAGGCCGAGCAGGGCGGCGACCTTGTCCACGGCGAGGGTGCAGTTCAGCGTGCAGGCCAACGGGAGGTACGTACCGTCGGCCGCGGCGAAACCGGAGAGCGCCGCCGATGCGGGCCGGGTCCGGGAGGCGGCGAAGACCGTACCCGAGGTGCCGAGGCTGAGAACGGGGTGGTCCAGCAGTCCGGCGCCGCCGAGACCGAGGCCGACGGCGGCACTCATGTTGTCGCCCGTGCCCGCCGCCACGGCGATCCCGGCCGGCAGGCCGAGCGCCTGCGCCGCCTCGCCGGTCAGTGAACCGGCGCGGGACGCACCCGTCTCGGCCACCTCGGGCAGCAACGCGGCGTTCAGGCCGAGCAGTTCGAGCAGCTCGGGGTCGTACGCGCCGGTGGCGGTGGAGTACCAGCAGGTGCCCGACGCGTCGCCGGGGTCGGTGACGGCCGCGCCCGTCAGCCGTTCGGTGAGGAAGTCGTGGGGGAGACGGATCGCGGTGGCCGCGGCGGCGGTCTCCGGCTCGTTCTCACGCAGCCACTGCCACTTCGACGCGGTCATCGAAGCCACCGGAACCGAGCCGGTGCGGGCCGTCCAGGCGTCCGCACCGCCCAGTGCGGCGGTGAGGGCAGCGGCCTGCGGGGCGGAGCGGGTGTCGTTCCACAGCAGGGCCGGGCGCAGCGGGCGGCCCGTACGGTCGAGGGTGACCAGGCCGTGCTGCTGACCGGCGACCGCGATGCCGGTGACGGTCGCGGCGGGCACGCCGGACTCCTTCAGGCCGGCGGCGACGGCGGTGCGCAGCGCCTGCCACCACACCACGGGGTCGGTCTCGCGGGCCCCCGCCTCGCCCGTGACGACATGCGGGGCGCGTCCGACGGCGAGCAGCTGACCGGTTGCGGCGTCGACGAAGGCAGCCTTGGTGGACTGGGTGGAGCTGTCCACGCCGATGACGACGGTACGCGGCGGCATGGGGATACCTCATTCTCGCGGTGTGGGGGCCACGGTGGGCGGTAGGGCCGGCACGATCCATTTGATCGTACGGAAAACAAATTACGCGATCGAGCCGGCCCGGAACAGGGGTCACCCTCGACACCCCGTGGTGGGGGGTTTACGTCTCCGCCAGGCGCCATGCATGATTAGTCATGACACTGAACAAATAGGGATTCGGCGGCCTCCACCGGTCGTGGACCCGATGGCACCGAAGGTGGTCGGACAATGACGGAACGCTTCAAGCCCGCTCCGGGGGACAAGTTCACCTTCGGCCTGTGGACCGTGGGCTGGCAGGGGCGCGACCCGTTCGGCGACGCGACCCGCGCGGCGATCGACCCCGTCGAGACCGTGCAGCGCCTCGCCGAGCTGGGTGCGTACGGGGTGACCTTCCACGACGACGACCTGATCCCGTTCGGCTCGTCGGACACCGAGCGCGAGAGCATCGTGAAGCGGTTCCGGCAGACGCTGGACGCGGCCGGGCTCGTCGTGCCCATGGCGACGACGAACCTCTTCACCCACCCCGTCTTCAAGGACGGCGGGTTCACCGCCAACGACCGGGACGTACGCCGGTACGCGCTGCGCAAGACCCTCCGCAACATCGACCTCGCCGTCGAGCTGGGCGCCACCACCTATGTGGCGTGGGGCGGCCGCGAAGGCGCCGAGTCGGGCGGAGCGAAGGACATCCGGGTCGCTCTCGACCGGATGAAGGAGGCCTTCGACCTGCTCGGTGACTACGTCGCCGAGCAGGGGTACGACCTGAAGTTCGCCATCGAGCCCAAGCCGAACGAGCCGCGCGGCGACATCCTGCTGCCGACCATCGGCCACGCCCTCGCCTTCATCGAGCGCCTGGAGCGCCCGGAACTCGTCGGCGTCAACCCGGAGACCGGCCACGAGCAGATGGCCGGGCTGAACTTCCCGCACGGCATCGCGCAGGCCATCTGGGCGGGCAAGCTCTTCCACATCGACCTCAACGGCCAGTCCGGCATCAAGTACGACCAGGACCTGCGCTTCGGCGCCGGTGACCTGCGCCAGGCGTTCTGGCTCGTCGACCTGCTGGAGACCGCCGGTTACCAGGGCCCGCGCCACTTCGACTTCAAGCCGCCGCGGACCGAGGACTACGACGGTGTCTGGGCGTCGGCCGCGGGCTGCATGCGCAACTACCTCATCCTCAAGGAGCGCGCTGCCGCCTTCCGTGCCGACCCGGCGGTCCAGGAGGCGCTCCGCGCGTCCCGGCTCGACGAGCTGGCCCGGCCGACGGCCGAGGACGGCTTGGCGGGGCTGCTGGCCGACCGCTCGGCGTTCGAGGACTTCGACGTGAACGCGGCGGCCGAGCGCGGCATGGCGTTCGAGGTGCTGGACCAGCTGGCGATGGACCACCTTCTCGGGGTCCGCTGACAGCACGGGCGGATGCTGCGGGGCCGTACCTGTGCCAGGCAGGCCCGCCCCCGCGTTGGAGTCCGGGTCGTACCTGTCTCAGGCGGGCGCGGCCCGGCTCCGGTTTCGGCCCGCCACCTGCGCCGCGTACGCCACCTGCGCCGCGTACGCCACCGGGTCGGTCAGTACGTCCTGCATCACCAGCGCCGCCGCACCCCGTGCCGCGTCGCCCGCGACCGACGAGGCGCGCAGCCGGCCGCCGCGCGGGGACCACAGCCCGGACACCACCCGGCCCGTCAGCTCCTCGTCGACGGACGGCGACAGCCACGGCATCAGGCCCCGGTATATCCCGCCGAGCACCACCGCGTCCGGGTCGAGCAGATTCACCGCTCCGGACAGCACCCGCCCCAGCATCCGGCCCGCCTCCACCACGGCGGCCACGGCCCGCCCGTCCCCGGCCCGGGCGCGCCGCTGCAGCTCGGCCACCCCGATGCCGCTGCCGGTCTCCTCGATCCCGGCCGCCCGCAGCAGCGCCGCCTGTCCCGCGTACTGCTCCAGACAGCCGCGCGAACCGCACCGGCACTCCGGCCCCTGCGCGTCCACCACCACATGCCCGATCTCACCGGCGAACCCGTGCGCACCGCGCAGCAGTTCACCGTCGATGACCAGGGCGCCACCGACGCCGATCTCGCCCGTCAGATACAGAAAGCTGCGGATCTCGTCGAGCCCGCCGAACCATAGCTCGGCCAGCGCCGCCAGATTGGCCTCGTTCTCCGAACTCACCGGCACTTCCGGCTGGTCGGGGCGCAGCGCGGCGAGTGACGCGGCGAAGAGTTCCTCCGCCGGGACCTGATTCCAGCCCAGGTTGGGCGCCTGGCGCACCGTGCCGCCGGACACCAGTCCGGGCAGCGCCAGGGCCACCCCGACCGGGAACAGCTCCTGTTCGGCCGCCGAATCCAGGGTGCGGGCCGCGATCCGGGCCGCCCGTGCCAGCACCTCGGCGGGCGGAGCGCCCCGGTTGTCGAGGTGTTCCGTCAGCCGGACCCGGCCGGTGCCCGCCAGGTCCACGACACAGACCGACACATAGTCGATGTTGACCTCGACGCCGAGCCCGGCAGGGCCGGTGCGCGCCACCTTGAGTGCGGTGCCGGGGCGCCCGGCCTGCCCGCTGAACGTCTTGCCGGACTCGGTGAGGAACCCGCTGTCGAGCAGCTGCTCGACCAGCGAGGACACGGCGGCACGGGTCAGCCCCACGCGTGCGGCCACCCCGGCCCTGGTTGCCTCGCGCTCGCCCTCGTCGCGGACGGCCCGCAGCACCAGGCTGAGGTTGCTCCGTCGCACGGTGTCCTTGTCGGCCTTGGGCCCCAGCGTCGTGAGGTTGCTCTTCATGTCGCTGCTGAGCCTATGCGATTGCGCACGTCAGTACGGTCCGGAGCGGGCACCGGCTCCCCTCGCCGTATGCGGCGGAACCCGCCGTGTTCAGGTGCGGACCGCGACCGCGGGTGACCGGGTGCGGTCGCCGACGTGCCGTTCGCCGCAGCGACGCATGCACGCTCGAGGTCAGCCCGCAGACGGAATGCAGCCCCGGCGCGTCCACAGCCGGTCGTCGTCCCCCGGACCGCGTCGGCCGGGGCGTGGTGGCCGCGTACACATGTACACGGGACCACCACGCCCCGGCCGACCGGCTCATGCCGTGGCGCCGCGCTCCTTCAGCATGTCGGCCATCAGCCTGATCTCCGACTGCTGGCCCAGGACCATGCCCGCCGCCAGATTCCTGATCTCGTCCGTGCCCGCAGCGTCGGCCGCCGCCTGCGCCATCTCCGCACCGGCCCGGTGGTGCTCGGTCATCAGGCGGAGGAACCGCACCTCGGCGTCCTTGCCCTTCGCCGCCCGCAGCGCGTCCAGCTCGGTGTCGGTCGCCATGCCCGGCATCAGCGAACCGTCGCCCCGGGGGACGACGGTGTGACCCATCCACTCCATCGGCGGGCGACCGGAACTCTTGGCGCGGCCCCAGATCTCCAGCCAGCCGAGCATCATGCCGCGCTGATTGGCCTGCGTGTTGATGATGTCGTACGCGAGCCGCCGCACGTCCTCGTCGGATGTCCGGTCCCGGACGATGAACGACATCTCGACCGCCTGCTGATGGTGGATCGACATGTCACGTGCGAACCCCACATCGACCGATGTCTCCGCGGGCGGGGCCGACCGGCCCGCTCCTTGCGCGAGGGACGACGAGGACGGCCGTACGAGCATGAGTGCCACCAGCCCCAGGGCCAGCAGCAGCACCGCAGCACCCGCCAGCACCATCGACCGCGGCGCGCGGACCGAGGACGTCACTTGGCGATCCCGCCGGTGCAGGCGGCGCCCGGCTCCGGTGTCTGCGGTCCCTGGACGTACTTGGTGAAGAACTGCGCCACGCGTGGGTCGGTCGCGCTCTTCACCCTGACCTGCTTGCCCCAGGCGCTGAGGATCAGCGGGGCGTCCTGGTCCTTCACAGGGCTCATGAGCGAGTACGGGGTCTTGGCGACGCGGTCCGCGAGCTTCTTGATGTCGGCAGGCTGCGCCTTGTCGTTGTACGTGACCCAGACCGCGCCGTGCTCCAGCGAGTGGACGGCGTTCTCGTTCGGGATCGCTTCGGTGTAGACGTCGGCGTCGCAGTTCATCCAGACGGGGTTGTGGTCGCCACCGACCGGCGGGTTCATCGGGTAGTCGACCGGCTTCTCGACATGGTCCCGGGCGAGCTTGTCCCAGCTCCGCTCGCCCTGGACGGGCGAGGACTTGGCCTTCTCCTCGGCCTGGTCCTGCTTGTCGGCTGCGGACATCAGATAGCCGCCGCCCGCGACGAGTGCGGCGACGACGGCGACGGAGGCGGAGATGGTGATGATGCGGTTCCTGCGCTCGCGGGCCCGCTCCTTGCGGCGGGCCTCCTCGAGCTTGGCGCGGCGCGCGGCGGCAGGTGTGTTCTGCTTCTTGGCGGAAGCCATGGAGAGTCCTCGGGTTCAACACGATGTACGGAAAGAGGGCAGGGCGGGAGAACGGGCCCTGCTTCTAAATGCGTTGAACCTGAAGGCGGAGATGGTCGACGGCGCCCACGGCGTCGTTGGAGGGGCCGCGGATGCCGGCGGCGCCGACGAGGGGGCCGACCGGCGCGGTGACCGCCGAGCCTGGGAGCGCGACAGGTGCGGCCTGGGCGGGCATCACGACGGGCTTCGCGTGCTCCGAGACGCCATGGCAGGAACTGCTGACGCCCCGGTCCTCCGAAGCGACGGCCACGACGATCCGCGCAGCCGGGGCCGGGGCCGGAGTCAGGGCCGGCGCCGCGGTCGCGGTTCGGGCCGTGGCGTGGTGTGCGGTCGCGCCCATCGTGGCGAGCGAACAGCACGAGACCATGGTCAGCACGATGAGCAGCCAGCCGAGAACGGCCGACGCGCGGGCGCCGTCCCGTCGTCGGCCGGTCCGTTCACTGAGTCTGGTCATCCCCGGCATGCTACCCGGTGTGTGAAGTTTCAACGAGTGCCGGTCGGCCTACTGTGACGGGTGGGGCATGCTCTGCCGGATCGGCGGGATAGTGTGCCCCGGTGACATCGCATTCGAACGTATCTGCGGGCTGGTATCCGGATCCGCACGGCATGCCCCAATTGCTGCGCTACTGGGACGGTTCCCAGTGGACCGAGCACACGAACCCGGCCGGCGGACAGCAGTCCCACGCGCCTGCGCAGGCTCCCGCTCAGGTCCAGGTGCCCCACCAGCAGGCCGCCCCTCAGCAGCAGGGTGCGGCTCCCGGCGGTGCCACGCTCTTCAATCAGCAGGTCCTGGTCGTGAACCAGAAGGCCAAACTGATCGAGCTGACGAACGAGTACCGCGTCTTCGATCAGCAGGGCAACGCGATCGGCTCGGTCACCGAGGTCGGCCAGAGCGTGCTGCGCAAGGTGCTGCGGTTCGCCTCCAGCGTCGATCAGTTTCTGACCCACAAGCTGGAGATCCGTGACGCGTACGGGCGGCCGCAGCTGCTGCTGACCCGGCCGGCGAAGCTCATCAAGTCCCGGGTCGTCGTGCAGCGCCCGGACGGGCAGCCGGTCGGCGAGATCGTGCAGCAGAACGTTCTGGGCAAGATCAACTTTGCCATCATGGTGGACGGCCGGCAGGTCGGTGCCATCAAGGCGGAGAACTGGCGCGCCTGGAACTTCGCGATCGTCGACCACAACGACGCCGAGATCGCCCGGATCACCAAGACCTGGGAAGGCCTCGCGAAGACGATGTTCACGACGGCGGACAACTACGTGCTGCAGATCCATTACCAGCTGCCCGAACCGCTGCTCAGCCTCGTCCTGGCGACGGCCCTGACCGTGGACACGGCCCTGAAGCAGGACGACCGCGGCCTCGGCTGACGGGATTCTGCCGTACGCGGCAGCCTGCGCCCTCGTGCGTTCGCGTATGGGGCGCGGGATGCCGCGGTCTCGTGGCCGGCCTCATCGGCCCCGGCCGATGAGGCGGAGCGGGAGGCAGCCCGGCTCCACGCCTTGCTGGAAGGGCTCGCCGTGCACGACGCCATGCGCCCGGACGTCGACACCCCGACGCGCTGCGCGCCGTCATCGCCGATCACCTGGCCGAGCTGCGAGCTCCACGGACCACTCACGCGCCGACGCCATCCTGAGGGCTGTCCCGTAATCCCTGGCGGGCGCACGCCGCGCGCACCCAGCCCCGCTCCTCCTCCCGCCCCCCATGTGCCGGTCGGTCTTCATCCGGGCAACAGTATCCGTTGTGAAACAAGTCACTCCCAACGAATATCGTCAGATCAGTGGCTTGAAATCGCCAACATCGATAGCGTCTGCCAGCATGACTGAGGAGACATCAGGCACCCTCCTGCCCGTCACGGAGCGCACCCGCCATCGACGCCTGCGGGAGCAGGGCAGCCGGAGCCGGGCGGATCTCGGCGCGATTCTGGACGCGGGGTTCCTGTGCCATCTCGGCGTGGTCGTCGACGGCGCCCCGATGGTGGTCCCGACCGTGTACGGAGCGGATGAGAGCACGGTCTATTTTCATGGCTCCGTGGCAAGCCGGAGCCTGCTCGCCGCGCCGAACGCGTCGGTGTGCCTGACCGTCACGCACGTCGACGGCCTCGTCCTCGCGCGCTCGGTGTTCGAGCACGGGGTCAACTACCGCAGCGCGATGATCTACGGCATACCGCGAGCCGTGACCGACCCCGAGGAGAAGCTCTACGGCTTGCGCTGCCTCACCGAGCACGTCGCCGCGGGCCAGTGGGGCTACGCACGCCTCCCCAACCGCAAGGAACTCGCGGCGACCGCACTGCTGGCACTCCCGCTCGACGAGGCCTCCGTCAAAGTGCGCACCGGCCCGCCGGACGACGGCGACGGACCCGACGCCGAACTGGGCCTATGGGCGGGCGTTCTCCCCATGCGTACGGAATGGGGGGAACCGGAACCGGACCCGGCGCTCTCGGAGCATGTCCCCGTACCGCCCCACATCGTCCATCTGGCCACGCACGGGATGTCGCGCAGCCGCGGGTGAGCAGCAGCGGTTCCACGGTGATCAGGTCGGGATGCCGGTGATGCCGCCGATGACGGACCGTCAGGTGTGGTTCGGTGCCGGCTCCGGTTCGGAGGGAAGCGCTGCCGCGCGACGGGGGAGCAGCAGCGGGGTCGCCAGCAGGAGCACGCCGGCCAGGCCGATGGCCGTGCGCGGGCCGAGCAGGCCGCCCAGCACGCCCCAGGCGGCTGTCAGGAGTGCGGTCGAGGCCTTGGTCGTCACGGCCCAGGCGGACAGTGTGCGGGTGACCCGGTCGGTCGCGGTGCGCTCGAGACGGTAGGTGGCGTAGACGGGGTTGAAGACCCCGCAGCAGAAGATGAGTCCGAGCTCGACGCCGATCACCAGCAGCAGTCCTGCGGTGCCCGGCCCCAGGAAGGCGAGGCCGACGGGCCAGATCGCGCGCAGCGCCCCGGTCGCGACCAGGACCTGGTGCTGTCCGAACCGGGTGACGAGCGGTCGGGCCAGCCGCGAACCGAGCAGCCCGCCGATCGAGGGCGCGGCGAAGGCGAGACCGTACTGCCACGGTGTGAACCCCAGTCGGCCCAGCATCAGGACGGCCAGCAGCGGCTGGGTGGCCATCACCAGGCCGTTGAACAAGGCGGTGTTGAAGAACAGCGGGCGCAGCGTCGCGTCGGCGAGGATGTAACGCCAGCCGTCGAGCAGGTCCCGGGCCCGCACGCGCGCGGCCTCCTGGCGCTCGGGCTGCGGCTCGTGCCCGCCCGTCGCGCGGATGCCCAGGGCTGACAGCAGGTAGCTGACCGCGTCGGCCACCACCGTCGCCACCGGACCGAGGAGCCCGATTGCCACGCCGCCCAGCGGCGGTCCGATGATCGTGGTCGTCCAGGCTGTCGACTCGAATCGGGCGTTGGCGACGAGCAGGTCCTCGGCCGGCAGCAGCGTCTTCAGGTACGCGCCGGAGGCCGCGCGGAAGGTGATGTCGGACGCCGCGACGACGACCGAGACCAGCAGGAGCTGAAGGAAGGTGAGCACGCCGAGGGCGAAGGCGGCGGGGATCGTCAGCAGCGCAGCGAACCGCGCCAGGTCCATCGCGATCAGTACGGGCCGCTTGCGGCGGAACTCCACCCACGGCCCGAGCGGCACCGCCACGGCCGCGCCCACCGCCGCCCCCGCGGAGGAGAGCGCGGCGACCTCGGCCGGTCCGGCGTGCAGCACCTGGATGGCGATCAGCGGCAACGCGCCGAAGGCGAGCCACGTGCCGAGCGCGCTGGTCCCGTAGGCCGCCCACAACCACCCGAACGGCCGCCCCAGCCGGTGCCCGCTCCTCATCCCCGCCACCCCTCGCCACTCGCCTGCACAACCGATCCGTGATCGGAAGCATCAAAGCGAGCACCGTGCCCGGGGATCAAACAACTGCAGGGCCGCCGACCACAACCATCGGTTGTGCCCATAGGGTGTCGGCATGGACCTCGACACCGTCCGGACCTTCGTCGCCGTCGCGCAAGCGGGGCAGTTCCAGGAGGCCGCCGCCGAGCTGGCGGTCACCCAGCAGGCCGTCTCCAAGCGCATCGCCGCGCTGGAGCGCGACCTCGGGGTGCGGCTGTTCACCCGCACCCCGCGCGGCGCCGAGCTCACCATCGACGGGCAGGCGTTCCTGCCCCACGCGCACGAGCTGCTGCGCGTCGCCGAGCGCGCGGTCACGTCCGTGCGCACCGGCCACCGTCCGCTGCGCGTCGACGTGATCGCCTCGCGCAGCGCGCAGTCGGGCCTGATGCGCGGCTTCCACAGCGCGCACCCCGAGATCGACCTCGACGTGGTGATGCTGTTCGACATCGAGACGGCCGTCGCCGCCGTCCGGTCCGGTGCGATCGACGCCTCCTTCCGAGCCGTCGCCGCGCCCGGCCGGCCCCTTCCCGCGGACATCGAGTCCGTCCGCGTCCTCGACGAGCCGCTCCAGCTCCTCACCGGCCCCGCCCACGCGCTGGCGCGCGCCCGGGCGGTGACCCTCGCCCAGCTCACCGGGCACCGGATCTGGATGCCCGGCATCGTCCCCGGTACCGAGTGGACCGCCTACTACGACGACCTCGTCGCCGAGTTCGGCCTCACCATCGAGGCGACCGGCCCCAACTTCGGCTCCGACGCGCTCCTGGACACCATCGCCGACACCCCGGCCCTGGCCACCTTCATGGGCGAGCACAGCCGCCTCATCTGGCCCGCGGGCCACGGCCTGCGGCGCATCCCGGTGATCGACCCGACACCTGTCTACCCGCACTCGCTCCTCTGGCACCGCGACAACCCCCACCCCGCGCTGGCCACCCTCCGCGCCTACCTCGCCGCCACAGCGGCCGGTCCCGACGCCGCCGGAACCTGGGCGCCGGGCTGGGTGCTTCCGCGCTGAATGCCTCCGCGCCTGCGATCGTCGTGGCCGGACGTGGGTCTCCGTACGGTGGTGCGGAATGCGGTCGGGCGGGGAAGTCAGCGGCGGTCCAGTGCGCGGTCGGTGAGGGGGCCCGCGGATCCGGTGTACCGGGCGGGGTCGGTCAGTTCGGCCAGATCGAGACCGGCGAGCTCCGGCTCCTCGTCCAGGACGTCGAAGAGCACATCGGAGAGGTCGGTCGTCTCGGACCGGGCCCGGTCCGCCGCGCCCGCCAGGACGTCCTTGGCGCGGGCCCGGCCGATGCGTTCGGCGAATGCGGCGGCCAGCCGCTCCGAGACGATCAGACCGTCGGTGACGTGGAGGTTCTCCAGCATGGCGTAGGGGACGATCCGGAGTCCCGCCGCGAGTTCGGCGCCGTCCCGCGCGGCGCCGCCGACGAGCCGCAGCAGATCGCGCAGCGGCTCCCACTCGGCGTGCCACGCCCCGGCGGGCCGCTCGTCCTCGGCGGCCAGCGAGCCGTACAGCGTGGCCGCCAGGCCGGGCGCCCGTCGGGCGGCGGCCGCGATCAGCGTGGCGCGCACCGGATTCGCCTTGTGCGGCATGGCGGACGAACCGCCGGCCTGGCCCTCCTCGACCTCGCCGATCTCGGTACGGGACAGCGTGAGCACATCGACCGCTGTCTTGCCGAGCGCGCCCGCGGTGAAGGCGAGCGCCCCGGCCAGATCGGCGACCGGGGTGCGCAGGGTGTGCCAGGGCAATACGGGTTCCACCAGGCCGAGTTCGCGTGCGTACGCGGCGACGAGGGCGAGTCCGTCCGCGCTCTTCTCCTCGAAGGAGAAGGCGGAGAAGGCGGCCAGGGTCCCCGCCGCACCTCCGAGTTGGACGGGGAGGGAATCCCGTACGGAAGCCAGCCGGTCCCGCGCGTCGAGGATCAGCGCACGCCACCCGGAGACCTTGAGCCCGAATGTGGTCGGCACGGCGTGCTGCGTGAGCGTACGGCCCGCCATCGGTGTATCGCGGTGCGCGGCGGCATGCCGCGCCAGCTCGTCCGCCGCCCGCACCAGATCGTCGAGCACCCCGGACAGTGTGCGTGAGGCGACGAGCATCGCCGCAGTGTCCAGGATGTCCTGGCTGGTCGCACCCCGGTGCACATACGGCCGGACCTCCTCGGGTACCGCGGCTGTGAGGTCGGCGACCAGGGGGATGGCCGGGTTGCCGCCGGAGCGTGCCCGGAGCGCCAGGTCCCGTACGTCGAAGCGGTCGGCGTCCGCCGCCTGCGTCACCGCCCGCCCGGCCTCCGCCGGGGCGAGCCCGCATGCGGACTGGGCGCGGGTCAGCGCCGCCTCGGCGTCGAGCATGGCCTGCAGGACGGCGCGGTCGCCGGTGCTGGCCTCGGCAGGGGCGCCGGCCCGCCCGGGGGCGAGCAGGCCGACATCGCTCTCGTACGTCACATGAACTCCAGGAAGACCGTTTCGCCGGCGCCCTGCAGGCGGATGTCGAACCGGTGGGTGCGCCGGTCCGTGGGCGTCGCGATCAGTGTGGCCCGGCGTTCCGCGTCCAGCGACTCCAGCAGCGGGTCACCGGCCGGTACGGCGCCGTCGGCGGCCCTCAGATAGATCCGCGTGTACAGGTGGTGGAGCAGCCCGCGGGCGAAGACGGCGACCGAGAGATACGGGACACCGCCCGGCGGCAGGGTCCGTACCGCCCATTGGCCGTCGGCGTCGGTCGGGACGCGGCCGAAGCCGGTGAATCCGACGCCGTCGCGGCCGATGACCCGGCCGGTGACCGGGTCGTGCCGCAGCGAGCCGGGGCGGCCGGTGCGCGAGCCGTCGGGGGCGGGCTGCCAGATCTCGATCAGCGCGTCGGGGACGGGGTCACCGTTGCCGTCGAGCACCAGCCCGTGCACGGTGATCGTGTCCGGATGGCTGAGCGGGGCGATGTCGCCGCCGCCGGCGAACGGCAGCGCGTACCCGTAGAACGGGCCGACGGTCTGGGACGGGGTCGGGGCGTGGGTCATCAGTGGTGGCCTTCCTCGATCCAGGTGGCGGACGGTCCGTCGAGAACGATGTCCCAGCGGAAACCGAGCGACCACTCGGCGACCGAACGGTCGTGGTCGTACGTCGCGACGAGCCGCTCCCGGGCGGCCGGGTCGGTGACGGACTGGAGAATCGGGTCGTACGGGAAGATCGGGTCGCCCGGGAAGTACATCTGGGTGACCAGGCGCTGGGTGAACGCTGTCCCGAAGAGCGAGAAGTGGATGTGCGCGGGGCGCCAGGCGTTGTCGTGGTTGCGCCACGGGTAGGCGCCGGGCTTGACGGTGGTGAAGCTGTAGCCGCCGTCGTCGTCGGTCAGGCAGCGGCCGAACCCGGTGAAGTTGGGGTCCAGGGGCGCCGGGTGCTGGTCGAGCTGGTGCGCGTACCGCCCCGAGGCGTTGGCCTGCCACACCTCGACCAGCTGTCCGCGGACCGGGCGGCCCTCCCGGTCCAGGATCCGGCCGGAGACGGTGATGCGTTCACCGAGCGGCTCGCCCCGGTGCTGCCGGGTCAGATCGCTGTCGAGCGCGGTGACGTCCGTGACGCCGAAAGCGGGTCCGGACAGCTCGACGGCCTCGGGATCGGCCAGCGGGATGAGGGGCCGGTGCGGGTGGCGATAGTGGCTGCTGCGGTACGGAGGGTAGTCGCGCGGCGGATGGTGCGCGCCGACGGGCGCGGCGGCGTCGACCTTGGCGACCTCGGCGTCGATGTCCCGCTGACTCAGCCCGTCGGGCAGGGGATAGGTGGTCATGTCGGGGTTTGTCATGTCGCGGCTCCGGAGACGGTTGGATTCCGAGGGGAACGAGGCGCGCCGGACGCCCGGGTCACGCGGCCTCGAGGGCGCGCAGCGCGGTGAGCCCCCGGGGTGCGGGTGGCGCGGTGGTGCCGATCGTGTCGGCGGTGCAAGGCTTCCAGCGGGTGGCGCGCGCACCTGCTGCGTTGCGACACCGGGTGCAGCTCGGTGAGGACCAGCTCATCACCCTCTCCTCCGACACATTGCTCAGTGCACTGAGCATTTCTTGACGCGCCAGAAGCTATCGATGCTGGGGTAACAGGGTCAAGACCCTCAGTACACTGAGATCCTGTTGAGGGGCGAAGCAGGGAGGGTGATGTCCGTGTCCGCGGTCGACTTGAGCAGGCACCCCGGGCATCTGGCCCGCCGCCTCCAGCAGGCGCACCACCTGTTGTGGAACACGATGGTCTCGGAAGAGACGACCTCTCCGCAGTTCGCCGTGCTCAATGTCCTGATCGCCGAGCCCGGCCTCGATCAGCGCACGGTGGGGGAGCGGGTCGGACTCGACCGCTCCACCATCGCCGAGGTCGTCAGCCGGCTCTCGCGACGCGGGCTGCTGGACAAGGTGCGCGACCCGCAGGACGGCCGTCGCTCCCTGCTGCAGCTCACCGAGGACGGGCTGCGCACCCACCGCAGGATCTCCCTGCGGGCGGCCAGGATGAACCAGGTCTTCCTCGGCCCGCTCTCGGCCGAGGAGCAGACTGTCTTCTTCGATCTGCTGCGCCGGGTCTCGGGCGCGGCGGAGGGGCTCCGTAACCCTGAGGAGCCCCTCGGCGCAGGAACGTCCGGCCTCTGACGGCCGCGTACGCGAGAAAGAGTGAGCGCGGCCTTGAGGGTGCTCGACGACGTCGCTGTCGGGTGAAGTGTTTTACAGGTGTAATACCTGCTAATATATTTAAGTGAGTGATACAACCATGCAGGCCCGGCAGCCCTTCGTCCGTAGGCTTCCGCTGGCCCCCGCCCTGCGCCTGGCCCGTCCCTCGGACATGTGGTTCAAGCCGGCGCTGAGTGTGGTGGCTGCCTCCGCCGTGCCGAACCTGGTGCTCTTCGCTTTCGGTCGGCTCGACCTCGTCATGTACACGATGGCCGGTTCGCTCTGTGCGCTGTACGGCCACAACCTCCCGTACGCCCGCCGCGCCCGAACCGTCGCCGGAGTCGTCCTCGGCATGCTCGTCGGCATTGCGATCTCCCTGGTCACGGCCTCGCTCACCGACTCGACGGCCGTACTGATCGCCGTCGGCGCACTCCTCGCAGCCGGGCAGAAGGTGCTCTGTGACGCCACCCGCATCGGGCCTCCCGGCCATGTGATCTTCACGTTCGTCACCTCGGCCGCCCTCTTCGCCCCGCAGCACCTCGGCCAAATACCCGGGCACCTCGCGCTCACCGTGGCGGCGGGCGCGGTCGCCTGGCTGGTCACCGTCAGTCCCGCCCTGATCCGCCGGGAGGGCCCGGAGCGCCGTGCCACGGCCCGCGCGCTGAACGCCGCCGCTGCGTACGCCACCGACCCGGGACACCGCACCCGGCATGCCGCGGCCGCCGCCGTGCACGCCGGCTGGCAGACGCTGCTCGCCGCCGGGCGCCCCACTCCCGTACGCCGGGCGCTGGAACGGCTCCTCGTGCACGCCGAAGCCGCCCTCGCCGAAGGTGCCCTCGGGTCCCGCACCGCCGATCCCGACCGACTGCGTGCCTGGGCGGAGCAGGCCCGGACCCGTGGACCCGTCCCGACCCCGCCGCCCGCCCCCGGCACCGCCGAGGAGCTCTTCGGGATCGACGCCGAACGCGCCGCCCGGGGGACCGGCAGCCGTCGCGACGCCCGCCGGGCACTGCTGCGCGCGCTCGCCCCTGGCTCCCCGCTGCTGCCCATCGCCGCCCGTACCCTCATCGGCTGCGCCCTCGCCGGATACGTCTCCATGGCCCTCGGCGTCGGCCGCCCCTACTGGGCGATCGTCACCGCGGCCTCCCTCTACCAGGCCAACGTCACGCTCTCCTGGAACCGAGCCCTGCAGCGCACCCTCGGCAACCTCATCGGCGTGCTCGTCTTCGCCGCCGTCCTTCCCCTCACCCGGACGGGGCCGCTGGCGCTCATCGGGTGCTGCCTCTTCTTCAACTTCGCCGCCGAGGCGCTGATCACCCGCAACTACTGGCTCGGCTCCATCGCCGTGACCCCGATGGCCCTCCTCGTCATCGAGTTCGGCGGCACCCATCCGGCCGGTGAACTCATTGGCGACCGGGTCCTGGACACCGTCATCGGCGCCGCCGTCGGACTGCTCGCCGCCATGGCCGTCACCAACCGCCGGGCCGCCGGGCGCCTGGAACAGGCCCTTGCCGCCACCGACCGGGCCCGCGCCCACGCCGCACGGACCCTGGCCGCCCCGGCACCCGCACCCGCCGCACTCGACGCCGCGCGTCGCGCGCTGACGGGATCGCTCGTCGAGCTGCGCGAGGCGGGCGACACCGCGGCGGGCGAATGGTGGCAGCGTGCCCTGCCCGAGGAGCGGGTGCTCGCGGCGGAGCAGGCCGGACACCGTACGCTCGCGGCGACAGCAACACGGCAGGGGCTGATCGTCCCCGCCCAGGAGAACGGAGCGGTGTGACCGACGACATCGTCGCCTCGGTGGTACGGCAGTGGCAGGCCGTCAACCCGGATCTGGACACCGGACCGATGGAACTCATCGGGCGTATCAACCGCTGCGCCGCCCTGCTCCAGCAGGCGGAGGACGCCCCGTTGCGCTCCGCCGGACTGAGCCGCGCCGAGTTCGACCTGCTCGGCGCGGTGCGCCGTACCAACCGTGAACTCACCCCCGGTGAACTGGCGAGGGAGACATTCTCCTCCGGCGCCGCTGTCACCAAACGCCTCCGGGGCCTCCAGGAGCGCGGCCTGGTCGACCGCCGCAGCGACGCCCGGGACCGCCGCGTCGCGCACGTCCGTCTCACCGACGAGGGGCGTGCCCTGGTCGACCAGTTGCTGCCCAGGCAACTGGCGTACGAACGCGCCGTGCTGTCCGGCCTCGACGAGCGGACCCGTGGCGAACTCAGCTCCCAGCTCAGCGAGTTGCTGGTCCAGCTGGAGGGACGTCTCGGCGGGGCCCGGCGCTGAACCGCGCGCCGGACCCCGCTCCGCGCGGGTGGACGACGGCCATCAGACGGCCTGCTCCGGCCGTCGGTCCACCCACGGGTGCACGGCCCGGATCAGCGCACACACTGCCGCGGCAGCCCGCGCGAACTCGTCCACCGCCGGCGGCATCAGAACGATCAGGACGCATCCGATGCCGTGGGTGTACCGTGCGCATTCGCCGAGATCCTCACCACATGCTCCGGCCGGCACCTCAAGGACGGGGTCACCGCAGCATGGAGGGATGTCAGGCGGGAGGTGCGGCGGCCATCAGCTGCACTGCCAGGTGAACATCGTCCGATCGAAGCGTCGCGCGGCCAGGTCCTCCGGGCGGATCAGCCAATACAGGGCTCCGGCATCGCCCCACATCATGTCCGCGGCGTCGTCGCTGTCGAACTGGGCCAGCAGGACCCAAGCGGCCGCCTCCTTGGACAGGCGCGGGTCGTCCCAGGGCACCTCGCCGTCCAGGACCGCCTCCGCGATCTCGATCTCCACCGGGTTCTGCACCGAGTGAGGGTGGCCGCCGATCTGGTGCCCTACCTCGTCGTCGAACCCCCACAGTGCGTCGAGGAACTCCTGCGAGCAGACGGGATGGTCGTACCGGTTCCGTAGCGGGGCACCCGGAGCGAAGGCGGCCCGGACGGACGGATGCCAGGGCTCGGTCGCTGTCATCTCCACCCGGGCGGCCAGTGGCACCATCGGATACGGCTTGAGCCCGGCAGGCGTCCCACACTCCGCCACCTTCTCGTCAGCCGCCACGTAGAGCACGCGGGCGCCTGCCCAGCTCGCCCGGTCCTCGGCCAGAACGAGAGCATCCCCGTCGTCCAACTGCCCGTCGAAGTAGAAGAACAGCAGCGCTCCTGCCTCGGGAAGATCGATGTCCAGGGCAGCCGTCGGTAGGCGTGCACAGTCGATCGAGGCAACGAAAGAGAGCGGACCGTGCTCATTCCACACCGGCCACTCCACGTCGACCGGCAACGACGGGAGGCCGCCGAGCCGGCCGACGCCGTCGTCGGAGCCGGCCGCTGCCTCCAGGCGCACACCAGGGCGCAGCAGACCGACCCACTTCCCGGCAATGTCCGGTGAAAGATGCTGCAAGGCGAGAGCCCGAAGGGCATCCGGGGAACCATGTGTCATGCGCCCGATCATCCACGGTGCCACCGACAGAGATCTCGAGGGCCCCCTCGCGGCACGCTCACCGGCCAAGCCCGTGGTCGTGGACCCCGAGACAACGGTCACACCCCTCCCTCCCAGTGCCACCGCTCCTTGACCTCGCCGAGGTCAAGAGTTCGCGGACCCTCTTCAGGCCGGCCTTCCGACGTGCGATCATTCCCGCCGGCCTGGGGAAAGGTCTACGGCTCGCCCCTGGTGACCCGTTCCCGCCAGCCGGCGAGGTTGTTTCGGGTGTTGAGGATGTGGGGGTCGTCGGGGTCGAGGACACGTAGCTGGTGCTCCAGCAGCGCGGCGAAGGCTTCGGCGGCGCCGGCTGGATCCCCCGCGTGCCCCTGCCAGTAGGCGAGGTTGTGGCGAGTGACGAAGGTGTCGGGGTGATCGGGGCCGACGACCAGTACCTGGTGCTCCAGCAGCGCGGCGTACGCTTCGGCGGCGCCGGCTGGATCCCCCGCGTACCCCTGCCAGTTGGCGAGGTTGTTTCGGGCGATCAGGGTCTCTCGGTGGTCGGGGCCGAGCACCCGTAGGCAGTCGTTCACCAGTGCGGCGAAGGCTTCGGCGGCGCCGGCTGGATCCCCCGCTTCCCCCCGCCAGAAGGCGAGGCTGTGGCGGGTGGCGAGGGTGACGGGGTCGTCGGGGCCGAGTACCCGCAATCGGTTGTCCAGCAGGGTGGCGAGGGTCTCGGCGGCGCCGGCTGGGTCCCCCGCCCAACCCTGCTGACTCGCGAGGCTGTGGCGAGTGGCGAGAGTGTCGGGGTCATCGTGACCGAGCACTCGAACGTAATCGTTCAGCAGCGCGGCGAAGGCGTCGGCGGCCCCGGCTGAATCACCTGCATGCCCACGCCAGAAGGCAAGTTGGAAGCGGACACCGAGCGTGCTCCGGTGGTCATGGCCGAGGTGACGGTTGGCTGCCGCGGCAAACTGCTGGTAATGGGCGATCGCGGCGCTGACCTGTCCGGACTCGCCCAGGCTGCTGCCGATCCGGTCGAGCACCGCGCTGACGTCGGGCCGGTAGAGACATCCGGCTTGCTCGGTGCAGGAGATCAGCGCAGTGGTGCAGGTGCGCAGGGCCTGAGCGAGGGCGGTGTCGCGTTCGATGTTCGGCCAGGCCGCCAGCAGGGCCTTGCCTGCCGCGTGGGCGGTCTGCTCGTACCGCTCGGGGGTGAGGGTGTCACGGGTGGCGCGCTGGACGATCTGGTGAACGCGCACCGCCTGGTCGGCTTCGTCGGCCGACGGTGCGGTGAGGAGGCTGAGGCGGTGCAGCGCCCGCAGCGCGCCCTGCGCGTCATCGGCCGTTACCGACGTACCGGCGTGCGCGGCCAGGTAGGCCAGGGCAGGGTCGCTGGTCAGGACGGCGGCCGGGATACCGTTCGAGGCGAGGAAGGCGGTCAGTTCCAGCATGGGGCGGGCGAGCCCGGCGGGGCGGAGCTGGTCGGCGTACTCCACCGACAAGCTCCAGGCGGCGGCCATGGTGTCGGGCTGGTCGTCGGGCAGGGCGTCCGGGCTGAGATCTTCGAGCCTGCGCACCTGCCGCGCCAACTGCTCCCGGTACGCGCTCACGCGGATACCGGCGTCCGCGATGTACGCCGCCGCCTGCGAAAGAGCGAGCGGCAGACACCCCAAGTCGGCTCCTAATGCGGCGAGTTCGGTGTCGGACTCGTTCCGCCCGCTGGCGGCCAGTACGTCCGTCAGGTAGGCGACGGCTTCGTCGGGCGTGAACACCCCGACCTCGACGAGCCGTCTGCCCCCTCGAAGGAGAGCTGCGTCGCGGCGCCGCGTAGTCACCAGTGTCCGGCCGTGCGCCACGGCGGGCGGCCACAGACCGGTGAGGTCGTTCGGGTCGGCGACGTCATCGAGGACGACCAACCACTTGGGCCGTCCCGCATGCAGCCACGCGAGGAACGTAGCGGCAGCCTGCTGAGGATCGGCCAGGTCCGCCCCGCACACCTGCGCGCCTGCTTGCGCGAATGCCGCCACAATCGCGTCGCGCCTGGTCGCGCTCACCCACACCAGCAGATCAACGCCGCTGCCGCCGTTCCACGCCTGCTCGGCATAGTCGGCGGCAAGCTGCGTCTTACCGACCCCGCCCATCCCCGTCAGCACCTGGCACAGCACCACGGTCCCGCCGCTGGTGGCTGCGTCCCGCAGCCGGGAGCGCTCGGCCCGCTCCTGAAAAGCCCCCGCTCGCGGCGGGATCTTCCCCACCATCTGCGGCCACGGCACCGGCTCCCGGACAGGAGGGTGCACGTGCCGGTGCTGGTGAACCTCGCCGATCCGCTGCGCGGCGATCGAGCCGTCCTCGGCATGGATCTCGATGTTCCCACCCGCGGCCGCGCTACCGCCTGTCGCGCTCACTGAACCTGGTAACCCGTCAGAGGCGGACTCCCGCTCTTCACCCATCCGAAGCACCCCACAATCCAGTGACGACACAACGACTGTAGGACGCCATCCGACACACTGGCCCAGCATTCCGTCACCCCGACGCGGCCCGGCTGACCACCGGCCAAGGCACGTGGAGCGCCCGTTGCGTGGAAACACGCACGGCGGGTGCGGCGGGCGGGTCGGGGAAACGGACTGGTCGCAAGGCCAGTACCGCGCCCCGGCCCGACCCAACCCAGCCGCAAATGGCGGTGATCAGTGCTCTGACCTGGTGGGTCGGGGCAGTTCTGCTGCGCTGGTCGACTTGGCGAGCGAGAGACGGCCGCGCTTGTACCGGGTGCGCTCAGTCCTGGTGCGGACCCGGCTGGGAACGGTTTTCCAGTGTCACATTCCCCATGGTCACAGCGGCGGCGGACCCGTGGTCGGCCTGGACGTTCACATTTCCGCCAACGGCCAGCCCACTCTGGCCGGCCGACACATTGCTGTGGGAGGTCTGTTGGGCCAGCAGGGTGCGCAGCTCATTGGCGACCCGGGCCCGCTCGATGTCCTCAAGACCTTCCAGCAGGGCCTCGATCCGGCCCTGCCATGCCGCCTCCTGACGGATACGTACCCGCTCCACCTCGGTCGCCTGAGCCGCCTCCAGCTCGGCCGCGGTCCGATCGAGGCGCTCCAGCTGGGCGTGCTCGCGCTGCGGATTTCCCCGACCGAACCAACGGGCCACCTGCTGGCGTACCCCTGTCCATGCGTCTGTGCCTGCGGCCTGCACCACTGCAGCGCCTCCCGCCGCAGCCAGCGCAGTCATTGCCTCCGACAGCATCCTCGCCCTTCCCCTGAGAGATCAGCCCGGAACTGGGGCACGCACCACACCGGTGCCTTCACCACCACGTCACTCCATCGGACACGCGCCGCCGTCGTCCCTGGTTCCGTCAAGAGAGCGGCCGTGACACGAGGGCCGGGCACCGAACCTGGGGTGAGATTCAGCCGGGCGTCCATGTCGAGATTCACCTCCCTGTGCGGGCGCGCCTGCTCGTTCTGCAGCAGCGTCCAGTGCTCAACCAGATCGTCAACGTCCAGCGACGTCCGAAGACATGATCGGGGGGTGACGGCTCAGACCGTCGTACAGCCGCCGTCCACGACGAGTTCGGTGCGAAACACGCCCTGGTCCAGGCCGTACGCGATGTCCTGCGGAGTACCGCGGTGTCCCAGCGGCGTGGAGTCCAGCATCCGTCGGGCGCAGGCGGCGGCCTCCGGGGACGGGGCGGCGGAGAGCGACCTGTTGAGCACAGGTGATCGTCACTCCTTGCGCACGACTGGAGGCGGTGCGTGCGAAAACTCGTGAGTGTATTACCGCGGGAACGCTCGCGCTGAGGGTTGGGTGAATGTGTCGAAGCGCTGTTTCGATCTGACTAAGCTCACGCGCAGTGAAGTCGAGTTGATATGAATTCGAGCGCTAGTTCCGTCGTGCCCTGCATATACGTATGCATCCCGAATCAACCGCCAGAGGTCTTAGATGGCTCGTGTTGAATCACCCCCGATCCACCGAGAAATCCCCCTTGTCCGAGCCGCGTTGCTCCCCGTGCTTCTGGCGGCCGGCGCGACCGCCGCAGCCGCGGCGCTGGTCTCCGGGGCCGCCCGGATGCCAGTCGTCTGGTGCGGTGCGGTCGCCACCGTCGTGATCGCCTCGCTCGCCGTCGCGCTGGCCCGCCGCGCCCGCGCGATGCGCAGGCAGCGCGCGGAGTACGAGCAGCGCCTCGCCGTCCTGGAGCGCCGCCTCGCCACCCATGACGAAGAGACCGTCCGGATCAACAAGGAGCTCCTCCCGGCCGCGATCCACCGGCTCCGCGTGGGCAACTCGCCCGACGAGGTGCTGCGCGACGTCGTCGACGCCGACGAGGTCTACCGCGACCTTCCCGACGCCCAACGCGCCCTTGTCCGCTCGGTGCTGAACATCATCGACAACGAAGAAGCGATGCGGGACTCCGCGCAGCGCGCCTTTGTCAACGTCGCCCGACGTGTCCAGGCGATCGTCCACCGGCAGGCCAGCGAGCTGCGGGAGATGGAGGAGCACCACGGGCGCAACCCCGATGTCTTCGACGACCTGCTCCGCATCGACCACGGCACCGCGCTGATCGGCCGGCTCGCCGACTCCATCGCGGTGCTCGGGGGCGCCCGCCCCAGCCGTCAATGGCCCAAGCCCGTACCGCTGTTCAGTGTGCTGCGCGGTGCGATGTCCCGGATCCTCGAATACCCGCGCGTCGACCTGCACTCGATTGCCAAGGTCGCCGTCGTCGGCACCGCCGTCGAACCGCTCATCCACGCCTGCGCCGAGCTCCTCGACAACGCCACCCGCTACTCGCCGCCGCAGACCCGGGTGCACGTCACCGCGGTCGAGGTCCAGACCGGCATCGCCATCGAGATCGAGGACGGCGGCGTCAGCCTCAGCGAGGAGGCCCGTGCGCGGGCCGAGAACATGCTCGCCCGGGCCCAGGCCGGATCCAACATGAACGACCTCGGCGAGTCCCCCCGGCTCGGCATGGCCGTCGTCGGCCGGCTCTCCCGGATGTACGACCTCCAGGTCTCACTGCGACAGTCCGCCTACGGCGGTGTCCGCGCCGTACTCATCGTGCCCCGAGCCATGATCACCACCGGTCCCGCCCCGGGTATCGCCCACGGCATCGGCGCCACGTCGAGGCCCACCAGCGACATCGACCTGGCGGGCATGAAGCACGTCGTCCCGCCGCGCAGCAAGCACCGCAAGCCTCTCGCGGTGGAATCCCGCCCGGCCACCGGACCGGTCGCCTCCGACTCCCGGCCGGTAGCCGCGTCGTCGGCCATCGGCGACGACGCCCCCGTGGTGACGGAGTGGACCGCGGGCGGACTCCCGCAGCGCCGCAGCCGCGGCCGCGCGCCGCTGGGCTCGCACAATCTCCCCGCGCAGCCCGCCGCCCCGCCCTCGGGACAGCGCAACGTTCACGCGAACGGGAGCGACAGCGGAAAGGAGCAGCCCCCCGGGCTCTGGCTCGAGGCCTTCACCAACGCCGTCAACGGCGCGCCGCAGGAGCCGAAGACCGGCGAAGACACCCATGACGCGTGGGACAAGGGAGACCTGAAGTGATCCAGCAGCGGGGAAATATGGACTGGATGCTCAAGGAACTGGCCGACGACGTTCCGGACATCCATCAGATCGTGGTGCTCTCCGCGGACGGCCTGCGCATCGCCCAGCACGGCGGCGATCCCGATGTCGCCGACCGCCTGGCCGCCGCCTGCGCCGGACTGCAGAGTCTGGCAGCCGCCGTCGCCTCCGAAATCCCTCACAGCGAGGGCCTGATGCGGCTCGTCGTCATCGAAGTAACCGGCGGGTTCTTCTACTTGATGGCCGCGGGCACCGGTGCGTATCTCGCTGTCCTCGCTGGAGAGACAGTGGACGCGGGACTCGTGGGAGCACGGATGCGCGACATGGTCGCCCGGATCGGTGGCCATCTCTCGAGCCCGCCGCGTCATGACGGGCAGGCCGGATGAGCTCTCTCCGACGAGAACGCCAGGAGACTGATCCGGTGCTGAGCGACCCGGAGCGGCTGTACGTCATCACCGGCGATCCCGACGGCGGCGGGCGGGCGGCGCTCGACCTGGTCACGATGGTCGTGGCGAAGGAGCAGCCGACGCCCACGCTCCAGCCCGAGCAGGCCGTGATCCTGCGGCTCTGCCAGGCACCGTTATCCGTGGCCGAGATCTCGGCCTACCTCAGCCTGCCGTTCAGCGTGGTGACCTCGCTCCTCACCGAACTTCTCGCGAGCGAACTGATCGAATCGCGCGCGCCCATCGTCCGCGCCACTCTCCCGGACAGGTCCCTTCTCGAAGCGGTGATGCATGGACTTCAGAAACTCTGACACGATCACCGGCCCCAGGACCGAGGACATCCTTCCGACCACGGCCACGGCCGCCGTGAAGGTGGTCGTCGTCGGCGGGTTCGGGGTCGGCAAGACGACCATGGTCGGTTCCGTCAGCGAGATCCGGCCCCTCACCACCGAAGAGACCATGACCCAGGCCGGGGTCGGCGTGGACGACAACTTCGGAGTGGAGAGCAAGACCGCCACCACGGTCGCCATGGACTTCGGCCGGATCAGCATCAGCGAGGAACTGATCCTCTACCTCTTCGGCACCCCGGGCCAGGAGCGCTTCTGGTTTCTGTGGAACGGTCTCTTCGAGGGCGCCCTCGGCGCCGTCGTCCTCATCGACACCCGGCGTCTCGAGGTCAGCTTCGACGTGATCGGACGCCTGGAAGAACGCGGTGTGCCTTTCGTCGTCGCCATCAACACCTTCCCGGACGCCCCGAAGCACCCCGTCGAGGCGTTGCGCAGCGCACTGGACCTGCCGGACGAGGTTCCGATGATCGACTGCGACGCCAGACTGCGCGGCTCCAGCCGCGATGTGCTGATGACCCTGATGCGCTATCTGCACAGCCTGGCCGTCCCGCGTGCCTGACCACCCCCGCTCGAACGCCGTCTGACCATTCGACTGATCCTTGGAAGCCTGATCCCTGGAGCGATCGTGACAACCCCTTTCCCTCACGAGCCCGGAGCGGCCGCGGGGCCGGTTCCGCCCCCCGAATGCCCGGCGCATGGACTCGGCGTCGGACCCGGCGGGCTGCGCCGGTTCTACGGCCCCGAGGCCGAGCGGGACCCGGCAGGGCTGTACGCCAAACTGCGCGCCGAACACGGCACGGTGGCGCCGATCCTGCTGCACGGAGACGTACCCGCCTGGCTGGTGCTCGGGCACAGCGAGAACCTGCACCTGACCCGCACTCCCTCGCAGTTCTCCCGCGACTCCCGGCGCTGGCGAGCCCTGCAGGACGGCAGCGTCGCCCCCGACCACCCGCTGGCCCCGATCTTCACCTGGCAGCCGGTCTGCGTCTTCGCCGACGGCGCCACCCACGAGCGCCAGCGCGGCGCGGTCACCGACAGCATGGCGCGCATCGACCACCGCGGCGTCCGCCGGCACATCAACCGCTACAGCAACCGGCTCGTCAACGAGTTCTGCCAGGACGGCCGTGTCGATCTGGTCGGTCAGTTCGCCGAGTGGCTGCCGATGATGGTGATGTGCGAGATTCTCGGCATGCCCGAGGAGTGCAACGACCGGATGGTGCAGGCCGCCCGCGACATGACCCGGGGCACGGCGACCGCCGTCGCGAGCAACACGTATGTGGTCGCCGCACTGAACCGGCTCGTCCGGCGTCGCCGGACCGCACCCGCCGACGACTTCGCCACCTGGCTCGTCGAGCATCCCGCGGGCATGACCGACACCGAGGTCACCGAGCATCTGCGACTGATCCTCATCGCCGCGTACGAGGCGACCGCCAACCTCATCGCCAATGTGCTGCGGATGGTCCTCACCGACCCGCGGTTCCGGGCCAGGCTCAGCGGCGGCCACATGACGGTGCCCGAGGCGGTCGAACAGACGCTGTGGGACGAGCCGCCGTTCACCGCGGTCTTCGGTCGCTGGGCGGTCGGCGACACGGAGCTGGGCGGGCAGCGGATCAAGGCGGGCGACGCACTGATCGTCGGCATCGCACCCGCCAATACGGACCCGGTGGTTCGGCCCGATCTGGCCGCGGACATGGAAGGCAACCGCGCGCACCTGGCGTTCAGTGGCGGACCCCACGAGTGCCCCGGGCAGGACATCGGACGGGCGATCGCCGATGCCGGCGTCGACGCCCTGCTGATGCGGCTGCCCGACCTCGAACTCGCCGTCGAGGAAAGCGAATTGAATTGGATCGGGAACGTCATGTCCCGGCATCTGCTGGAGTTGCCGGCCAACTTCGCGCCGCACTCGCCGAAGGATGACGAGCTGTCGTCGACGGGGCGGCGCAGACCGCCCCGTGACGACTCGGAGATGCAGTCGCGGGTCCCGCACACGACGCCCGCGCCCGTTCCGGTGGGGGTGGCCGCGCGGACCCGGCAGAGCCATGCCGGCGGCGAGCAGACCGATGCATCGCACCAGGGCGCGTCCGTCGGCCGGATCCCGCAGCAGCGCAGGCCGGCCGCACCGGCACGGTTGTGGCGTGCGGTGACACGGTGGTGGAGCGGCTACTGACCGGGCCGTCCGCGGGACGACATGCGACGGTCCGGTGGCCCGGTGCCCTTGGCTCCGGGCCACCGGTCTGCGCGATGCCGCCGTGGTGGCGGGCACGGCGACCAGGGCGTGTTTCGAAAGAAGCGTCGTCCGCCCGCCAGGGATTATGGGACAGCCCTTAGGTCCCCCGTACCATGCGGAAGCGTGAAGCTGACAATTCTGGGCGGCGGCGGATTCCGGGTCCCACTCGTGTACGGGGCGCTGCTCGCCGACCATGCCGAGGGCCGTGTCACCGCTGTCACCCTGTACGACACGGACTCCAACCGGCTCACCGCCATTGCCCGCGTCCTCGCCGATCAGGCCGAAGGGGTGCCGGACGCACCTGCAGTGCTTGCCACGACCGAGCTCGACGAGGCACTGCGCGGGGCCGACTTCATCTTCTCCGCCATCCGGGTCGGCGGTCTCGAAGGACGTGCCGCCGACGAAAGGGTGGCCCTCGACGAAGGCGTGCTCGGGCAGGAGACGGTCGGCGCGGGCGGCATCGCATACGGACTGCGCACCGTCCCCGTCGCCGTCGACCTTGCGCGGCACATCGCCCGGCTCGCCCCGCATGCCTGGGTCATCAACTTCACCAACCCGGCGGGTCTGGTCACGGAGGCGATGTCCCGGTACCTCGGCGACCGGGTCATCGGCATCTGCGACTCCCCGGTGGGCCTGGGCCGCCGGATTGCCCGGACCCTCGGCGTCGACCCGGAGCGGGCCCGGATCGACTATGCCGGCCTCAACCACCTGGGCTGGGTCCGCGGTCTGCACGTCGACGGCCGCGACGAACTGCCGCGCCTGCTCGCCGACCCGCACCTGCTCGGCTCGTTCGAGGAGGGAAAGCTCTTCGGTACCGACTGGCTGCAGTCACTCGGTGCGATCCCCAACGAGTACCTGCACTACTACTACTTCAACCGGGAAGCCGTCCGCGCCTACCAGGATGCGGAACAGACCCGTGGCGCCTTCCTCCGCGATCAGCAGGAGGGCTTCTACGCCCGGATGAAGGACCCGGCCGCTCCTGCCTTCCCGGCCTGGGACCGGACCCGCGCTGAGCGCGAGGCCACCTATATGTCGGAGAACAGAGAGGTTGCCGGGGTCGGCGAGCGCGACGAGAGCGATCTGGAGTCCGGTGGGTACGAGCAGGTGGCCCTCGCACTCATGCGGGCTGTCGCGCGTGACGAACGGACCTCGCTCATCCTCAATGTCCGTAACCGCACCACGCTCTCCGTGTTCGACGCCGACGCCGTTGTCGAAGTGCCGTGCCTCGTCGACGCGAACGGCGCCCGTCCGGTCAGCGTCGACCCCTTGCCGTACCACGCCGTCGGACTGGTCACCGCGGTCAAGGCCGTCGAACGTGGCGTTCTGGACGCGGCCGCGAGCGGCTCACGCGCGACCGCCGTGCAGGCCTTCGCACTGCACCCCCTCGTCGACTCGGTCTCGGTCGCCCGCCGGCTGGTCGACGGGTACACGGAGGTCCATCCCGGTCTCGCCTACCTGAAACGGCCTTGAGGTCCGGCCCTCTGCCTCCTGGTACCCGCCTTCGGGTTCATGCGCGCCCGAAGGCGGAGCCGGTGTGCGTCGTCGTTGATCCTCGTCCAGCTCGCCCCGGCATCGGTGGACCGGAACATTTGGCATACCCCGTCGATCTTCGCGCTGCATACGGCGACGAGCCTGCACGCGGCGTCGAACTCTTCGCAGAAAAAGTCGGTTTCTCTCCCGATCCCGGTTTCCTACACTGACCAGGAATCGCGCGCTACCACAACGACGCAGCGTGCGCCGTGACAAGTGAGGGGAGCCCGGCCGTGCGCTATCGCACCGCTGTTGTTGTTCCCCGGTCACGGTATGAGGTGATCCTGGTGTCTTCGTGCGCCCGGTGCCGGCTGCGCGGCCGGAACCGGATGTCCGTGACGAACACCTGACCCCTGTCAGTCCGGTGTCGAGTCGACGGGTCGGGAACATCCCGATGAGGTTGCGCGCCGCATCAGGGGTTCCGACGTGGCCTGACCGCGGGCCCATTCGTCCCGGGAATCGCGCTGCCCGCTCCGGATCACCCCGAAAGGCCATGGGCCGTGCGCACCAACCTGAACCGTCGTCTCACAAGCCCGCTGACCGGCGTCCGTAACCTCGGCATCCTCGCTCATGTCGATGCCGGCAAGACCACCATCACCGAACGGATCCTGTACGTCACCGGGTCCACGTACAAGCGTGGCGAGGTCCATGACGGGACGACCGTCACCGACTTCGACTCCCAGGAACGCGACCGTGGGATCACCATCTTCGCCGCTGCGGTGAGCTGTGCCTGGGACGGCCACCGGATCAATCTGATCGACACCCCGGGCCACGTCGACTTCTCCGACGAGGTGGAGCGCTCGCTGCGGGTGCTGGACGGCGCGATTGCGGTGTTCGACGCTGTCGCGGGAGTCGAGCCGCAGAGCGAGTCGGTGTGGCGGCAGGCCGATCGTCACGGGGTGCCGCGCATCGCCTTCGTCAACAAGCTGGACCGGGCCGGTGCCGACCTCGACACGGCGGTCGAGTCGATCCGGGCACGGCTGCATCCGGCCCCGCTGGTGGTCCAGTTGCCGATCGGAGCGGAGGACGGGTTCAGAGGGGTGGTGGATCTGCTGCGTATGCGGTCGCTGGTCTGGGCCCGCGACACGTTCGAGGAGGGCCCGGTGCCGGAAGCGCTGCGCGAGGAGGCGAACCGGCGTCGCCGGCTGCTGGAGGAAGCGGTGGCGGAACTCCACCCGGTCGCGCTGGAGGAGTTCTGTGCGGAGTCGACGGTCTCCGCGCAGACTCTGGCCTCCGCGCTGCGCGACCTGACCCGCACCGGTGACGGCGTGGTGGTGTTGTGCGGTTCGGCGTACCGCAACTGCGGGATCGAGCCGCTGCTGGAGGCCGCCGTGGCCTATCTGCCCTCGCCGCTGGACGTGCCGGCGGTACGCGGCACGCAGGGCGGCACGGAGCAGGAGCGGGCCGCCGACCCGGCGGCGCCGTTCGCGGCGCTGGTGTTCAAGGTGAATTCGACCGCCACAGGGCGGCTGACGTACCTGCGGGTGTATTCAGGAACGATCGAAAGGGGAGATCCGGTGCTGGACGTCGGCGCGCGGCGCACCGAGCGGATCGGCCGGATTCTGCGGGTCCAGGCCGACCACCACTCGGAGACGGGCCGGGCGGTGGCCGGGGACATCGTCGCGGTGGTCGGACTGAAGTCGGCCCGGGCCGGGGCCACGCTGTGTACACCCGCGGCTCCGCTGCTTCTCGAACCGCCGACCGTCGCCGACCCGGTGGTCTCCGTGGCGGTCGAGGCCCGCAGCCGCACCGATACGGACCGGTTGGTGTCGGCGCTGGCGCGGCTGGTCGAGGAGGATCCCTCGCTTGCGGTCAGGACCGACCGCGAGACGGGCCAGACGGTTCTGTCGGGGATGGGCGAATTGCATCTGGAGGTAGCGGTGGAGAAGATCCGGCGCGCCCATGGACTGGACGTCGGCATCGCGGCCGAGGGTGGCCTACCGGGAGACCGTTGCGCGTGGTGTGTCGGGGCTGGTGTACCGGCATGTCAAGCAGGACGGAGGCGCCGGCCAGTTCGCCCATGTCGTCCTCGACACGGAGCCACTGGAGGCCGCTCCGGACACGTCCGGTGACAACGGCAGCGGCAATGCAGTGGACTTCGTGTTCCGGTCGGCTGTCGCCGGTGGCAGGGTGCCGCAGGAGTTCGTCCGGGCGGTGGAGGCCGGCTGCCGGGATGCTCTTGCCGAGGGGCCTCTCGGCGGTCACCCGGTGACCGGGCTGCGGGTCACACTGACCGACGGAGCCACTCATGCGAAGGACTCCTCGGAGATGGCGTTCCGGACGGCCGGCCGGCTCGCACTTCGGGAGGCCCTGCGCGCCGGCGTCATGATGCTGCTGGAGCCGGTGGTCGAGGTCACGGTCACCGTGCCCGACGACGCCGTGGGCGGGGTGCTCGGCGACCTGGCGGCACGGCGGGGCCGGGTCTCGGGTTCGGTCGCACGCGCGGGTACGGCGGTGATCACCGCGACCGTGCCGCTGGCCGAATTGTTCGGCTACGCGACCCGGTTGCGCAGCCGGACCCAGGGCCGGGGGACTTTCACTACCCGTCCCACCGGCTTCGCCCCGGCGCCCGACGAGATTCCGTCCCGGTGACGTCACAGCCGGCCCCGCCCGAACCCGGGCGGGGCCGGCCCGGCCGTCGTACCCGCAGGGCCGGTCCTGTCGTTCCGGCGGCCGGTACGGCGCGCTCCGCCTGGCGCTCAGGACGAAGGCGGCGGGTCAGGCGCTGTCAGGCCAGCGGAACCCGAGCTCCTCGGCGCGCTCACGGCTGCCCCCGCACACCCGTGCGTAGGTGCGGCCGATCCAGTCGGCTCGCAGCCGCTGGTCCCGACTCACCTATCCGCACATGGACCCAGTACCCGACCAGGGCGGCGTGACCAGCCTTAGAGGAGCTGACAAAATGGGCGCCCGGCTCGCGGCGTCTGGCACGCACGCTCGCTGCGTTGCCGAAACGCCCTAGTAGCTCCATCCCCAAGCTCTCAGCTTCGTTCGAGCGGGGGAGACCTCATCCGAGGACCTTCCGGCGCCTTGCGATCGCACGCACCAGACGCCGCGAGCTGATCGGACTCCCATTTTGTCAGCTCCTCTTAGGATGCCCCTCACTCGCCAACCACGGGTGATAGTGCGTACGTCCCAGGACGTCCCCGCTGTGCACCGCCGCCACGGCACCAACCACGGGCGTGGAAAGGAGTGTGAGAAGCATCGGCCCGTAGCCGCCGTCGGAGGCGGCTGCCACAACGATGGTTTCACCGAGGTACATTGTGCCCGCGACACTGCCGGCGAGCAGCCCCCGCAAGGGAGCCCGGGCCGCAAGCCATTCGGGCGACAGAGCAAGCACCGCACCGGTTACCGCACCGAGCAGGACACCAACCCCCAGGCTCCCGCCCACGACGACAATGCCCCGTATGAGACCCGCCAGGGCGTCGTGCAGCCCCGTGCGAAGCCACATCACCGCGCCCACGAGTGCCACCGAGCCGAAGACTGCCGCTAGCACCGACCCGATCCGTACTCCGAGCCGGACGCCTCGCCTGACTACAGCTCCAACCACCACGCACCCCCCAGCCTGGCCACCCGTCACCCTACCGACCAGCAGTGGATCGTCCGCGAGCTCGACGAGTTCGGCCGGCCGCTCCAGCACTCCCGCGAGCCCGGCATGAACCGAAGGAGGGGGCGGCGGCGGTGACGGCGCCCCGGCCACCTCGCCGTACCGGCCGGATCAGCCGGCGGGTACCGCGTGCGAGCCATCGGCCGCCGCCCAGGACGGCGTCACACCCATGACCTGGCACACCATCAGGAAGAGCGGAATGGGCGGGGTGTACGGCGTGCGGCTGTCGGGTGCGTGGATCAGCCGGGGCCGCACGGCGGGGACGTAAGCGCCCTTGGCGTACGCGACCTGCGCAGGCCAGTCCAGATCGAGGTCCGAGCCCGCCGGTACGATCCACCACCAGCGGTCGGCGTCCGCGAAGACGCAGCCGGTGCGTGGCAGATGGGACATGAGTCGGAAGCCGTACCCGGCAGGCACCCCCACCGCGTCGCAGCCCAGGCTCGCCGACAGTGCGGGAGGCAGCGGCAGCTGTACGAGGCCACCCCCGGAGCCGGGCAGCGGGGACTCGCCGGAGAGACGCGATCGGAGCAGACGGGACATCGGGTTCCTCAGCATGACCGCTCCGTGCCGTGCGGCAGTTCTGCCCAGACGATCCGGCCCGATCCGTCGCCCGCGTCGCGGGATCCCCAGGCGCTGCTCAGCGCGTCGACGAGCAGCAGGCCGCGTCCGTGCTCGTCGTCGGCAGTGCGGCACAGCTTCGGGCCATCCGGCTGGTGCCCCTGGTCCTGCACGGCTATGAGCAGCCGTCTCTCGAGACGGCGCAGCTCGCACACGACGCGCGCACTCGCGGTGTGCACCACCGCGTTGGTGACCAGTTCCGACACGATCAGGATCGCCGCGTCGTGTGCCTCCGCGTCCAGCTGCCACTTGTCCAGCCGGTTCCGTGTCAGCAGCCTTGCCCCGGCCACTGATTCCGGATGCGCAGGGAGCGCGAAGCAGTATCGGAGCGCTTCCGTCCCGGGGCTGAGGTCGATGAGCCGGGGGATGAGCGCACTGCCAGGTGCCACGACCGATTCCTCACAGTGGGGGCTTTGTCACGCTTCGCATCCCAGGGCATGAGGGCGGGCATGACTAAGTGAACTGGTTCACTCACCAACTCTCCCCCTGTCGTGAACACTTGGCAAGGGGCACTCTGAAAATTTCAGAGTGGCCGTGTCCTTGGTGGCATATGCATGGCACACTGCTCGCAAACAGCGCATCGGGAGGTCTGAAGTGAGCGAACCGCGGTCCGCCCCGACCGTGGGTCAGGTCGTTCTCGGCAAGCGCCTGCAGGATCTGCGGGAGCGTGTCGGCCTGAGCCGTGACCAGGCTGCCAAGGTGCTCCGGGTCGCTCCCGCGACGATACGCAGGATGGAGACCGCCGAGGTCGCGCTCAAGATCCCCTATGTGCAAATGCTCCTGAAGGCCTACGGGATCGCCGACGAGGAGGCCGAATCCTTCGTCGAGCTGGCCGAGGAGGCCAACAAGCCCGGCTGGTGGCAGCGGTTCCACGACGTCCTGCCCGACTGGTTCAGCATGTACGTCAGCCTGGAGGGTGCAGCGAGCCTCCTGCGCATGTACGAACCGCACTTCGTCCCCGGACTCCTGCAGACCGAGGACTACGCCCGATCGGTGATGCGTACGGGCGCCGTCGGCCAGACCCGGCCCGAGGACATCGAGCGCCATGTGGCGCTGCGGATGGAGCGGCAGTCCCTGCTGACGCGTCCGGATGCCCCGAAGCTGTGGGTGGTGATGGACGAGACGGTCCTGCGCCGCCCCGTCGGCAGCCCCGACGCCATGCGCGCGCAGATCGACCGGCTGCTGGACGTCACCGAGATGCCCCATGTGACACTGCAGATCGCGGAGTTCGCGACCGGCCACCACCCGGGCACCTACGGCCCGTTCGTTCTCTTCCGCTTCGCCATCCCCGAACTGCCCGACATGGTGTACAGCGAGTACCTGACCGGCGCCGTCTACTTCGACGCGCGCCCAGAGGTGGCCTCCTACCTCGAAGTCATGGACCGCATGGCGGCTCAGGCCGCAACTGCACAACGCACGAAGGAAATCCTCCGGGACTTCCGCAAGGAGCTGTGATCGATGGACCCCATATACAACGGCATGCCCGCCGGTCAACTCGGTTCCGAAGGCTGGTACAAGCCGTGGAGCGGTGGGAACGGCGGCAACTGTGTCGAGGCCATGAAGCTGGCCGACGGCAGAGTCGCTGTACGCCAGTCCGCTGACCCCGACGGCCCCGCCCTGATCTACACCCACCTCGAGATCGCAGCCTTCATCCAGGGAGCCAAGGCCGGCCAAGCGGACTTTCTCCTTACCGGAACCTGACGCAACCGGCGTCTGTCCTTGCCACAACTCACTCTCAATTCGCCGATCCACGGACCCCAGGAGCGCGCCATGACCGGGCACGAGCCCATGGACATCGACACCAGCAAGCCGCATCCTGCCCGGATGTACGACTGGTTCCTCGGTGGCAAGGACAACTATCCGGTCGACGAACAGATGGCGCGGCAGCTCCTGACCCTCGACGCTCGCGGCCGTGACATGGCCCGGGTCAACCGGGCGTTCATGCACCGCGCCACACGGTGGCTCACCGACCAGGGCATACGCCAGTTCCTCGACATCGGCACCGGCATCCCCACCGAGCCGAACCTCCACCAGATCGCCCAGCAGACGGCCCCGGACTCTCGCATCGTCTACTGCGACAACGATCCGATCGTCCTTGCGCACGCGGCGGCCCTGTTGCGCTCCACCCCCGCGGGCGCCACGGAGTACATCCAGGTCGATGCCCGCGAGCCGGAGACCATCCTCGAACAGGCGGGCAAGGTACTCGACTTCAGCAAGCCGATCGCGCTCTCCCTGCTGGCCCTGCTGCACTTCCTCGACGACGAGGACGGTGCCGCCGAGATCGTCGACCGGCTGGTGGAGAAGCTCCCCTCGGGCAGCTATCTGGTGCTTTCGCACACCACCGGGGATTTCAACCCCGAGGGTGCGGCGCAGGCGTCGGCCATGTACAAGGCCCGCGGGATGACGTTGCGTCCGCGCTCGCGCGCCGAACTCACCGCGTTCTTCGAGGGACTCGAACTCGTGGAGCCGGGCGTCTCGCTCTCCGCGGACTGGCACCCGGAGCTCGGCGAGGTCATCGGCGTACCCGGCGACGAGCCGATTCCCGGCTACGCGGGTGTGGCTCGCAAGCCCTGACCCGGGCCGTCACCTGCATGGTCACTGCCTGCTGACCGACCGGGTGATGCCCGCGGCGATCGTCGTCGCGAGCAGCCACCCGGTCGCGATGAGGAAGTACGACAGCCACTGGTACCAGCCCTGGGGGTTGTACGCCCGCTCCTGCCCGAAGTCCACGATCGGCAGAAGAAGGTCCAGTGTGTAGACGAACGGACTGAACGGCGGAGCCTCGTCCGCCTTCAACGGGCTCGGATGGTGCAGCGCGTACACCAGCGACCCGGCCAGCAGCAGCGAGAAGAGCCAGGCGGCGGCCCGCACCGGCCGGAAGCCGTACCCGACGGTGACATCCTGGAGATGCCCCCACAGCCGTGCGTATGCGGGCAGGGTGGCGCGGTGTTTGCGCTGCTTGGCGAGAAGCACTGTGCGCGCGGCGTCGTCATCGCCGATCCGCCGGTACGCCGCCGTCAGCTGCTCGTACGCGTACGGCACATAGCCCTCCTCCTCCCGTTCGAGCAGCGGCAGCCGCCGCTCGGCCGGCAGGTGGGGGAGCAGGGCCGTGTACGTCAGACCGTCGAGCCACGCACGGTGCGGCCAGACCGCGGGGTCGGCGTGGATGAGATCGAACTTCGCCCGGCGCAGAGTTATCCCGCCCTCGATAGGGGCAGCCTCCCGCAGCCAGAGTTCGCCGATGGTGGCACTGCTGACACGCAGTGCGACGCCGCCGGGGTTGGACAGGTGGGCGTACGCGAGATTGAGCTGGCCCGGTATCCGGGCGCCGCGCAGATCGACCCGCCCCTGGACCCGGATCCGCATCCCATGGACATCGGATCCGACGGTGAGGTTCTCGGCCTGCAGCGCGGTCGCCCCGGGGTGGTGCAGTTCGGCGTCGTCGAGTTGGATCTGCCCGGTGACGGCGGCTCCACCGAGCCGGACCTCACCGTGCACGACCAGTCCGGGCCACCACAGGTCGTCCCCGACTGCCACGTGATTCAGCTGGAGAACGGCCTCGTCGTTGGGCGCGGGCGTGCCGTCCGCGTTCACCCCGATGCGGGCCCGGTCGAAGAACAGCGCCTGGGCGATCTTCGCACCGCCGAGCCGGACCGGACCGGAGATCCGGCAGTCGGTGAGCCGCAGCACACCGTCGATCCGGATGGTCGCGGCGATCAGGCCAGGCAGCACGGAATTGCTCAGATTGAGCTGCCGAAGCTGCGAGCCGTACAGGTTGGGTGCCTGCTCGAAATGGCATCCGGCCAGCAGCACCGCGCACTCGGCGATCGCGTACCGCACATTCAGCGTGCCCGTGATCCGTGCACCCAGGATGCGCAGCGCGGACACCTGGCCGTCCTCCCGCAGGTCGCCCACCAGCAGTGCCCTCAGCAACTCGGCGCGCACGGTGCGCTCAGGACCCCAGCCCTCCCCGGTCTCCGGGTCGTCCTCGGCCTCCACTCCGGTACGGAAATCGACAGCGACACCGCGCGGGAAGGCGTCCCGGACACGGCGCTCGGCGGGGGTCAACTCGGTGATCTCCATCAGCGGGACTCTGACCCGTGGCCGACGGAGTGTCAACACCCGCCTTCGCCCATGGGTTCAGCCCTTCAGCGGGTGTCCGGTGGTGGGGTCGACATGGTGGGGTACGACGTCGTGCCGGTCGCCCCACCGTCGACGTACCGGACGGCTCGAGCAGCAGCAGCGAGGTTCCGTCCGCCGAGAACGGCTTGTGCCAGGTGGAGCGCGGGACGACGAACACCGCGCCCCGGTTCGAGCGTGACCGTGCGCTCGCCGCCGCCCCGAGCTGCCCGTGCCCTGGTACGACTTCGCGCTCTGCGCCGAGACCCCGACCGTGCGGATGCAGCACGGTTTCTTCCAGCTCAGGACTCGAAGCCGTCGACCGGGCCGACACCGCCCAGCTGCGCCGCCGTACCGGGCTCACCCCCGCCGAGTACCGGCGCAGGTTCACCCTGACGCACTGACCCGCCCGCGACAGGTCACAATGGACGCATGTCCCGTCGCAGCACACGCCCCCGGCAGCCCAAAGCCACGAGCACCCGGAACGCCCCGGTGACCGCGATCACTCCGGCTTCGCCGTGCCCGTGCGGTCTGCCCGCCACGTACGCCGACTGCTGCGGACGACTGCACGCCGGGACCGCCGCCGCGCCGACCTGCGAGGCGCTGATGCGTTCGCGGTACACCGCCTTCGTCGTCCAGGACGCGGCGTATCTCCTCCGCACCTGGCACCCGGACACCCGGCCTTCCGTCGTCGACTTCGATCCCGGCATGCGCTGGGTGCGCCTGGAGATCCTGGACACGACGGACGGCAGCGCGTTCCACACCACGGGAACGGTCACCTTCCGCGCCCACTACACGGACCACGGCCGGCCGGACTCGCTCCATGAGAAGAGCCGGTTCGTCCGGCACGAGGGCGCCTGGGTCTACGCGGCGGCGGTCTTCATCGACTGACGGCTTCCCGTGCCGGGCACGCCCTCAAAGGTGGGTGACGTCGTGGCTGTCGAAGGCCGGCCCGCCGCCAGGCCGCCTCGGGCAGGGTCAAGCCACCTGATGTCGCGTCAGCCCGCGACCCCGGGCACGACCAGGCCGGTTTCGTACGCGATCACCACCGCGTGGGTCCGGTTCTGTGCGCCGAGCTTGGTCAGCACGTTCCCGACGTGCGTCTTCACCGTCTCCAGGCTCACCCTGCACGACTCCGCGATCTCCGGGTTGGACAGGCCGGTGGCCATCAGGCGCAGTATCTCCTCCTCCCGGCCTGTCAGCGCCGCGTGCGGCAGCGCCTCGGCGGAGCCCAGTGGGCGGGCGGTGACCATCTGGCGCAGGGCCGCCGGGAAGAGGATCGCCTCGCCTGTCGCGACCACTCGCACTGCCTCCGCGATCTTGGGGAGCGGGAGCCGCTTGAGGACGAAGCCGCTGGCCCCGGCGCTGAGTGCGGCGGTGACGTAGCCGTCGTTCTCGAAGGTGGTGATCACCACGACCTTCGGCGGCTCGGCCGGCTCGGCGAGGAGCTGCCGGGTGGCCTCGATGCCGTTGAGGCGCGGCATCCGCACGTCCATCAGGACCACGTCAGGCCGCAACTGCCGCGCCTGCTCGACCGCCTCGACGCCGTCGGCGGCCTCCCCGACCACGGCGATCCCCGGCTGCATCCCGAGCAGCATGCGCAGACCGCTGCGGGTCACCTCGTCGTCGTCCGCGATCAGGAGGGTGACGGGGGTGCTGCTGGAGGCGCCGGCGGTGCCGAGGGCGGTGCCAGTCGTGACGGCTGCGCTCGCGTCAGGGCTGGTCGTGACCGCTGCGCTCGCGTGTGAGCCGATCATGCGGGCAAGCGTACCGGCAGCCGGACCGCGAGCCGCCAGTGCTCCGGCCCGTCCGGACCGGCCTCGATCTCGCCGTGCAGCAGCCGCACGCGCTCGGTGAGCCCCGGCAGGCCGTGCCCGGACGTCGGGAAGGCACCCGTACCTGAGCTCGTTCCGGTCCCGCTCCGATTGACCACACTGAGGTCCAGCGCGTTCGGCGCAGCCGCCACCGTGACCCGGATCGGACCGCCTGTTCCGTGCCGCAGCGCGTTCGTCAGCGCCTCCTGCAGGATCCGGTACGCCGCCCGGGAGAGCGTCCCCTGCACCTGCGTGAAGTCGCCCGACAGCTCCGGCTCCACCACCGCGCCCGTGTGCCGCAACCGGTCGAGCAGCTCGGGCAGGTCGGCCAGGGTCCGGGCCGGCGCTGCCCCCGCCTGCTCCTCGCGCAGTATGCCCAGCACATAGTCCAGGTCCTCAAGGGCGGCCCGGGTCGACTCCTCGATGCTGCGCAGGGCGGCCCGCGCCGCCACCGGGTCGGCGCCGAGCACCTCGCCCGCCACCGCCGCCTGGATCGTGGCGGCCGTCAGCGTGTGCCCGATCGAGTCGTGCAACTCGTGGGCCAGCCGGTTGCGTTCGGCCAGTACCCGCTCCCGCTCGGCCGCCAGCGCGAGCCGTTCGGCTGACGACGGGCCGAGCAGTCTGGGCGCCAGCCACCGCAGAGCGTACGTCACCGCCAGGCACAGAGCCGCCGCCAGCAGCAGGCAGCCGAGCGCCGCTGCCCAGCTCTGCCAGCCGCTCTCCGGCCGCAGCGACCAGCCGTTCACACTCACCCCGGCCTCGGCGCCCGCCCAACCGCCAGGCAGGAGAAGGCCCGCGATGAACAGCAGGACGCTCAGCTGCGCCCCTGCCCACCCCAGTGCCACGTGCGACAGCAGCCAGAGCGGGGTCCGCCAACGGTCGGCGCCCGATGCCGTGGAGCAGGTCGACGTGGCACCAGGAGAGCCCGCACTCCGACGCTCGCCCACGGGATCCGGCAACGGCACCCTCAGCATCCGCCGGGTGCACGCGATCAGCACCCGCCGCGTGGTACGAGCCAGCCCGATCACGCCGATCAGTACGGACCAGACCAGCACGGTCAGAACGAACCGCACTTCCACTGAAGCGGATGACCATGCCATCGCCGGCAGCGCCGCGAAAGGCAGCAATGGAAGGCTCGCCAACGCGCCGCAATAGGCGAAAAGCGCACCCGAATACGTGGAGCCGCGCAGCAGCGGCCGGATTCCCCTGAACATAGCCAGGCCAGTATGACCGGACGGCCCACCGGCGGCCTCCCCCGATCGGGGGAGCGAATTCTCCCGCCTTTCCGCGATGTGCCCGCGGGCCCCCGAAATCCAGAATCGAGGCCTCACCAGTTGACGGGACGGAAGGACGGGCTGATGAACGCCCAGGGAATCGAGACGCCGCTGAACCACACGGCGTCCGCTCAGGCTCAGGCCGTACGGACTCGGACGGCCCCGAACGGAACGACACCGGGCCTCATGGCACGGAAGAACGGCCTGGCCACCGCCGCCATGGCACTGGGCATCATCGGCCTCCTCACCTCCGTCGTCTTCATCGGCGGCCCCCTCGCCGTGATCGGCCTGATCCTGGGCATCGCCGCGCTGATGACGGCCAAGCGGACCGGCGTCGGCCGGGGCAAGGCCGTCACCGCCCTGGTGACGTCGTCCCTCGCGATCGTGGTGTCCGGGCTGGTCGCCGTCTTCATGGTCTGGTACGCGAACAAGACGCAGGAGTGCTACCAGCCCGACAGCTTCCACCAGTACACGCAGTGCGTCCGCCGGCACCTCAACGGAAACTGACCGGCCTCACCTCACCGGTGAACCGGCTGCCCACCCTCCTCGACAAGGACGAGCATCACCGTGCGAAACAGAAACACCCGCAGAGCCCCCCTCCTCGCCGCCGGCCTCGCGGCGGCCTCCCTTTCGGCGCTGACGCTTGCAACGGCCTGCGCCGCGCCCAAGTCATCCGACGCCTCCACCGCCAAGGACCACCTGCGGCAGTACACACAGCAGAAGCTCCAGTGGAAACGCTGCGACGCGAAGGGCCCCGACACCTTCCAGTGCGCGACGCTCAAGGTGCCGCTGGACTACAGCGACCCCGGCGGCAGGACGATCGGCCTCGCGATATCCCGGCTCAAGGCGGGCAGCACGAAGGAACGTCGCGGCGTTCTGCTGCTCAACCCGGGCGGCCCCGGCGCACCGGGACTGAATCTGCCTGCCGACCCGCTCATCAAGTTCCCCGCGGAAGTGAAGCGGCGGTACGACCTCGTCGGCTTCGACCTGAGGGGCGCCGGGCAGAGCACCCCCGTCAGCTGCGGTCTGACCACCGAGGAACAGTCCGACCAGCCGTACAAGGCCGAGACCTTCGCGAAGGACGTGGACCGGGTACATACGGTCGCCGAGAAGTGCCGGGCCAACGCCGGTGGCAAGCTACCGCATCTCACCACCCGCAACAGCGCCCGCGACATGGACGTCATCCGTGGCGTGCTGGGCGAGAAGAGGATCTCCTACCTGGGGATCTCCTACGGCACCTACCTCGGCGCTGTGTACATGCAGCTGTTCCCCCAGCGCGCCGACCGGATCGTGCTGGACAGCGCAACTGATCCCACGCGGATCTACCGGGGGATGTTCCAGGACATGGCGAAGGCGGCCGAGCAGGCTTTCACGCGATGGACCGAATGGACCGCCCGGCGGCACACGACGTACGGACTGGGCGACACCCCGGCCAAGGTCCGTGAGACCTTCTGGAATCTGATCGCGCGGGCGAACCGCAAGCCCATCGCTTTCGAGGGGGAAACCCTCACCGGTGACGGCATCCGCGCCGACAACCGCACCTTCTTCCACGTCCAGAAGGCCGCCGAACGGATCGCCGCGCTGAAGCAGGCGGCCGAGGGCAAGAACCCGGCTCCGTCCGACACGCCCGGTCAGGCCGAGGAGCCCGACGACAACTACGCCTCCATCGCTTGGTCCTTCATGTGCGCCGACACCCGCACCTGGTCGCACGACCCCGAGCGGTACCGCCGCGAGGCGATCCGCGACAAGGCCCGGTATCCGCTGTACGGCGACTTCGCGGCCACCATCACGCCGTGTGCCTTCTGGAAGCAGGGCAGCGAGCCGCAGACCAAGATTGACAACAAGGTCAGTGCGCTGATCGCACAGAACGAGTGGGACTCCCAGACGCCCCTCTTCGCCGGTCAGGCCATGCACCGGGCCCTGCGCGGCTCCCGGATGCTCACCGTCGCCGGTGGCGAGGGACACGGCGTCCTCTACGCGCCGGACGGCAATTCCTGCGCAGACAAGGCCGTCACGGTCTACCTGACCACGGGCAGGCTCCCCGCCAAGGACCTGACCTGCCGGGCTAAGGCCGGGCAGAAGTAGCAACCCCGCACATTTCCGTCTCAACACCCCCGGGCTCCCCGGGAACGCACGACCGCCTCTGAACCTGAGAGGTCCGGGGCGCGGCTGCGGCCACGGACGTGGTGGGGCGCCGGCAGGACCTGAGTGACCTGCTCTTTCATCCGACCCGGACCGGCTGAACGCACATCAGCCCGCACACAGAGCAGGCTCCCGGGAGTGGTGGGCGAATCGGATCAGTTCAGCTGTGGTGGGGCCCAGGCATGGTGCCGAAGGATCATGCGGGTTGCGAGGTGGGAGGGTGTCAGCCGCATCGCCGTGTTCCGCAGGGCGACGGCCAGTGGGTGGGAGAGCTGCTGGCCCATCCGCCCGGCCTGCCGGGCGGCCCGTGCGACTGCCTGGCTGCGCGGTCGGCGCTCGGTGTCGTAGCGGGCGAAGGTCTGGTCGCCGCTGCCCTGCGTGAGGACCGGGACATCCACGGTCCTGCTCGGACTGGCCTGTAGCTTCATCTGCCTCCGCCGTCCGCGCCCTCATTCTGAAGCGATCGGTAAGGGCTGTCCCGTGATCCCCGGCGGGCGCACGACTACAGCTGCGGCACCTCGCTGCGTCGTCGGAACGCCCGAATACACCCACCCGCGTGGCGGTGATCGAATCATGCGGCCCGCCGCGGGCGAGTGTTCGACCATGCGATATGCGCCTGAATTGCGCTGCTGGGGACGGTCCCAGCGGGAGTTCTGGTCCCTGCTGAGCATTGCCGAGGACCTGAGAGCCACGGAGGTGGTGAACGGCGTCAAGCGCGCGTATTTCGTGCTGAGCAAGAACGTCATCCACCCGGCGCGGTGAGTTCGCGGCCGCTCAGCCTCGAGTTGTGTATACCAAGACCGGCCCCACATAAGGTCTGAATGTGTGGATTATTCAGGAACAATCCGGCGGAATCTTGTCTCTCTCGTTCATTTGGTATACAAAATGTGGGCCGGAGGCAGGTGTCAAACGCCCAGGAGTCCGCCATGTGTGTCGAGTCAGTCCCCTTCTCCTCGAGCCGGGTCACCCGTCGCGGAGTGCTGGCCGGTGCCGTCCTCCTGTCCGGCGACCCGCACAAGGATGTGTCCCTCCTCAGGACGCCGGTCCGCGTCGTCCGACAGGGCATCCCGCTCTGACCCCACTGCACTCACCCGATCCCAAGGAGTCCTCGCACATGACGTCCCGTTCCTCAGCGGCCGCCCCGTCCACGGAAACCACATCGGCTCGTGCCGACGCCGGGAACAGACCGCCGAGGGATGTGGTCTTCCGCAATGTGCGGCCCTTCGGGGCGCAGGAGCCCGTGGATCTGGTCGTGGTCGACGGCCGGATCAGTGAGGGTGCTGCTCCTGCGGGGGCCGATGTGATCGACGGTGACGGCCGGATCGCCCTGCCGTCCTTGGTGGATGCGCACATTCACCCGGACAAGACGACGTGGGGTGGTGAGTGGGTTTCGCGCAAGCCGGCCGGTTCGATCGCTGAACTGGCCGAGCAGGACGCGGAGTTGTTCCGCAGCCAGCGCCGTCCGGTGGGGGAGCGGGCGTACGGCCTGATGGCCCACGCGGTGACGCGAGGCACCCGTGCGATGCGTGCGCACGCGGATGTCGCCCCGGCGTACGGGCTGGCCTGTGTGGAAGGGCTCGCCCAGGCTCGTGAGCGCCTGAAGCATGCCCTGGACGTACAGACCGTGGCGTTTCCGCAGCACGGTGTCATCCGCACACCGGGTACCGCGGACCTGCTCAAGGAGGCGGTCCGCAGCGGGGTCGTGGACTTCATCGGCGGCATCGACCCGATCGGCTTCGACAACGCCATGGACGAGCAGCTGGACCTGGTCTTCGGTCTCGCCGACCGCTACGGCGTCGGAGTGGACATCCACCTCCATGACCGCGGCGACAAGGGCCTGCCGGTCCTGCGCAGCATCATCGACCGCACCCGGGCGCTGTCCCTCCACGGCAGGGTCACCGTCAGCCACGTCTTCTGCCTGCCATCCCTGTCCGACGGTGAACTGGCAGGTATTGCGAAGGACTTGGCCGACCTCGACATCTCGCTGACAACCGTCGCGCCGAGTGCGTCGCTGGTGCTGCCGGTCGCCAAGCTCCGTGAGCACGGTGTACGGGTCGGTCTGGGCTCGGACGGGGTGCGCGACTCGTGGAGCCCGTTCGGGAACGCTGACATGCTGCACCGCGCGCACATCCTGGGCTGGGTGACCGACGTGCGCCTGGACCAGGAGCTGACGGACTGCTTCGAGGCGGGTGCGCACGGCGGCGCCGAGGTGATGGGCCTGGACCGGGCCGACCTGCGGCCCGGCTCGCCGGCCGACTTCATCCTCGTGCGCGGTGAAGGGTTGCCGCAGGTCGTGGTGGACATGCCCACCCGTGACCTGGTCGTCCACGGCGGCCGCGTCGTCGCCCGCGACGGAGAGCTGGTCCCAGGGCTGTCCCGTAATCCCTGACGGGCGCACGACGAAAGCTACAACACCTCGCCGCTGCTCTGTGGGACGACGTGAGGGCGCCTCGGAGGGCGCCCTCGGGGCCCGCACTCCACGCCTCGGGCAGGTCGCTGCCGCAGAAGGCACATACCTGTAGTCGCATGCTGCGGCAGGCGGCGCGTCACTTGCGCAGCAATCGGGCGATCTTGCCGAAGCCGCGCTCCTCGGCGTGCTCGAGTGCCGTCGTGCCGGACTTGTCCGTGATGGACTTGTCCGCGCCCCCGTCCAGGAGGAGCTTCACGGACTCCTGGTGGTTCTCTCCGCCGTCGCCGAGGATGACGGCCTCCAGGAGGGCGGTCCAGCCGAGGTTGTTGACGTGGTTGACGTCGACGTCGATGTCCGGGTTGGTGATGACCTCCCGGATGTAGTCGACGTGACCGTGCTCTCCGGCCGGGATGAGGGACGTGCCGCCGTACCGGTTGACGATGGTGTAGTCGGGGTCGGCCTTTGCCAGGGTGCGCGCCATGGCGGCGCTGCCGGTCACACCGGTCACCAGCCAGGGGGTGTCGTGCTGCTGGTCCAGGGCATCGGGGTCCGCGCCCGCCTCGACCAGTACCTCGGCCGCCTCCACATGGTCGCCGGTGGCCGCGAGAAGCAGCGGGGTGCGACGGTCGCCGTTGCGCGTCTCCAGGTCCGCGCCCCGCTTGATCGCGCTGCGTACGGCGTCGGCGTCACCGGAACGTGCGGCTTCGAGCAGGTCCCGGCTCGCGGCCGGGTCGGCGGCCGAACGCTTCGGGGAGGCCGAGCGCTCGGCCTTGTCCTCGGGGGGTGCGGAGTCGGTCCTGCCTGCCGACGGCTTCTGCCGGGCGGCGGCGTCACCGTCGGACTGTGTGCTGCACGCGGTCGCGAGCACGGCCAGGCCGGCGAGGGAGACGAACAGGCGGGTGGTGCGGTGGAGAGACGCCACGGGGGTTCCTCTTTCGGTGCGATGGGGGAGCAGTCGGTGTGTGATGTCCTTGGAGCTGCGGTGGCGAGTGCTTCGGTGACCGGGCCTTGGACACGAGGAACAGCACTGTCCATGCTCAGTCCGTTCGCGGACGCCCGCCGTCGCTGAACCGGTTGGAGATGAGGGGACGCTGGGACGACCCAAGGGTCAGCCGATCGGTTGATGCGTGGGGGTGTGGGCGCTCGTCGTTCGCCCTCGATCCCCTTGCCCGCGCGCCGAGTGACCCTGCTGGAGCGTGTTTCGGGTGTGGTCGGCGGCCACTTGGTATACCAAACCTGACGTTCCTGGACGTGATGAGAGAATGAGCGGTATGGCAGGTTCTGAAGGCTTCGAGCCCGAGTCGGATCGGGTCACTCGCCAGCTGCGCGACGACATTCTCGATGGTGTACGCCGGCCCGGCAGCAAGCTCGTCGAGCGTGAGCTGGCCGCCGAGCTCGGAGTGAGCCGGCTGCCCATCCGTGATGCCCTGAAGGCGCTGGTGACGGAGGGCCTTGTGACGCCCCGGCCGCGGACCTGGGCGGTGGTGCGGGAGTTCAGCCCCACGGACATCTCGGATCTGGGCGAGGTGCGTTCCGCGCTGGAGACGCTGACGTTTCGGCTGGCGGCCCAGCGGCGTACCCGCGCGGGGCTGGAGAAGCTGCGCGCCGATCTCGACGCCGAGCTGGAGGCGGCGCGGCGCGGAGACGCCGTACAGGCCAGGCGCGCCGCGGCCGACTTCCACCAGACAGTGACGTCACTGGCCGCGAACGAGCTGCTGAGCGAGCTGGAGCGCACCCTTCGCAGCCGCATGCGCTGGCTGCTCAGCCGGCACGACGACCTGCTGAGCATGGCGAGGGAGCACGAGCATCTCTACGACGCGATCGTGGCGCGGGACGTGCCGCGCGTCGAGGAGCTCGTGCTGAAGCACCTGGAGATGGGCCGCAGCGCGGCTGCGGCCCATCTGTGGTCCTCCAAGGAGTAGGCGGACCCGGTCGGTTGAGCGGTACGCGGGGGCTCGTGGGAAGGTGAGCCACTTCGCGTGCACCACGGTGATTTCCTCGGTGCACGCGAAGGAGATCCCTCAGCCGCAAGCGGAGGCGACCCCCTCGGCTCAGACGAAGACGATCCCATCGGCGACATCGGAGCGGATCTCCGTGCCGACCCGTCGCGCCAGGAGGTCGTCCAGGCGGTCCAGCGGGCCGATGAGCGCGCGTCCGCCGGCCATCGCGACCCGCACCGCGGCATCCACCTTCGGCTTCATCGACCCTTCGGCGAAGGACAGCTCGGAGATGGCTTCCGGCGAGGCCATGAGGATGTCCCGCTGCTCGGGCGTCCCCCAGTTCTCGCTGACGTAGTCGCCGTCCGTGAGCATGACCAGCATGTCCGCCTTGAGTTCGGCGGCGAGGGCGGCGCTGGCGAGGTCCTTGTCGACGACCGCCTGCAGACCGGTCTGGCGGCCCTTGCTGTCGGTCTTCACGGGCACACCGCCACCGCCGACGCACACGACGAGCCGGCCGTTCTCCAGGAGGGTGCGGACGAGGGGCGCCTGCACGATGCGCAACGGCTGGGGCGAGGGGACGACGCGACGGAAGCCGACGCCGTCACGCGCGATGGTCCACCGGTACTCTGCCGCCGCGTCGGCGGCGTCGTGGGCGGAGTACATGGGGCCGATCAGCTTGGTGGGGTGGCTGAACGCAGGGTCGGACTCGTCGACCTCGGTGGTCGTGAGGACGGCGGCGACCTCGCGCCGGCCACCCAGTGCGTTCGAGAGTTCCTGCTGGATGACGTACCCGATCATGCCCTGTGTCTCCGCGCCCAATATGTCGAGCGGGTACGCAGCGACGTCCTGGTAGGCCAGATTCTGCAGGGCGAGCAGGCCCACCTGCGGGCCGTTGCCGTGGGTGATGACCACCTCGTGCTCGCCGGCGAGTCCGGCGAGTGCTTCACAGGATGCCCTGACGTTCGCACGCAGGTGGTCCGCTGTCATCGGCTCGCCTCGCCGTGCCAGCGCGTTGCCTCCGAGAGCCACGACGATACGCATGGAATCCTCCTCCGACTAGTTCGCTTCTGGCTGCAAAATGGTATACCAATCTCCAACGGTTGCGGTTGAGGGATGCAGTGCGTCCTGGTGGTCCGGTCGGACAGGAGTGGCGGTGGTATCGGTGAGCGCGACTGTGGTTCTGCGCCCGTGTTCCGCTGATGTCGTGCTTCTGGCGCACCTGCGCACGCTCAGGGGATGCGGGAGCGTGGAGAGCGTTTTTCGGGGCGTGATCAACCTGTTGTTGCCGGATGGCGGGCTGATGGCGCTGGCTGCACGGGGGAGTGGGGACGCTCCCCGGACCCTTGTGGTGGACATCGCGCACTGGGTCGGCCGTGGGGTGGAAGCGGGTCAGGTCGTCGAGTTCGGCCCGGAGGGTATCGCCCTGCAGGGCGCTTTCGGTGGCCTTCGGGTCTCCGTCCAGGGGGTCGCAGAATGGCATCCCGTTCTGTCGCACCTTGACTCCCTGACAGCGTCTGAACTTGCAGTTTCGGCTCGGGCCCTGCACCACCTGGTGTCCGTCGACGGCGAACTCGGTGGGATGCTCGGCACATCGCCGGGTGCCGCGCCGATGGAGGTGGCCGTCTGCACGGCGCTGGAGCACGGACGCGATGCGCTGGTGCGGGCCGTGCGCTCCTCGGACACCGTCGGCATGCGCGACGGTGTCCTCGCCCTTCTGGGTCTCGGCCCCGGACTCACCCCGGCCGGCGACGACTTCCTCACCGCCATCGCCCTGCTGTCGTCGCTCGACGGCAGCAGGCTCGGTCCGTTCGCCCGGGCGCTCCACGACGTACTCGACGAGCAGCCCGGTCGTACGACGTTGCTGAGCACGACCACCCTGCGTGAGGCACTGTCAGGACGCGTCCGTGCCGAACTGGTTGATGTGGTGTGCTCCCTCGCCGCAACCTCCGGGCAGAGCGAGGCGCAGGCGATCGAAACCGTCCGAGACCCGGTCCGCCGTGCGTTGGCCCACGGCCACACCTCCGGCACCGACACCTTGTCCGGTCTGGTGGCCGGGCTTCACCTGGAGAGAGAACTGCGAGGTTCGCTGTGAGCATCACAGCAGTCGTCAAGAAGAACACATACTTCGACTCCGTATCCCTGATGGCCATCTCGACGAAGGCGAACAGCCTCGACGAGGTGGAGCAGGCCTTCGTGGCCATGGGCACGGAGATGAACAAGGGGGTGCTGGGCAACCTCGGGCTGCTCACACCCGAACTCGAAGCCGCGGGCAACGGCGACCTCATGGTCGTGGTCGAGGCCCGCGCGGGAGTCGACGCCGACGAGCTCCTCGCGCGTGTCGAGGAACTCCTCCGGCGCAAGGCGCCCGCCACGGGCGATGTGACCGTCACCCATCGGACCATCGCGGCCGCCGCGCAGGCCGACCCGGCCGCCAACCTCGCCGTGATCGCGGTCAACGGTGCCTACGCCGGCCGTGAGGCCCGCAAGGCCCTTGAGAACGACCTGCACGTGCTGCTCTTCAGCGACAACGTCCCGGTCGAGGAGGAGGTCGCCCTCAAGGAACTGGCCCACGAAAAGGGTCTGTTGATGATGGGACCGGACTGCGGCACCGCGATCATCAACAATGTCGCCCTGTGCTTCGGCAACGCCGTCCGCCCCGGCTCGGTCGGCGTGGTCGCCGCATCGGGCACAGGAGCGCAGGAGGTCAGCGTCCGCATCCACGCCCTGGGCGCGGGTGTCTCGCAGCTCATCGGCACCGGCGGTCGCGACCTGAGCGAGCAGGTCGGCGGCATCATGATGATCGACGGCATCCGGGCGCTCGCTGCCGACCCGGCCACCAGCGTGATCGTGCTCGTCTCCAAGCCGCCGGCCCCCACGGTCGAGAAGAAGGTGCTTGCCGAGATCGCCACCGCGGGCAAGCCCGTCGTCGTCTACTTCGTCGGCGGCTCCGAGGGAGCGGTCGTCGCGGCCGGCGGACACTTCGCGTCCGGCAGCCAGGACGCCGCCCTGCAGGCGGTACGTCTCGGAGTGAACCCGGACGCGGCCGTCGAGCCGTTCGACACGCGCCGGATCGACGAGGTCGCCGCTCTCCTCAAGCCGGAACAGCGGTTCGTGCGCGGCCTGTTCTGCGGCGGCACCCTGTGCGACGAGTCGATGTACGCGATGCTCGAGAGCGGCGACGACGTGTGGAGCAACATCCAGAAGGACCCCGAGCGCCGGCTGACCGCCGACAGCCCCAGCACGGGGCACACCTTCCTCGACTTCGGTGACGACGACTTCACCAACGGCCGCCCGCACCCCATGATCGACCCCTCCCTGCGGCTGGCCCGCCTGGTCGAGGAAGCCAAGGACCCGGAGGTCGCCGCCGTCGTCATGGACTTCGTCCTCGGCTTCGGCGCCCACGAGGACCCGGTCGGCGTCACCCTGCCGGCCATCGAGCAGGCCAAGGGGATCGCCGCCGAAGCGGGCCGCCACCTGGAGATCGTCGGCTACGTCCTGGGCACGGACCTCGACACCCCGGCGTCGGCCGACCAGATCGCCGCCCTGCAGGCAGCCGGCGTCACCGTCACCCGCAGCAGCACCGAGACGGGCCAGTTCGCCCGTGCCATAGCCCGGAAGGTCAAGCACGCATGAGCAACCGCATCACCACCCTCTTCGAGAGCGACCTCGACGTCGTCAACGTCGGCCTGGCCATGTTCGACGAGGACATCGCCGCCCAGGGCGCCAAGGTCACCACGCTCGACTGGACGCCGCCGGGTGGAGGCAAACCCGAGATCCTCGCCGCTCTCGACGCCCTGGAGGTCCCGGAGGTTGCCGCACGGATCGAGAAGGCCAACGCCCTCGCCGTCGAACGGATCGCCAACTCCCAGCCCATGCTGACCGGTTTCGGCCGTGCCATCGACGTCGTACCCGGCATGACCCCGAAGACGATCCTGCACGCGGGACCGCCCATCACCTGGGACCGCATGGCCGGAGCGATGAAGGGCGCCGTCACCGGTGCGCTCGTCTTCGAGGGCCTCGCCGGCGACCTGGAAGAGGCCGCCGCACTCGCCGCCTCCGGCGACATCACCTTCTCGCCGTGTCACGAGCACGACTGCGTCGGCTCGATGGCCGGAGTCACCTCCGCGTCGATGTACATGCACATCGTCCACAACGAGACGTACGGCAACACGGCGTACACCAACCTGTCCGAGCAGATGGCGAAGATCCTCCGCATGGGGGCGAACGACGAGTCGGTGATCGAGCGGCTCGTCTGGATGCGCGACGTGCTCGGCCCCATGCTCAAGGAAGCCATGGAGATCGGCGGCCCCATCGATCTGCGGCTGCTGCTCTCGCAGGCGCTGCACATGGGCGACGAGTGCCACAACCGCAACATCGCGGGCACCCTGCTGCTCCTGCAGGCGCTCGCGCCGTCCCTGCTGCGGACCGGCTTCACCACCGAGCAGAAGAAGGAAGTCTTCGACTTCATCGCCAGCTCGGACTACTTCTCCGGCCCGACGTGGCTGGCCATGGCGAAGGCCGCCATGGACGCGGCCCACGGCATCGAGGGCTCGACCATCGTCACCACGATGGCCCGCAACGGCGTCGAGTTCGGCGTACGGGTCAGTGGCCTGGGCGGAAACCAGTGGTTCACCGGCCCCGCCCAGAAGGTCGTCGGCCCGATGTTCGCCGGATACAAGCCGGAGGACTCCGGCCTCGACATCGGCGACAGCGCGATCAGCGAGACCTACGGCTTCGGCGGCTTCGCCATGGCCACCGCGCCCGCCATCGTCGCCCTTGTCGGCGGCACCGTGCAGGAGGCCATCGGCTTCACACGCCAGATGGGCGAGATCACCACGGCACAGAACCCCAACGTCACCATCCCCATGCTCGACTTCCAGGGCATCCCCACCGGGATCGACGTCCGCAAGGTCCTGGCCACCGGGATCCTGCCGGTCATCAACACCGCGATCGCCCACAAGGAAGCGGGCATCGGCATGATCGGCGCCGGCATCACGCACCCGCCGGTCGAGGCCTTCGAGAAGGCCGTCAAGGCCCTCGTCGACTCCTTCATCTGACCACGCGCCAGGTCCTGTCGTCCCACGCCCGTCCGCACTCCCGGCGACCACGGGAGTGGGACGACAGGACCTGCCCCACCTCGGAGACTCGCCCATGGACAGTCGTATACCCGTCGCGGCCGATGCCGCGCACCCGAGCGCAGAGCTCGACTCGGAGTACGAGCACAGCCCCGTTCCCCGGGAACGCCGTAAGTCCCTCCTGACCGTGTCGGCCGTGTGGTTCGGATTCCCGATGATCCTCACGAACGCCGTACCCGGCGGGGTCGTCGTCGCCGTCCTGGGATTCTGGCGCGGGCTGGCCGCCATCCTCGTCGCCAACCTCGTCATGTTCGTGTACGTCGGCCTGCTCAGCTATCGAGCGGGCAGCACCGGCGAGAATTTCGCCCTCCAGGCCACGAAGACCTTCGGCCGCATCGGTCATGTCGTCGCATCCGGCTTCCTGGCCACGATCGTCGTGGGTTGGTTCGCCTTCAACACCGGCGCCACCGGAGCGACCCTCCACCAGGCATTCGGCTGGCACGAACAACTCGTCGCCGTACTCGCGGGCGCTGCCTTCGTCGCGATCACCTATCTCGGCATCCGTGCCCTGTCGTGGCTCGGTGCCGTCGCCGCGCCGCTGTTCATCATCGTCGGTCTGACAGCCCTCGTCCTCGTGTCCCGGGACCACAGCCTGGGTGCGGTGCTCGACTACCAGGGCGTCGCACCGGACGGCGCCATGACGTTCGGCGCGGCCGTGTCGCTCATCATGGCCACGTTCGCGGACTCGGGCACGATGACCGCCGACTTCACCCGATGGTCCAAGAACGGCAAGCAGGCCGTCCTCGCCACCGCGACCGCGTTCCCGCTGGCCAGCATGGTCGCCCAGATCACCGGCGGCATTGTCGTCGCAGCCGGTGCCATCGCCTCCGCGGCAACGGTCGGCGGCAACTTCCTGCCGATCCTCACGGGTGACCACGGCCTCCTCCTCGACGCCCTCGCGGCCGTGTTCGTCTTCGTCAACCTCGGCTCGGTGTGCAGCCACTGCCTCTACAACGGGGCGCTCAGCTGGTCGCACCTGACCCGTACCAAGATGCGGATCACGACCCTCGTCCTGGGCATCATCGGCACTGCCGCCGCCCTCGCCGGCGTATGGGACCACTTCCTCGACTGGCTGGTCATCCTCAGCGTCTTCGTCCCGCCCCTCGGGGGGGTGCTCATCGCCGACCAGGTGTTCCTGCGCAGCCGCGTCGACCGGCGCCCCACCACTGCCGTACGTCCCACGGCCTTCGCCGCGTGGGCAGCCGGCGCCATGGTGGGCGGGCTCGTGCACTGGTACGCGCCGCAGTTCTCGGACGCCGTGAGCGGCCTCGTCGTGGCGGTGGTCGCGTACGTGGTTCTGGAGCGGGTCCTCGCGAGGCCGGCGGTCGCGCGTTAGATGGCCTCCCCTTCAAGGAACCACACTGTTGCGACACCCACAGTCCCGAGAGCGACCGGGGCCCTGTCGTCCCTGCGGAGCAGCACCAGCTTCCGGTGGCTGTGGGTGTCCAACCTGTTCTTCTTCTGCGGGGCCTGGACGCAGACGCTGATCCTGGGCTGGCTCGTCTTCGAGACGACCCGCTCCGAGATGCTCCTCGCCGTGTTCACCGCGGTGCGCCTGGCCCCGATGCTGCTCGGCCCCTTCGCCGGGGTGCTGTCGGACCGGTACGACCGGGTACGCCTTCTCGCCCTCGCCTGCTCCTGGGCGTTGGGCGCGGTGGCAGTGGTGGCGACGATGGAGTCGTTCTTCCGGGTTCCGTACTGGGCGCTGGTGCTCGGCGGGCTTGCCATCGGCCTGGCCCAGTCGCCGTCCCAGCCCGCCCGTTTCGCGTTGGTCCTCGATCTCGTCGGACGGGAGAACCTGAGCAACGCGAACGCCCTGAACGCCATGGCGATGAACATGACCCAGGTCGTCGGACCTGCCATCGGCGGCGCGATGATCAGCACCCTGGGTGCACCTGAGGCCCTCTGGATCTCAACTGCTTGGTACGGGGTATCACTTGCTGCCCTGTGGCCGCTCCGCACCAGCGGCGGACGCACGAGCGGGGCCGTATCCGGTTCCGGCCCCGGGTCTGTCGTCACGATGCTGCGCGCCGGCGTCCGTGCCGTGCTCACCAACCGGCTCGCCGCGGGCGTTCTCCTTGTCACGCTCGCGGCGAACGTCCTTCTGTGGCCCATCTACCAAGCATTCATGCCCTTTTTCGCCCAAGAGTCACTGGGCCTCGACGCCGCAGGCCTGGGCTGGCTCCTGACCTGCAGTGGCGCGGGCGGACTCGTCGGTTCGCTGGTCATCGCCACGCTCGGCGACTTCAGGTTCAAGGGTGGCCTGTTCGTCTTCGGCACGGCGACGTGGGCGTCCCTGTGGTCGCTCTTCGCGCTGTCCCACAGCAGGGCTCTCTCCTTCGCCCTGATGGCGTGCATCGGCGTGATGAGCGCGTCCTTCGGCGTACTGCAGACGACCCTGCTGCTGATGGTCACCAAACCATCGGTCCAGGGGCGCGTCCTGGGAATCCAGGAACTGGCCATCGGTGTCATGCCGTTCGCGTCGCTCGGTCTCGGCGCGGCGGCGCAGTGGGCCGGAGTGGGGACGACCACGTTCCTGAGCGCACTGCTGCTGGTTGCCGTGCTTGCGGTGCTCGCGCTCTGTGTTCCTCAGCTCGTGAGGTACAGCGGAGACGAGGCCGTATAGTCGCGCGCTTTCCCCGTTCACGCGCCACGAGACGTCGGCGGTGCTTCACTTCCAAGGGCTGTCCCGCCCCGGAAGTGGCCGCAAAGGCCGGCATTCCGCAGCCGATGGCGATGTCCGTGATCATGGCGGTCTGCGGGCCCAGTTCCCCGGTGCCGTGACCGGCAAAGCTTGCCGGTCACGGCTCTGCGGCGAGCCGGAGTCAGCGGCGTACCAGGGCCAGTTGGTCGGCCACGACGACGCCGTCGTGCAGGACGGTGCGGTCGCTGCCGCGGTCCATCACGGCACTGGCCGGCGTCTCGCCGTCGACCAGCAGCAGGTCGGCACGGTCACCGACGGCCAGGCCGGGCCGGTCGGCGACCCCGGCCAGCCGGGCAACGTCGTGACTCATGATCGAGGCCCCGCCGACAGTCGCGACCGCCAGCGACATTTCGATCAGATCATCACGGCGGAAGTTGTTGGTGAAGGCCAGTTGCCAGGTACGGTCGAGCATGTCGCAGTTGCCGTACGGGCTCCAGTAGTCGCGCTGACCGTCCTCGCCCAGGCCCACCCGTACGCCGGCCTCCGTCAGCGCCACCAGAGACAGCTGTCCGCGGGCCGGCGGTGCCACGGTGGCCATCGCGATGTCCAGCTCGGCGAAATCGTCGATGATGCGGCGGCTGACTGATTCGGAAACCGAGCCCAGCTCGTAGGCGTGGGACATCGTGACCTTGCCCTGCATGCCCAGCGCCCGGGTGCGCTCGAGCACCAGATCGGTGGAGAACACCCCGAGATGACCCGGCTCGTGCAGATGGATGTCCACCTCGACCTGGTACTTCTCGGCCAGCCCGAACACGACGTCCAGGTGCCCCTTGGGGTCCTTGTCGAGGGTGCAGGGATCGATGCCGCCGATCACGTCGGCGCCCGCCTTCAGCGAGGCCTCCAGGTAGTCGGTGGTGCCCTTCTCGCGGAGGATGCCGGCCTGCGGGAACGTCATGATCTGGACCTCGGCCAGATCGGCGAACTTCTCCTTCGCGGCCACCACGGCATCGAACTTCTCGAGCTTGCAGTCCACGTCCACCTGGGCGTACGACCGCACCCGGGTGGTTCCGCGGGTGATCATCCGCTCCAGCGTGCCGGCCACCCGCTCGTCGAGCGGGACCTCCGCGGTCCGCCAGTTCTCCCGGTCGTTGAGCATCATCGTCCAGACCCCCGGGCCGCCCGTGTGCGGCCGGAACGGCAGGCCGATCCGGGTCGAGTCCAGGTGCACGTGGACGTCGCTGAACGACGGCAGCAACAGCCGGCCGCGACCCTCGACCACCTCGCCGGTCGGCTGCGCGGCCGGGTCGTGCGGGCGGATCGCCGCGATGCGATCGCCGGACAGTTCGACGTCGCTGCGCTCTCCACCCCACGGGCGGACGTCACGGATCAACACTGTTGTCACCTTTCTGTTGCGTGGTACTACGGTGCGGCTTCCTGTTTGCGCGGCTCGGCGGTTCACAGGACGCGCGGAACGGCTCATCGGGCCGTCGTGGCCAGTGTGTCGGCGACGACGTCCGTGTGATGGCAGGCGATGCCGCGGCTCGGCACGGCGTCGTTGCACAGCTGCCGGCGTTCCGGGTCCAGCCGCGGATGTACCGGGCAGCGGGACCGGAACACGCAGCCGCGCGGCGGGTCGGCCGGGCTGGGCAGGTCTCCGGACAGCCGGATCCGCCCGCTCCGGTCTGCTGCCGGGTCCGGTTGTGGGACGGCGGACAGCAGCGCCCGGGTGTAGGGGTGGCTCGGAGCGCCGAACACCTCCTCGGTGTCCCCGTGTTCCATGATCCGGCCCAGGTACATCACCGCGATGCGGTCGGCGAAGTGCTGGACCACGGACAGGTCGTGGGCGATGAAGAGGTATGCCACCCCGGTGTCCCGCTGGATGTCCTCCAGTAGATTGATCACCTGCGCCTGCACCGAGACGTCCAGCGCGGACACCGGTTCGTCGCAGATGATCAGCTGCGGGTCCAGGGCGAGCGCCCGGGCGATGCCCACGCGTTGCTTCTGGCCGCCGGAGAACTCGTGCGGGAAGCGGTTGTAGTGGTCGGGGCGCAGCCCCACCCGGTCCATCAGATCCCGCACCTTGGCCTTGATGCCGCCGGCCGGCGTGACCCGTTGGGCCAGCAGCGGTGCGGCGATCGCACTGCCCACGGACTGGCGCGGGTTGAGCGAGGACGACGGGTTCTGGAACACCATCTGCACCCGGCGTCGGTACTCCTGGAGGTCCGAGCGGCGCAGTTCGGAGATCTCCCGGCCGTCGAGCCGGATGCTCCCGGAGGTGGGCTCCAGCAGCCGCATGAGGAGTCGGCCGGTGGTCGACTTGCCGCACCCGGACTCCCCCACCAGTCCGAGGGTCTGCCCGGCCTCGACCGAGAAGCTGACCCCGTCCACGGCTTTGATCAAGCCGCCGGCGGACCGGAAGGCGCCGGAGCGGCTCGAGAAGTGCTTGGTCAGATCGGTGACCTGCAGCAGCGGCGTCATCGGACCACCTCTTGGGCCGGTTCCAGGGTCGTCAGGTGGCACCGCGACGGGTGCCCGTCGGGTCCGGTCAGCGTCGGCCGGCGCGTACCACAGGCGTTGTCCGGCACCAGGTGTGCTTTCGGGCAGCGGTCCGCGAACAGGCAGCCGTCGGGCAGCGCCGACAGCGACGGCGGGAAGCCCGGGATCGGGTTGAGCCGCCCGGACCGCCTTGCCAGTGACGGCATCGAAGCCAGCAGTCCCTGGGTGTAGGGGTGTCGCGGGTCGGTGAACAGATCGGCGACGGTCGCCTGCTCCACGCACTCCCCGCCGTACATCACCACGACCCGGTGACAGACCTCGGCGACCACACCGAGGTCGTGGGTCACCAGGATCACCGAGGTCCCGGTCTCCTGCTGCAGTTCGCCCAGCAGATCGAGGATCTGGGCCTGCACGGTGACGTCCAGTGCGGTGGTCGGTTCGTCGGCGAGCAGCAGCTCGGGCTCGCAGACCAGCGCCATGGCGATCATCGCGCGCTGCCGCATGCCTCCCGAGAACTCGTGCGGGTACGCCGAGTAACGGCGGCTCGGGTCGGGAATCCCGACCCGGCCGAGCATATCGACGGCGACCTGCGCCGCGGCCTTCTTGGACACGTCGTTGTGCACCCGGTAGGCCTCGGCGATCTGTACCCCGACCGGGTAGAACGGGTGCATCGCCGACAGTGGGTCCTGGAAGATCATCGCGACCTTCTTGCCTCGGTAGGCACGCATCTGCGCCTCGGTGAGCGCGTTGAGATCCTGGCCGTCCAGAAGGATCTGCCCGGTGACGGTGGCCGAGGTGTCCTTGAGCAGTCCCATTAGCGCTTGGCTCGTGACGGTCTTGCCGGAGCCGGATTCGCCGACGATTCCGACGGTTTCCCCGGGCGCCAGGGTCAGGTCCATGCCGTTGACCGCGTGCACTACGCCGTCGTCGGTCGGGAAGCTCACCCGCAGGTCGCGGATGGCGAGGAAGGGCGCGGCTTCGGGCGTGGTCATCAGGCGACCCTCACTCGCGGGTCGATCACCGCGTAGACCATGTCGACCAGGACGTTGGCGACGATGATGAAGAACGCGGCCATCATGGTGATGGCCATGGTGACCGGCAGGTCACCGGCCTGCGCGGCGTGCACAGCGGTGAATCCGACACCCGGCACCGAGAAGATCTGCTCAGTGAGCACGGCACCGCCCAACAGGCCGCCGATGTCCAGCCCGAGCATGGTGACCACCGGGGTGATGCCGGCCCGCGCACCGTGCTTGAAGACGATCTGCCGCCGGGACAGGCCCTTCGAGCGCGCGGTGCGCATGAAGTCCTCGCCGAAGGTCTCCAGCATGTTGCTGCGGGTGACCCGGATGTACTGCGCGCTGAACAGCACGGCCAACGCCACCCAGGGCAGCAGGTAGTTCAGGAACCAGCCGCCCGGACCCGCGGCGCCGAACGGTGAGGTGATCTCGTTGGTGGTGAACGGCAAAAGGTTCAGCGTGCTGACGAACAACAGCAGCAGCAACAGGCCGGTCACCGGAATGGGGAGGGAGACCCCGACCGAGGCTGCGCCGACGATCAGCCTGTCGGTGAACCGGCCCTTGCGCAGCGCCGCGAGCAGGCCCAACCCGACGCCGGCGATGGTCCACAGCACGATCGCACCGCCGGCCACCGACAGCGTGTACGGCAGGGCCCGCGCGATGATCGTGGTGACATCCTCGTTGGTCTGGAACGACTTGCCCAGACACGGCCAGGAACACAGGGTTTCGGCGCCCGGCGCGCCCACCATGTGACTGCCCAGCAGTCCCGACATGTAGGTGAGGTACTGGGTGAGGAACGGTTTGTCCATCCCGAGCGCGACCCGGGCCTCGGCGATGCGTTGCGGAGTGCACTCCTGACCGCAGGCCGCCGCGGCCGGGTCCGCCGGGCCGAACTGGAACAGACTGAACGTCACGAAACTGATGACAAGCAGGAGCACGATCGTCGCGACGAACCGCCGCGTCAGGAAACCGGTCACGGGCGCGACCTGCCGGCTCGGGATGAACTCACCGTTCCACCTCTCTTGTGCCGCGAGCGTCAGTGCTCGGCGCCGACGATCGACAGGTCTATGGCGCCGAAGAAGTAACCCATCTGCGCGTTGCGGACCTTGGAGCCGACCACGCTGCTGGTGTAGCTGCGCACCAACGGAACCAGCGGGTAGGCCTGCATGGCCTGGTCGAAGAGGGTGGCCCACTTCTTGCCCAATTCCTCGCTGGACCCGTTGGTGCCACGCAGCTTGTACATGGCGCCGGAGATCTTCGGGTCGTGGTACCGCGGGATGTTGGAGAAGCCGTAGGTCTTCCCGTCCAGACTCGGCCCCACGTTCGGGTCGATGGTGGTGCGCACCGAACCGCTGTCCGCGCCGCCGCACCAGCCGCTGCGGGCGATGTCCGGCATCTGGTCACCGGCCAGCACGGTGTAGTAGTTGGCGGCCGGGATCGGGCGCAGCTGCAGGTCGATACCGAGCGCCTTGAAGTTCTGCTGCAGCACGGTGCCGACGTTCTTGTACCGGGCGTTGGTGTCCGCGTAGCCGTACACCAGCTTCTTGGGGACGTTCTTGCCTTCCAGGAGCTTCTTGGCCTCGTCCGGCTTCGGCTTGCCCGTCGGGTCCAGGTCGGTGTGTTGCTCGACGTATCCACGCTGGGCCGGGTTGATGTACGACTGGGCCAGCTTGCCGAACCGTGCGCCGCCGTACTGCACCTGGACGGCGCTGCGGTCGATGGACAGCGCCATCGCCTTGCGCACCTGAGGATCCTTGATCGTCTCGGTGTTGAAGTTCAGCACGTCCGTGCAGCCCAGCAGTCCGGCTGCGGTGCGCGCCTTGACCTTGGGATCGTTGAGCTTGGCCGCGTCGGACGCCTGCAGGCCACCGTTGCCGTCCAGTGTGATCGCCGTCGGATCCGAGTCGGCGAGCAGTTGCTGGCTGATGGTGGCCTGGGCGGTGGACAGGGTGAAGGTGAACGTGTCCGGCAGGGCGGGCCGGTTCGGATCCGTGGCCCGGTCCCACTGGTCGTTGCGGACCAGCTTCATCGATCGGCCGCGGTCGTACGACTTGATCTTGTACGGGCCCGACGAGACCGGGTGGTTGGTGTAGTCGAGCTTGGTGTCTGCGGCCTGTGGCACCGGCGCCGTGTTCGACCGCGAAACCAGCGCGGGGAACTCGGCGAACGGCTGCTTGAGGTGGAAGACGACGGTCTGGTCGTCGGGGGTTTCGATCGCCTTGAAGTCGCCGCCGGAGTAAGGCCCCTTGTACCCGTCGTCGGCCAGGGCGGAGTTCAGTTCCTGCGGTGCCTGGGTGAAGACATCGCGGGCGTAGGTGCGCTCGACCCCGTACTTGATGGCCTCGCTGGTGATGGGCGTGCCGTCCTCGAACTTCAACCCCTTCTTGAGGGTGTAGGTCCAGGTGAGGCCGTCGGCGGAGGGCTTGCCCAGGTCAGTGGCCAGATCCGGCACGATGGTCGGCGGCCGGCCGGCCGTCTCCTTGGCCATGGTCAGTGTGCGGTAGTAAAGCTGGCCGACGTTGGCGGTCTGCACGTAGTTGCTGTTGCCGGGGTCCAGCGTCTGGAAGTCCGAGGACATCAGGACGTTGATGTTCCCGCCCTTGGTGGCGTAGCCCTTCCCGACCGTCACCGGCGCGTAGGCGTCGGCCTTGGAGCCGGAGCCGGAACCAGGGGCCGGCTTGGCGCCGCCGCAGGCGGTCAGGGCCAGCCCGGCACTGACCGTCAGGGCGAGCGCCGTCATGGTGCTTCGTTTCACTGCGTCTCCTTGCGGACGGGAAAGGGATGGCACGGCAGGGTGGATCAGCTTCGGGAGGACTTGGGGTCCAGCGCGTCCCGGACCGCGTCGCCGAGCAGATTGAAGGCGAGCACGGTGATCACCAGTGCGCCGGCCGGGACGGCCAGGAACCACGGGTCGGAGAGGTACCAGTTCCCCGACTGGGCCGCGTTGAGCATCTGGCCCCAGGAGGGCGTGGGGTCCTTGACCCCGACACCGAGGAACGACAGGGCCGCCTCTGCGGTGATGTTGGTAGGGATCATCATGGTCGCGTAGACCAGCACGACCCCCATGACGTTCGGGATGATCTGCCTGAAGACGATGCTCCGATGCGAGGCCCCGTAGGCCTGGGCGGCCTCGACGAATTCCTGCTGCCGGATCGAGAGCACCTGGCCGCGTACGACTCTGGCCAGGTACGCCCAGCCGAAGAATCCGAGAATGATCACCAGTGAGGCGATCGGCACCAGGCTGCCCGAATCGAACACGGTGCCACGCAGCCGGGACTGCATGATCGGGGTCAGCGACAGTACCAACAGCAGGTGCGGGAAGGCCAGGAACAGATCCATCACTCGGCTGATCACCATGTCGACCTTGCCGCCGAAGTATCCGGCGGCGGCGCCGAGCACGGTGCCCAGTACCACCGACACCACCGTGGACAGCAGCGCGATGGTCAGAGAGATCCTTGCGCCGTAGGCCATGCGGGCGAAGATGTCGCGACCGAGCCCTGGTTCGAGACCGAGCCAGTGCTCGCCGGACGGGAATCGGTAGTACGACAGCGGCAGGCCCGGCGTGGAGAAGTCGTCCAGGAAGTCCGGCCCGGTCCGGGCGGTGAACGGATCCGATCCCTCGATGGCCACCAACACCGGGGCCAGGATTGCGAACAGCACCATCAGAGCCACCACGATCAGCGCGGCGATGGCGATTCGACTGCGGCGAATCCGAAGCCACGCCGTGCCCAGCAGCGACCGCGCGGTGGCGATCTCCTCGGCGGTTCTGCGCTCGGCTGTTGTGGCCGCGGAATCCGGTGACGACAGGGTGGCCACCTGCCCGTCGGAGGGCTCCGGCACGCCGGCGGGGCGCGTCCGACTCGGCGACTCATGCGGATCCGGCACGTCGGTCCTTCGGTGCTCGGGGGTGTGGGTGGCCGGAACGGTATACCAATAATCGCGGTTTCCACTAGGGTGCTGCGGCATCGGGTGCATCCCCGCACGGGTGGACCGTCAGTCGCTTCACTTCCCATGTCATGGAGAGGTTATGGTCGCGCAAATGAGGGTGCGAGCTGCAGTTGACGGGCCCTTCGATGGAGGGTGCGGCGACCCCTACTCGGGTCACCGGCAGTCAGTTCGCTAATTTGGTTTACCAAATATGAAAGGGGTGCCGATGAAGACCCTGGTGACCGCTTCCTGGGTGATCGCCCACGACGGACGCTCGCACGTGGAGATCCCGGACGGCGCCGTGCTGATCGACGGCGACACCATCGTCGATGTGGGTGAGCGCGCCGAACTCGACCGGCACCAGGCCGACGAACGCATCGACCTCGGTGACGCGGTGGTCACCCCCGGCCTCATCGACCTGGACGCCCTCACCGACATCGACCACCTGATCCTGGACTCCTGGGCGTCCCCGGAGTCGGCCGCCGGCTTCACCTGGTCGACGGAGTACTTCGCCGCGCCCCGGGCGGTGTTCGACGCCGCGCAACGGCGCACGGTGCGCGAGTACGCGCTGGTCCAGCTCGCCCTGCACGGCATCACCAGTTACATGCCGATCGCCTCCGAGGTGCACAGCGATTGGGCGGAGACCTACGAGGACTTCGTGGCCATGGCCGAGGTGTCCACGCGACTGGGGCTGCGCGCCTTCCTCGGGCCGTCGTTCCGCTCCGGGGTCAACGTGATCGGCGTCGACGGCAAGCGCACCGTGAAGTTCGACGAGGAGGCAGGCCGCCAGGGTCTGGCCGACGCGCTGCGGTTCCTGGACCACACCGCGCAGCTCGCCGATCCTCTGGTGACCGGGGTGCTGCTCCCGTGCCGGATCGAGACTCTGACCCCCGACCTGCTCCGCGACGTCGCCGAGGCCGCGCACCAGCGCGGCGCGTTGGTGCGCCTGCACGCCCTGCAAGGCCTCGCGGAGCGCGAGTACATCCAACACACCTACGGGCGTACCCCGCTGCAGCTGATGGCCGACTCCGGGCTGTTGTCCGACCGGCTGATCGTTCCGCATGGGGTGGTGCTGGATGTGCATCCCGAAGTGCTCGGCAGGGACACCGGGGACGTTGCGACGCTGGCCGACGCCGGTGTCTCGATCGTGCATTGCCCGCTGACCAACGCCCGGTATGCCCACCATCTGCACACGTTCGCCGGCTACCGGGCACAGGGGGTGAACCTGTGTCTGGGCACGGACTCCTTCCCGCCCGACCTGATCCGGGGAATCGACGTGGGCACCCAGGTCGCCAAGCTCCAGGCCGGCGACCTGGGCCAGGGCCATCTCTCCGGCTACTTCGAGGCGCTCTGGACCGGTGGGGCGACCGCGCTGCACCGCCGGGACCTCGGGCGTCTGGCCGCGGGGGCCACCGCCGACCTGGCGGCGTTCGCCCTGGACGACTTCCGCATGGGTGTCACGGAGGATCCGCTGCGCACCCTGGTGCTCAACGGCACTGCCCGCGATGCAGTCCTGACGATGGTCGCGGGCAAGGTGGTCATGCGCAACGGTTCGCTCCCCGGTGTCGATCTCACCGCGCTGAGGCGAGCCGGTCAGCAGCTGTTCGATGTGATGCGCGCGGCCTACCCGGAGCGCGACTATCGTCGGCGCACGGTGGACGAACTCTTTCCACCGGTATTTCCACTGTCGTCTCAGCGGGCGGTGGGTGGCGCGTCGGGTGCTCTGTGAGCCGGGGTGCAGTTCCTGGACCGCGCTCGACGCGGTCCGCCCGGCCCCTCGCGAGGACGGGACCGACGCCACCGTGGACCAAGTCCGCGCGGTGAACGGACACCGCCCAGCGCGTTGACAAGAAACAGGCGGCTCCGACCGAGCGGCAATTGCCGTCGGTCTGATGAACGTCGAACCTGGATGGTTACGAGGTTCCGGTTGGGGAAGCGCTGGGCGACGGGGCGCGAGGGCGGGGTATCCAGCCGGGGCGGGGCACGGCGAGCCACCATCGCGAAGCCCCGCACCACCGCTTCGGGCCGCGGCGCGATCAGCGCCATCAGCGCGCCGACACCGCCCGCGGCCCCCGGTGCGAGTGCCGGCACCACCGACTGCCAGGCCCTCGTCAGCGGATTGCGCCGCCCGCGCAGCGGCAGCCACAGCGCCGCCCACAGCGGCCGAGGCCGATCCCGCACAGCGCTCGGAGGCCGGCGCGGCGGGCCCGGCGAAGAGCCGTCCCACATACCGGCCGTCGGTGGCCGCGGAGGCGCACGGGTGGTCCGCGACCGACAGGCCGGCCAGTTCCTGACCGGCGAGGAAGAGGCACGTCGAGGAGGTGCCGGCGATCGTGGGCGGATTACGGCACCAGTCGTCCTCGTCGTACGACCCTCCCGACTCCGGTACCGGCAAACGCCGGCGGAAACTGCGGCCCCCGCCCCGTCCCCTCACTGTCGGGCGGGGGGCGATGCTACCGACGGTGCCTGAACCGGCGCCATCCGTGATGAGGCATCCCCCTGCCCGCAATTGCAGTTGCTTGAAGTTTCACGCAACAGGTAAGCTTCCTCGTAACGCTTGAATATTCAACTTCTACTCCCTGCGGAAGGGCACGTGAAAAAATGACCTCCACCCTGCACACCACCCCCTCTTCCGGTGCCCGCACGGAGGGCCCCTCTCCGTACGCCTACGACGTGGGGCTGCTGATCCTGCGCCTGGTCCTCGGTCTGACAGTGGCGGCCCACGGTGCGCAGAAACTCTTCGGCTGGTTCGGTGGCGGCGGGCTTGAGGGCTTTGGTCAGTTCTTCACCACGAGTGGCTACCCTTCCGGCGAAACCATGGCGCTGATTGCCGGACTCAGTGAAGTCCTCGGCGGACTCGGCCTTGTGCTCGGACTGCTCACGCCGCTCGCGGGCGCTGCCGTGCTCGGCACAATGATCAACGCGCTCGCGGTCAAGTGGGGCGGGGGCTTCTTCGCCCCGACAGGTGTCGAGTATGAACTCCTGCTGTCCGCAGGTGCGGCCGCACTGGCCCTCACGGGGCCGGGCAGGTTCGCCGTCGACCGTTTTCTTCCTGGGCTGCGGGCCCATCGCCTTGTGTACGGTGTCGCGGCCTTGGTGCTTGGCGCCGTGATCGCTGCGCTCGTGCTGCTCATCCGCAACTGACCGCTGTTGTTCGCTCTGGTCTCCGCCGGCAACGTCCTCGGCTTCGTCGTCGAGCGCGGGCTGCCCGGACGCGCGGCCTTGTAGGCCCAGGACACGGACCACGGCCACGAGCCGGTCTTTTCCCCCTCTCACTCACCGCCGACAACTACTTGCCGCGGCAGCCCGGCCGGGCACTGCTCGGCCCCACCGCCTGAAGGGACAGCACCCGTGAGCGCTACTCCTGCGACACCGACCCACGGCACTCACACGGGAGGCGCGTCGTGAGCCGTTTCGACACGCCTGTTGTGGTGACCCGAGGAGACGCGGAGGGGCCGCTGGTCGTTCTGTTGCACGGCCGCGGCTCGCGTGAGACCGAGATCATCGGGCTGGCGGACGCTCTGCCTCATGGTTTTTCCTACGCGGCGGTCCGCGCCCCTATCGCTGAACACGGCGGCTTCGCCTGGTTTGCCAACCGTGGCATCGGCCGCCCTGTCGCGGAGTCACTGCGGGCCACCATGGACTGGTTCCGGCTGTGGCTCGACGGCATCGCCCCGCCGGGCCGCCCGGTCATTCTCGTCGGCTTCAGCGGCGGAGCCGCCTTCGCGGGAGGCCTTTTGCTGGATGATCCCGCGCGGTTCGCCGGTGCGGCGATTCTGTACGGAACGGTGCCGTTCGAGGCAGGGGTGCCCACCGATGCCGCACAGCTCGCCGGAGTGCCCGTCTTCGTCGCACAAGGCGATCACGACCAGGTCATTCCCCGTGAACTGCTCGACCGGACATGGCGCTACCTGACCGTCGAGTCGGGGGCATCTGCGATCGCCCGGCGTGACCAGGTCGGCCATGGAATCGCCCGTGACGCGCTGGCGGCCCTGGCAGGCTGGCTGATTGAGCGGGCGGCCCTCCCTGCCCGGCAGGGAGGGCCGGCGCCTGCGCCGGCTCATGGGGAAGCGTTGCCCGGGGACCTTCCGGACCGGGCCGGTCCGCATCCCGACGTCAGTACGACGATTACCCACCAGTAACGCACCGGCAACGCACCTGTCGAGGTGCGATGGCTACGGGGCGGACGCCTTGCGTGACGCACCGTGCCGGCCGGGCAGCGCCAAGTCGGCGTCCGGCGCCGGAGACGGGCCGGCCGGCCCCCACGCGGGGGCCGGCCGGACGGGTCAGCGCAGCAGCGCCCGTACCGACGTCTTCATCCGGGCCACGAACGCCTCGCGCACCTCGTCCGTCACCCGGTCCAGCGAGAGATACGGATTGAGGTCCTCCAGCTCGACGAGCAGCAGCTCACCGTCCGCCGTGCGGCACGCGTCGATGCGCTGGATGCCGTGTGCGAGGTCGTTCCACTCCACGAACCGGCGGGCGAAGTCCAGATCCGCCGCAGTCGGCTCGTACGGTTCCAGCACCCAGCGCTGCTCGGGGTGCGGTGCGTAGAGCGCGTACTGGAAGTCGCGGTCGATGAAGAAGAAGGACACCTCGTAGCGGAAGTCGATCCTCGGCTGGACGAGCACGGTGCCGTCCGGCTCGGCGCCCACCTCGGCAGCGAGCTCGTCCGGCGTGACGAAGCGCAGCCCGACCGAGTCCGCGCCCAGCTTCGGCTTGATCACATACTCTGCCGCACCGGGCAGCAGCCCCAGATCGCCCGCCCGGTCCACGGTCGCGATCACCGGATACTCCGCGGCGCACAGATCGACCAGATACTGCTTGCCCGCCATGTCACCGCGCCCGGTCAGCGGGTTGTACACCGGCACCTTCCGCTCGCGGGCGCGGGCGCAGAACGCGTCGTACGCCTCCTGATAGTGCAGCACCGGACCGCTGTTGCGGACGACGACGGCGTCGAATCCGTCGAGCAGCGCGGCCGCGTCGCGCGGATGACAGAGCGCGACATCGAATTCCTCACGCAGCCGAGAGGTGAGAAAGATGTCCTCGTCGCAGTAGCGGCGGCCGCGCGCCTGGTATGCGAGGTCGGTGACGAAGAGGACGGACGGGCGCGGATCGGCAGGCATGAGGTTCTCCCAGGGGACGTGGGGGTGGACAGCGGATCAATAATCTTGATGGCGTTGCCCGTTCACCACATTGGAGCATCCTGACCTTTGCTCCACAGGTGTCGCACGGGTCGCCACTGCCCGACATTCTCCCGTCCGCCTTCGCCGCCGCCCCCACGGCAGGGCGTCTTTGCCCGGGGCTTGAATTCACTTCCGGTCCCGTTCACCCCGGCTTCCGGCTGCCGGAGCGACCGTCAGCCGATGCGCGAACAGATGTCGTCCGTGGACCCGTGGAACATGTTCAGCGTCCTGTACCCGGTGGGGCTGATAGCGAGGGTGTAGACGCCGTCGACGCGGTATTCGCCGTGACGGTGTGGCCGACGTCGCCCCCCAGTGCGCCGGTCACACGTGATCGTAGGGTTTCGCGTCTCACCTGGCCACCCCCAACGGCATCTTGTTCGGAGGCGCAAAGGGCAGCGACCTTCGGGTCGGATGCGGGTGAGTCACCAGGAGTTTCCGGGACGCACCGCCAGACGGGGATGGTGGGCGGCCAGGACCTTGTTGGCCTGTGCCAGTTGGGACAGGGCCTGCTCACGGTCCGCCTGGTCCTCGATACAGAGCCGCGGGCCGCGGAACCTGCGGACCTCGCGGGCGGCGCACTCGGCGTCGAACTCTGCCTGCACGATGTGCGGCGGGATGCAGGACCCGATCAGTTCGGCGACCCGGTCCGGGATCGGCACGGGAACGAGGAGGTGCGAGGCGGTCATCGGGGTTTCCCTCTCGGATGGTTGACACAGGAGGTGGTGTTCCACGGCCGCCGGGTGGGCGGTCGACTCCTCCTTATGTAACGGGAAGCAGTTCCGGGTTTCTCACGGAGAACGTCTCCGTCTGGCAACCGTTTGAGAGTGACCGGGTATTTCTCCTTACGCGTAAGTAAGTTGACTTCGCGTGAGGTACGTGCAGCGCCGCGCGGCGGACGGTCCCCTGCGAGTGGACAGCGTCCACGCTGTGACCTGTGGCCACCGCGTGATCGTTGGTCTTCACACGCTGGTGATCAATGCGGCCGCACCCGCGTGTACCAGCGGGATGGCATGGCTCGTCATCGAAGGAGACGCAGCGCTGGGATTGCTGCTTCTACGACGAACTGGACAACCGCTCCGGCCGGCCGAACGGATCGATACGCGATGCCGTCCGACCCGTCGGCGAGCCGGATGAGGCAGACCTGGTGGCCTACCTGGATGCCGGTCACGTCCTCATCGACGTCATGGAGGCGGGACACCGCGCCATCACCGGCAACGCCCATTGCTCCGTTCTCCGGCGGCGGAACAGGCGGCGGAACAGGCGGCGAAGACCTGGACCCGCTGTTCACCGCTCGGGAGGCGGCGTCGCGGGGCTGGGTGCGCGCATCTGCGGTGTTGTCGTCGGTCAGCAACGCTCCGCGTTGCCTCCCTCCTCCGCCTTGCAGCCGCACGCACCCAGCCCCGCTCCTTCCCCACCCCCCCCATGTGCCGGTCGGTCTAAGGTGGTATACGGGTCATGTAGGAACGCCCCCGGAGGGGCCATGCGCCGACACCGCACCACTCATGCCGACAGTTCCCAGGACGCCCTGCTCACCCTCGGGCGTCTTGTCGACCAGGCGCTGGAGCGGCTCAGGATCCAGCGGGCGCGTGCGGAACTGGCCGAAGCATTGCAGCGCCATCTGCTCCCGCCCCAGCTTCCGCAACTGCCGCACCTGGCCATCGCGGCCCGTTACACCCCTTCGAATGACGGTCTCGATGTCGGGGGCGACTGGTACGACGCCTTTCTGATGACGAACGGGGCGGTCGGGATCGCCATCGGTGACGCGCAGGGTCACGACGTGGAAGCCATTGCCTTCATGGGTCAGGCCCGCACCAGCCTGAGAGCCCTCGCCTGCGCCACGACCGATCCGGGCGAGGTACTGAGCCGCGCAAATGATCTGCTCATTTCCATGGGCTGCGGCCTCTTCGCGACCTGCTGCTTTTTGACCTTCGACCCGCTCAGCGGCGCGCTCGCCATATCCCGCGCCGGTCACATCCCGATGGTCTGGGCCACGTCCGCCGGCCACTCCGGCATCATCCTCGACAGTGGCGGTCCGCCTCTCGGCATCATCCCCGGGGAGGTATATCCGGTGACGCGACGATGGCTGACGGAGCCGGGATCGTTGGTCATGGTCACCGATGGGGTGGTGGAAGGACCGGCCTGCCCGATCGAGAAAGGGCTGGAGGAGGTGGTACGGCTGGTCTGCAATGGTTACGACGGCGATCCCGACGACCTGGCTCGTGAAGTGGTGAAGGTGGCCGATCTGACGGGCCACTGCGACGATGCCGCAGTCCTCGTCGTCCGATATGCCGGCCTGCCCGGCGCGGGGTAGTCATGGCCCGCGCCGTCGGCTCCGCGCTGCAACGACCGAGGTGGCTCCCGGCCCGTGCCGGCCGGTAGAGCCTTTCCAGGTGGTGTCTGATGACTGCCGTGGTGACCAATCCGGAGCTTCGGCGCAAGGGCGCCTCGACTCTCCTGGTCCTCGCTGTTGCAGCCGCCTACTACGGGGCTGCCCGGCTGGGTCTCCTCGAACAACTGGTGCGCGGACAGGTCACGCCGCTCTGGCCCGCTACCGGCATTGCCCTGGCCGGTCTGCTCGTCTTCGGGCTCCGCGTCTGGCCGGGCATTGCGATCGGGGCCTTTCTGGTGAACTTGCCCATCGGACCGACGGCTCTCTCCGTTCTGCTCATCGCCGTGGGAAACACGCTCGCATCGGTCTGCTCCTACCTGATGCTGCGGCGCGCCGGGTTCCACAATGATCTGGACCGGCTGCGCGACGCGCTGGCGCTGGTCTTCATCGGCGCCTTGGGCGGGACGCTCATCAGTGCGACAGTGGGCAGCAGTGCGCTGGTGTTCTCCGACGCCGTGACTGCAGGAGATTTCTGGTCCACGTGGTCGGTGTGGTGGACGGGCGACGCCATGGGCGTGCTGGTCGTCGCACCGTTTCTGCTCGTCCTTCGCGAGGCACGGTGGCCACACGGTGTGGCACTCCGGCGGTGGGCCGAAGCGGCGGCTCTGTTCCTCGGCACCCTTGTGGTCACGTTCCTGGTGACGGGCAGCAGCGCCTCCCTGCTCTTCCTCGTCTTCCCGTTCGTCATCTGGGCCGCGTTTCGATTCGAACGCGCCGGCGCCGCGTCGTGTGCGCTCGGAGTCTCCATGCTGGCGATTCTGGCCGCCACTCGCGGGGCCGGTCCGTTCGCCCACAAGGAGCTCATCATCAATATGGTCACGCTCCAGGCCTTCAACGGCGCCACGGCACTGACCGCGCTGCTGCTCGCGGCGGTCATCACCGAGCGGAACCGCACCCACGCCGAGATCAATCGGCTCTGCGGGCGGCTCGCCGACATAGTGGCAGCCATGTCGGACCACCCGGTCACCGACCAGTGGCTGACGTCCGACGACCCCGACGACCCCGACGACGCGGACGGCCGCGCCGACGAAGGATAGGGTGCCGGGCGGGCACCCTATCCGTACACGCCCCGATGGACATCAGGACGAGCAGCTCGCCGGGGATCTGCGCGGAGTCGGCGACGAGCGCGCCGCCCGGCGGGCGGGACTTTCGAAACACGCCCTGGGGCGACGACCCCTGCGCCACCCCGTCGGGCGCGACATCAGCGGGCTGACAGCACCTCGGCCAAGTCGTACTGCACCACTTCTTCCAGCTGCGCGTAGGTACAGCTCCCGGGGGTGCGGTCGGGCCGCCACCGGCGAAACTGGGCCGTGTGCCGGAAACGGTCGCCCTCCATGTGGTCGTAACCGACTTCGCACACCCGCTCCGGACGCAGCGCCACCCATGACTGGTCCTTCTTCCCGGACCAGCGGCTCGGTGTGCCGGGCAGCCGGGCGGTCTCGTGGGCGGCGGCATCCGCCCACGTCGCCCACGGATGGTCGGCGAACTCCGTCCGCAACGGGTCCAGCTCGGCGACCAGCTCCTCGCGTCGCTTCATCGAGAACGCCGCGCAGACTCCGACGTGCTGCAGGACGCCTTCGGAGTCGTACAGGCCGAGCAGCATCGAGCCGACGACCGGGCCGCTCTTGTGGAAGCGGTATCCCGCCACCACACAGTCGGCGGTCCGCTCGTGCTTGATCTTGTACATGACGCGGACGTCCGGGCGGTACGGCAGATCCAGCGGCTTGGCGACGACACCGTCGAGCCCGGCACCCTCGTACCGTTCGAACCACTCCTGGGCGACCGCCGGGTCGGTGGTCGCGGGGGCGAGATGGACGGGGGCCGAGGCACCGGACAGCGCCGCTTCCAGGACGGCTCGGCGGTCCGCCTGCCGGGTGGAGAGCAGCGAGTCGTCGCCCACCGCGAGGATGTCGAAGGCGACCAGACTGGCCGGGGTCTGCTCGGCGAGCAGCCGCACCCGTGAATCGGCCGGATGGATACGTTCGCTGAGCCGGTCGAAATCCAGTTTCCCGTCGTACGCGACGACGATCTCGCCGTCGATCACACAGCGCGGCGGCAGATTCTCCCGGACCGCCGTGACCAGCTCCGGGAAGTACCGGGTGAGCGGCTTGCCGGTGCGGCTGCCGATCACCACCTCGTCGCCGTCGCGGTGCACGATCGCCCGGAAGCCGTCCCATTTGGCCTCGTACTGCATGCCCGGCGGGATCCGGGACACGGACTTGGCGAGCATCGGTTTCACGGGTGGCATCACCGGCAGGTCCATGGGCCGATTCTTGCTCGGATACCTCGATGCTGCTCCCGATATGCGGCATATGGGAGCCCGGCTTACCGTGGCCCCCATGGGCGCAGCGGTGGAGCTGGATGCAGACGGACGGGCAGTACGGCTGTCCAACCCTGACAAGGTGTACTTCCCGGAGAAGGGCTACACGAAGAGGGACGTCGCCGAGTACTTCCTCGCCGTGGGCGCCGGGATCACGCGCGCCCTGCGCGACCGGCCGACCACACTCCAGCGCTTCGTCGACGGTGTTGACGGCGACTTCTTCTACCAGAAGCGCGCCCCGAAGAACCTCCCCGACTGGATTGCCACCGCCCGCGTCGCTTTTCCCAGCGGCCGGCCGGCCGACGAGATCTGCCCCACCGAACTCGCCGTCGTCCTGTGGGCGGCCAACCTCGGCACGCTCACCTTTCACCCGTGGCCGGTGCGGCGAGCCGACACCGACCACCCGGACGAGCTCCGCATCGACCTCGACCCGCAGCCGGGCACGGACTACGCCGACGCGGTCACCGCCGCCCATGAGCTGCGCGCCGTCCTCGACGACCACGGTCTGCGCGGCTGGCCCAAGACCTCCGGTGACCGCGGCATCCATGTCTTCGTCCCCGTCGAACCCCGCTGGACCTTCACCGAGGTCCGGCGTGCGGCCATCGCGGCCGGCCGCGAACTCGAACGCCGGATGCCGGACCGGGTGACCACCGCGTGGTGGAAGGAGGAGCGCGGCGAACGCATCTTCGTCGATTTCAACCAGACCGCCCGCGACCGGACGATCGCCTCCGCCTACTCCGTGCGGCCCCGCCCCCACGCGCCGGTGTCCGCACCGCTGCGCTGGGACGAGATCGACGACGCCGAGCCGCAGGACTTCGACATCCGCACCATGCCGAAGCGGTACGCGGAGGTCGGCGACGTGCACGCGGACATGGACGACCACGCCTTCCGGCTCGACGGGCTGCTGGAACTGGCGGACCGGGACGAGCGGGAGCGCGGGCTCGGCGACATGCCCTACCCGCCGGAGTATCCGAAGATGCCCGGCGAACCCAAGCGGGTCCAGCCGAGCCGCGCCCGGCGCGACGAGGACGCGGAGGCGTGAGCGCGCCCGATCTGGAGCCCGTCGCACCGCACGGGGAACACGCCCGCCGCCGGACCCGTGGTGACAGCCGGTGGGCGGTGTTCAGGGAGTCCCCGTATCTGCCCGCCGTCGTGCTGATGTTCATCATCGCGGCGGCGGCTGGTCTCTTTGCCGGCTCCTACACGTATGCGATGGCCAATCCGACCCCGCGCAACATCCCGGCCGCCGCGGTCGGCGGACTCGGAACTCCGCGCGACCAGGTCTTCCTCGCCCGGCTGGAGGCCGCGCTCGACGCCTCGCTGGTGATGCACGAGTACGCCACCGAAGCCGAGGCCCGCACCGCGCTGGAGGAGCAGAAGGTCTTTGCCGTCCTGCGGTCCGCAGACGGCGGGGTCGCCATGGATGTCGCGAGCGCGTCCGGGGCCTCGGTCTCCGAACTGCTCGCCGATTCCGCGCTGAAGGTGGGGCAAGCGGTCCATGTGCCGGTCAAGGTCACGGACGTGAAGCCCCTGCAGCGGGGCGATCCGCGCGGCCTCGCTCTCTTCTACATCTCGCTCGCCGCGGTGGTCATCGGCTTCGTCGGCGCCATCCAGCTGAGCGTGCATGCCAAAGGGCTGAACCCGCTGGAGCGGATCGGTTTCACCGTGGCGTACGCGCTGCTCGGCGGTTTCGCGATCGCCGCCGTGGTGGACTGGCTGCTCGGCTCCGTCGATCTGCCGTTCGTCCAGTCGTGGATGATCCTCACCTTCACGATGTTCACCACGGGCATGGTCTTCACCATGTTCAACACCCTGATGGGGCGCTGGGCGATGATTCCCACCTGGGGACTGATGGTGCTGCTCGGCAACCCGTCCTCCGGCGGTGCGGTGTCCTGGCCGCTGCTGCCGTCTGTACTGGGCTTCATCGGCCGCTGGCTTCCCCCAGGCGCTTCGGTCAACGCCCAGCACGCCGCCGTCTACTACCAGGGGCACCAGCGGATCTTCCCGTACCTGGTGCTCGCCGGCTGGTCGCTGGTCTCCTGCACGGTGTTCTGGGTATGGCGCCACCGGCATCCCGGAGGCCGTGACCACATGCCTCAGCATGCGGCCACGGCCTCCTGACCTTCGTCGAGCGGTTACAGCTCCTTGATCCGGATGTCGCGGCACGAGACCACGTCAGTGCGTGCCGACCTCGTTCACCGCGGCGGGTGCGGTCTGCGCTGCATGTGGTCACCCACCCCTCGTTGGGCACTGCAACAGCATGGAGTCACTGCAACAGCCGACGAACCAGAACTCTTTTCGCGACTCGCCAGTAGCTGTGGCGGCAGGGGCGCGAGCTTTTTCTTTAGTGTGAATAAACGAAGATCCCCGGGCTGCGCTATGGCCCGCCCCGGGAGCCATCTGTGCCCCGACGGTCTCCGAGAGTCTCCGTAAACACCCGTCTAGCTGTGGGGAGTTCGAAATGGATCGAAGGAGCTTCAACCGCCGGTTCCTGGTGGGCAGCGGGGTCGCGGCGGCGACCGGTGTGACATCGTTGTCGTTCGGATCGGGCGAGGCCAACTCGGCGGAGCCCCCGCCGCGGACCGCCCCAGCGGCAGGCGTGATCCGTCATCTCAAGCTGTACGCCGAGAAATTGGCGGACGGGCAGATGGGTTACGGCCTCGAGAAGGGCAAGGCTTCGGTCCCCGGACCGCTCATCGAGATCAACGAGGGCGACACCCTGCACATCGAGTTCGAGAACACGATGGATGTGGCGGCCGGCCTGCACGTGCACGGCGTCGACTACGACATCGCGAGCGACGGCACCCGGATGAACAACAGCATCGTCGAGCCGGGCGGCACGCGTACGTACACCTGGCGCACCCACGCGCCGGGCCGCCGGAAGGACGGCACATGGCGGCCCGGCAGCGCGGGCTACTGGCACTACCACGACCATGTCGTCGGGACGGACCACGGCACGGGCGGCATCCGCCAGGGTCTGTACGGCCCCGTGGTCGTCCGGCGCAAGGGCGACATCCTGCCGGACAAGACCATCACGATTGTTTTCAACAACATGACGATCAACAACAGAGCGGCCCATGAGAGCCCCAACTTCGAGGTCACCGTGGGCGACCGGCTCGAAGTCGTCATGATCACGCACGGCGATTATTACCACACGTTCCACATCCACGGTCACCGCTGGGCGGACAACCGCACCGGGCTGCTCACCGGGCCCGACGATCCCAGCCGCGTCATCGACACGAAGATCGTCGGCCCGGCGGACTCCTTCGGCTTCCAGGTCATCGCGGGCGAAAACGTGGGCGCGGGTGCCTGGATGTACCACTGCCATGTCCAGAGCCACGCCGACATGGGTATGGCCGGACTGCTGCTGGTCGCCAAGGCGGACGGCACGGTCCCGGGCTACGACCCCCATGCCATGCATGACATGAAGGCCGACCCGCCGATGAACGACAAGGCGATGACCGACAAGACCTGAGGCCGACGGATCGAGGCCGACAGAATCCGGTCAGGGTTCGGACGGCCCCGTCGCCAGGCGCAGCTGTTCCTCCTCGACGACGCGCCTGGCCAGGCTCCCGTCCGACACGTCCACGGCGTCCGGCGTCGTCTCGGCGACGTCGCTGCGCCGCGCGTACGCGTCGAACAGTCGCTCCTTGCGGGCCAGGATGTCCAGCATCCGCTGATCGACGCTGTCCGTCGCGAGCAGCCGGTGCACCTGGACCGTGCGTATCTGCCCCATTCGGTGGGCGCGGGCCACGGCCTGGTGCTCCATCGTCGGCTTGATCTGCGGCTCGCAGAGGATGACAACCGAGGCGGCCTGCATGTTCAGCCCGACGCCCCCGGCCTGGATCTGGCTCAGCAGGACGGCGTGGCCGTCCACCGTGCTGAACTCGTCGATCAGCCCCTGCCGCCGGGCGGCCGGGACATTGCCGGAGACCGGCCCGAACACCCCGTTGCCCAGGGCCTCCCGGACCGTGGTGAGCACCTCGTGGAAGTAGGAGAACACGACGACCTTGAGCCCATTGCCGGCGGCCTCCGTGACCAGCTCGCGCAGCCGGTTCAGCTTCGCGGAGGTCTCCGGGCGGGCGTACGCGGCCCGGCGCATCCGCATGAACTGTCCGGCGGCGACTGCCTCCCGGTAGGCGTCGAGATCCGCCTCGCTGAACTCTTCCCACTCGTCGACCTGCACCAGCGCGGGAAGTTCGGTCAGCACGTCCTCCTGGTTGCGCCGGAGATAGGCGGGCGCGACGGCGCGGCGGAAGGCGTGCGAGCCGGCGGCCCCGTGGGTGGTCCTGATCGACGGTGCCAGTTCGGGCTGGAGATGGCGGACCAGGCTGCGGAACTCCTCGACCCGGTTCTCCATCGGTGTACCGGTCAGGAACAGCACCCGTTCGGTGCGTCCCGCCCAGCCGGAGACCGCGCGCGAGCGACGCGTGGCGGGGTTCTTGACGTAGTGCGCCTCGTCGACGACCAGCATGCCGGGCCGCTTCCCGCCGTCCCGGGCGGCCGGGAGGGTGTGCAGGGCGTCGAAGGTGGTGAGGGCGACCCCGCCGCGTTCGCGCCAGTCGGCGAACGCCTCCTGCCGCTCGGGGCCGTGCACCGGCAGCACCCGCAGAGTGGACCGGGCCCGGAGCTCCCGCGCCCAGTTGATCAGCACGCTCGCCGGGCAGACCACGAGGAAGTGCGTCTCGCCCCGTGCCGAGAGGTGCGCGAGCGCGGCGATCGCCTGCACGGTCTTCCCGAGCCCCATTTCATCGCCGAGGATCACCCGCTTCTGCGCGAGCGCGAAGCGGGCGCCGAACGACTGGTAGCCCCGCAAGGAGACCCGCAGATGCGCATCGTCGAGCCGCAGCCTGCGCACCCGTTCGGCGATCCCCGACGGAAGGAACCCCTCGGCGGCGTCCCGGTCGGGCCGCGTGCCTGACATCTCGGCGAGCAGGCTGTAGTACTCGGCGGACCGCAGCTCGAAGTCGACCCACGCCGCGAGGTCCGACTCCGGGTCCCGCAGCAGATCGACCGACGCCTGCCCGAACAGCAGCGGAAGCCCGTGCTCCGTCGCCTCCGTGACCACGGTCCGGACCGAGGCGACGGCGGTGAGCGCCGCCGTACGGGCCTGCCGCCGGGTGAACAGCATGCGCAACCGCCCGCGGGCCGGTCCCGCCTCGGTGAGCAGCGGCTCCAGCCGCCTGACGAGCCGCCGGGCCGCGTCCACGGCCCGCCGGACGTCCGGACCGGCCTCGACCAGTCGGTGCAACGCCGTGACCAGGGCGGTCGTGGACTCGTCCGGCGCCTGCACGTCGATCCGGACGGCGACCGTGTCCCGGACCGCGTGCGCGATCTGGCCCGCGGCGGCGAGTGCCTGATCGGCGGTCTGCACACCGACACCGGGGATCTGGCGGAGCTCGTACCGATTGGCCTCATGGACCTGACCGACCGTCGTGTAGCCGGCCTGCTCGACCGCGCCGAGGCGCAGCCGGCCCTCGGTGACGTCCTTGAGTCGGGAGACCGGGATCGCGGCCAGCTCGCGGTGTATCAGGGCATCGAGGATCGGGGTGAGAGCGGCGTGTATGGCGTCGGTCGCGCGGGTGTGGTCGGCCAGCACGGCACGCGCCGCGTCGAGCAGCCGTTCGGCTTCTGCGATCAGTTCCCGGGCTGCCTTCCCCGTCGGCGCCCCGGAGTCCCTCGCCCCGGTACCGGTCTCCCCGGCCTCTGTCATGTACGTACCTCTGTCCGCGCAGCCCCGCTGCCGCCTTGCCCGGCAGCTGCCCGAGTGAGACATATCGTGCCATGGGCCGTTGAGGCCGGGGAGAGCAGCAGGACCTCCAGCGGTTTCCCACGTTGCGCAGTCTGCGGTTGTCAGTGCCCGGTGCAAGACTCGGATGGTCAGGAGAAACCCCTGCAGTGCTCACGCGGGACTCGCTGAAGGAGCGCACCATGCTCACGACCGGTTTTGTCACCGGATCTCCCAACTGGCTCGATCTCGGCACGCCCGACCTCGACCGGGCCACCACCTTTTACCAGGGCGTCTTCGGCTGGGACTTCGTTCCCGGCGGTCCCGAGACCGGCGGGTACGGGATGTTCATGTTGGACGGGAAATCGGTCGCGGGCGCCATGACCGTCACGCCGGAGCAGGCGAAGCCGTCCTGGTCGGTCTACTTCCAGACGCCCGATGTCGATGCCACCGCCAAGGCGGTCGAGCAGGCCGGCGGCGCGGTGCCCTTCCAGCCGATGGATGTCCTCGACTTCGGTCGGATGGGCGGCTTCACGGACCGGGGCGGCGCATACTTCGGGACCTGGCAGCCGAAGAAGAACACCGGCCTGGGTGCGGTGGGCGCGCCGGGCTCGCTCTGCTGGACCGAGCTGTACACCCCGGACGTGCCCGCGGCCGCCGCGTTCTACGGGATGGTCTTCGGGTGGGAGACCCAACAGGTGGCGTACCCAGGCGGCGGTGGGTCCTACACTCTGATCCGCACCAAGGGTGGAGGCGAGCGCGCCGACTTCGGCGGGCTCGTACCTCTCGACGCCGTCGCGACGCAGGGCGTTCTGGGACCGCACTGGCTGCCGTACTTCGAGGTCGAAGACTGCGACGCCACGGTCGCGGACGTCGAGCGGCTGGGCGGCAAGCTGACGCTGGAGCCGATGGACATGGAAGGCGTGGGCAAGTTCGCCAACGTCGCCGATCCGTACGGGGCGCAGTTCGCCGTGATCAAGAGCTCGGACACGTCGGAAAGCTGACCGGAGGGCGTACGGCGCCGCATTGATGCGGCGTTGAGCAGTCGTTTATCGCGACCGGGCACTGTGTGCGCCATGCTGATCAACACCGTGACCGACCCCGCACTCGCCTGGCAGGAGACGGCGCTCTGCGCGCAAGCGGGACCAGAGTTCTTCTTCCCTGCCCCCGGCAGCTCCACACGTGAGGCGAAGCAGCTGTGCAACGCCTGCGAGGGCCGGGTGGCCTGCCTGGAGTACGCCCTCGACAACGACGAACGGTTCGGTGTCTGGGGCGGACTCTCGGAGAAGGAGCGGGAACGGCTGCGCAGAGTTGAGCGCGACCGGGCCTGAACTCCCCCTGCATGTACCACAATTCGGCCCTCCGTAGCCCGGAGGCAGCGTCTCCAGGGAGCCGAGTTGGGTGAGGATGACAACGTCGTGGCGGGATCGGCCAGCTGCGTGCCGGCCGCGCGACTCTCCGAGGACCTCACGGGTCCGGGTCGCGCTCGGCGAGTCGGGTGCGGCCGGCTGCTCCCGCTCCTGCTGGCCTCCCTGCGGACGGGCAGCTATCGCGTCAGGCGGCGTTCGCCCCGGCGAGGCGCGAGTGATGATCTTCGTGATATTTTCGGCGTCGCCGTGCACCATGGTGAATCCAAGGAGGTGAGACCGATCAACGCTGCGACAGGTTGGGGCTCCCTTCTTTGCATGGCCTAGGGAGCGCCCGCACAAGGCATCCCGAAAGGCTTGAAACGCTGATGCGCTTCACTTCCCAGACGTCGTCGGACGGCGTCACCGAACAGTTCTTCACCCTTGATGAGATCCCCGGCGTGCTGTGGACGCCGGAAGACGCTTCCGGTACCCGTCCCCTGATTCTGCTGGGCCACGGCGGCGGGCAGCACAAGACGGCCCCCGGCACCGTGTCCCGCGCGCGCCGCTATGCCGTCGAGGGTTTCGCGGTCGTCGCGATCGACGCGCCGAACCACGGCGACCGGCCCAAGGACGAGGAATTCGGCCGGGTCGCGGCCGAGATGCGGGCCGGCATGGCCGCCGGTGAGAATCCGGGCGCGCTGGTCGCCGGCATGCACAGCTATCTGGCCGGTCAGGCTGTCGCGGACTGGCAGGCGGTCCTGACTGCGGTCCAGCGCCTCGACCAGGTCGGCATCGGCCCGGTGGGTTACTGCGGCATGTCTATGGGCTGCGGGCTCGGCATCCCGCTCATTGCCGCAGAGCCCCGGATACGCGCCGCAGTGCTGGGCCTGCTCGGCGCGCACGGGCTGGCCGAGGACGCCGCGCGGATCACCGTGCCGGTGCAGTTCCTGGTCCAGTGGGACGACCAGCTGGTACCGCGAGACCAGAGCCTGGCCTTGTTCGACTCCCTGGCCTCGGCTCAGAAGACGCTGCACGCCAACCCCGGCAAGCACGGGGATGTGCCGGCGTTCGAAGTGGACAGCTCGCTGAGGTTCTTCGCCCGGCATCTGAGCTGACACGAGAGCGCAGTGCCCGGCGCGCTGGACGGAACTCGTTCCCGGCCGGCGCGTTCGGTCCAGACTGTTCGGCCTTGCCGAGGGGGTGCAGGGGCGGGAGATCGATGACGACGAGGGTGCCCGTCTGTTTCGGACCGCTCGGCGCGTGGCGGTTGCCGGCCGTCGGGCGAGGGCTCGCACGTCACCGTGGGCGCCACGCCGCTCGATGTGCTGCCCCGGGTATGCGCTGCGGTCCCGATGTGCGTGATGCCGCGATACACAGACGCGGTGGCCCACGAGTGAGCGGGCTCGTGGGTCACCGGGTGCTGCGCGGCTTGTGGGTCAGGCGTTCGCGCGGGCGGCCATCCGTGCCTTGCGCGCGGCCAGCTTCTCGTCGAACTTGGCCGCCTCGCGGTCCAGCCCACCCATGTAGAGCCCCAGCTCCTCCTGCGCCTTCAGCCCGTCCGGACCGAGCCCGTCGATGTCCATGACCTTCAGGTAGCGCAGCACGGGCTGGATCACGTCGTCGTGGTGGATCCGCATGTTGTAGATCTCGCCGATCGCCATCTGCGCCGCGGCCCGCTCGAAGCCGGGCATGCCGTGACCGGGCATCCGGAAGTTGACCACGACGTCACGCACGGCCTGCATCGTCAGGTCCGGCGCGAGTTCGAAGGCCGCGCCGAGCAGGTTGCGGTAGAAAACCATGTGCAGGTTCTCGTCGGTGGCGATCCGGGCCAGCATGCGGTCGCAGACCGGGTCGCCCGACTGGTGACCCGTGTTGCGGTGCGAGACGCGGGTCGCGAGTTCCTGGAAGGCGACGTACGCCACGGAGTGCAGCATCGAGTGCCGGTTGTCGGACTCGAACCCATCCGCCATGTGCGCCATGCGGAACTGCTCCAGCTTGTCCGGGTCGACGGCGCGCGAGGTGAGCAGGTAGTCGCGCATCACGATGCCGTGCCGGCCCTCCTCGGCGGTCCAGCGGTGCACCCAGGTGCCCCAGGCGCCGTCACGGCCGAACAGGGAGGCGATCTCGTGGTGGTAGCTGGGAAGGTTGTCCTCGGTCAGCAGGTTCACGACCAGTGCGATCTTGCCGATGTCGGTGACCTTGGACTGGTCGGCCTGCCACGCCTCACCGTCCTCGAAGATGCCGGGGAAATTCCGGCCGTCCGAGAAGGGGACGTACTCGTGTGGCATCCAGTCCTTGGCGACCTTGAGATGGCGGTTGAGCTCCTTCTCCACCACCTCCTCCAGGGCGTACAGCAGTTGGGCGTCGGTCCACGCCATTGAACTGCCGAGGTGGGGAGAGGTGATCGTCACGGGGGCTCCTGGGGACGGGAGAATTACCTACGGCTTCGTAGGTTACGAGACCGTAGGTTAAAGCGGGAGTAAGCCCACCGCCAAGCCGGGGCGCGCGAAGTCCGACTACGTACCGTTATGTCTGCAGGTCGCGCAGGCGTACGGAGAGGCAGGTCACGCAGCCTTCCAGTTTCTCGAACTCGCTGATATCTACTGATACAGGGTGATATCCGAGCCCGGTGAACAATTCCGCGGTCTTCGGTGCACTCGTGGCCATCAGTAGATTCCCGCCACCGAGCAGCACCACGTGCGAGCCCGCCTCCTCCGGAACCGGAAGGAAATGGTCGAAAAGAGATGGTTCGTCAATCAGGGGGGGATACCCGACGGCTGTGCCGTCCGGCAGTGCCGTCACCGCGGACTTCAGGTGCAGCACCTTGGTCAGCGGCACGGCTACGACACGGGCGCCCAGCGGCTCGAACGCGGATCTGAGCTGCCGCACCCCCTCCGCGTTCGTCCGGCCGCCGCGCCCGACAAAGACCGTGTCGCCGATCTTCAGGACGTCGCCGCCGTCCAGCGTGCCCGGCTCCTTCACCCGGTTCACCGAGCAGCCGAGCCCGGTCAGTGCCTCCTCCACGGCCGCGGTCTCGCCCCGGCGGGACTCCGCGCCGGACCGGGCGATGAGCGCCACGTTCCGGAACATCACCACGGTGTCCTCGACGAACACGCTGTCCGGGTATCCGTCCGCCGGCTTCGCCTCGACCGTCTCCCATCCGTACTCGCCGAGGACGGCGACATACCGCTCCCACTGCTCGACCGCGAGGCGGACATCGACAGGGGTGCGCTCGACATGGGTGACGAGACCCTCGGCGAGACGCGGGCCGGGGCGGCGGACCAGGGCCTTTCTGCTGGGCACGGGTAGTTCCCTCCGTAGGGTTTCGGGGTGGGTGCGGGCCGGCCACCTTGGCCATGCACCGGATGAAGTCGCGGGACTCCTGGAGCGGCGGAGCAAGTGTCCGCAGTCGCTCCGACAATGCCCGGTAGCGACGCAGTTGAATATCGGTATCGAGCAGCTTCGAGATGTGCGAGGAGTCGAGCGGCATCGAGCCGTGCCAGGAGTCGAGCTCCGACGTGCCGAGCCGAGGCGCTGCGGCGCCGGGCCACGCCGGACCGGGACATGCTGATCCGGGGACACTGGCAGTTCGATGCGCTGCGGATCATCCTCCACGACCGGCGACCGTCCTGCGGATCGGCCGAGAAGTCCGAGGAATGCCGCGAGCGCCGCAGCGGGAGCATATGGCTGCTCGCCGCCACGGTCGACTCGCAGGGCGGAGGTGGGGCCGGAGTTCGCTCCCGCACTGACTCGGCCGACGGCTGCGAGAACCGGGCCTTGCTCCACCGACGGCTCCGGCCGCCCGCTTTCCCCCACACTCCGCACGGCTCAGAGCTCCGTAGCCACCGCCTCGGCCGTGGTGTCGCGCAGCTCACCGTCCAGGAGCAGCCAGCGTGTGATGCCGAGCGATTCCAGGAACGGCACATCGTGGCTTGCCACGATCAGCGCTCCCTCGTACGACTCCAGAGCCGCCGTCAGCCGGCGCACGCTCGCCATGTCCAGATTGTTCGTCGGCTCGTCCAGCATGAGCAACTGCGGTGCCGGTTCGGCCAGCAGCAGCGCCGCCAGTGCCGCACGGAATCGTTCCCCGCCCGACAGCGTCCCCACGGGGCGGTCCGCCCGAGCCCCCTTGAACAGGAAGTGCGCCAGTCTCGCCCTGATCCGATTGTCCGTGGCATTCGGTGCGAATCGCGCCACGTTCTCCACCACGCTCAGGCCGTCGTCGAGTACATCCAGACGCTGCGGCAGAAAGCCCAGGGGCAATTGGGGTGTCGCCTCGCCGGACACCGGTGCCAGTTCGCCGGCAATGGTCCGCAACAGCGTTGTCTTGCCCGCGCCATTGCGGCCCACCAGTGCGATCCGCTCAGGGCCCCGCAGTTCGAACCCGCCGCTCACCCGTGCCCCGTGCGCGAGTTCCAGATCGCGCAGTACGAGCACACCCTGGCCCGGATGCACCTTGGTGTGCGGCAGTTCGACCCTGATCTCGTCGTCGTCCCGCACCGCCTCGACAGCGTCGTCGAGGCGCTCCTTCGCCTCCGCCAGCTTCCCGGCGTGCATGATTCGATGCTTGCCGGCCGATTCCTGGGCGGCCCGCTTGCGGTTGCCCATGACGATCTTAGGCTCGCGCTTGTTGTCCGACATCTTCTGTCCGTAGCGTTTGCGCCGAGCCAACTTGACCTGTGCGTCCGCCAGTTCACGCTTCTGTCGCTGCACATCGGCCTCGGCGACCCGCACCATGCGCTCGGCCGCCCCCTGCTCGACGGCGAGCGCCTCCTCGTACGCCGAGAGATTCCCGCCGTACCAGGTGACCGACCCGTCCCGCAGATCGGCGATCTGGTCGACCCGCTCCAGGAGTTCACGGTCATGACTGACGACGACCAGGACACCGGCCCACGCGTCGACCGCATCGTAGAGCCGCCTGCGCGCGTACAGATCCAGATTGTTCGTGGGCTCGTCGAGCAGCAGCACCCCGGGTCGGGCCAGCAACAGTGCGGCCAGGCGCAGCAGCACGCACTCGCCGCCCGATATCTCGCCGATCGTGCGGTCGAGACCGATGTGACCGAGGCCGAGCTGATCGAGCGTCGCGCGGGCGCGCTCCTCCACGTCCCAGTCGTCACCGACGGCCGCGAACTGCTCCTCGCGGACGTCACCCGCCTCGATGGCGTGCAGAGCGGCCCGGGTGCCGGCGATACCCAGGGCCGCATCGACCCGAAGCGCCGTGTCCAGGACCAGATTCTGCGGGAGATATCCGATCTCGCCCCGGGTCCGGATGTGGCCATCGGCAGGGGTGAGTTCACCGGCGATCAGCCGCAACAGGGTTGACTTTCCACAGCCGTTGAGGCCGATGAGCCCGGTCCTGCCGGGACCCACGGCCAGCTGGAAGTCGTCGAAGACCTCACTGCCGTCGGGCCACGTGAAGGAGAGAGACGAGCAGGCGATATGAGTCATGGGGGTAGACATATGGATCTCCCGGTTGCGAGGAAGGGCGGGGGCAACGGGCGAGACACCGGTCACGGGCGTTCCACGGACATGGCCAAGGAGGAGCCCCGGTTGCGGAGGACGGCTCGAAGAGCTGAGGTCACACTCGGGCGCGCAGACATGGCAGACATGACAGACCTGAACGGGCATGCACTGTCCGGACACGGCGCGCAACGCGGTGTCTCATGACCTCAGACGAGCAACGTCCTTCTCCGATCCGACGACAACAAGGACGTCACAAACGGTACGACGGGACCTCGCGCCACGGCAAACGATTTCACCGCCTGGGACATCACCGCGGGACACGGCAATGGAGCCGCCGGATCCCGGGGCGTACCGGGCAAGGACCCCGTGCTGCGCCGACGGGCTGGGCGTGCCGCGAAGCCAGCACCGCCTACGACCTGGTGCTGCCCGATCGGGGCGGCGCCCTGGTCCTCGACCCGTACTTCGGCCCGGAGCACCACTCTCCGGCGACTCGCCGAAGGGGCGCACGTGCTCGCGGCGGACGGCAGGGGCTCCTCGGACCAGATCCTCGCCCCCCGGCCGCACCGACGGCGCCGCCCGCGTCGACCGGAAGCCGACCAGGACGCTCTGATGTACTGCGACGGCCGGAACCTGGTGGAGGTCAAAGCCGTGACGAGAGACTGACCGGTCTCAGCACGCTCCGCCGAGCAGGTCCGTCAGACTCCGGTCGAGATCCAGGAACCGGTGCTCCTGCCCCGACGGAACCAGTTCCTCGGCGCGCCCGAGGAAGCGACGCAGCTCTGCCGTGTGGACATGCACCATGGCGATGCCCTCGGCGGCATGGAACTCCAGGACCGTACGGTCGTAGCCGAACGGCCTGATCCGTACGTCCCCGACCCCGGCCGCTCCGTCCATTCCTGCCGCCAGCAGTTCGCGGGAGAACTCCCAGGACACCTCGGTGCCCTCCAGGGTTGCCGGGGCAGGGAAGGCCATGCGCACGGCGAACGGATCCCTGCAGTCGTACTGCAAGGTGGCGGGAAGGGTCTCCATCCGCGGCGCGGATGCGACCATGCGGACCTGCACGGACTGCTCTATAACGCTGGACAAGACCTGCTCCCTCTTGCGGCCAGATGAACGGTTCCCGGCACTCGCAGAGACGACGGAACTTCCCGATCCGTGCTTGGGCGGGGGAGTGAGCTGCGTCACCGCACCGCACTCCCTTCGATGCACGTGCTCGCGTGGTGGCGGCGCACTCTGGACGGCGTACTGCCTGTGGGCTAGCTTCCTGCGCCATGAGGCCCAAGGGGAAGACGAAACGACTGATGGCATGGGGACTGTGCGGGGCGGCGCTGACCGCGGCACTGGTCACGTCGACAGCGCAGGCAGCGCCGGGGCAGCGGCAGGAACCCGGCGACCGGACGGGCTGGACACTCACGGAGACGGGAACCGGCGCCCGCTTCCGTGGCCTCTCCGCCGTCAGCCGGCGCATCGCCTGGGCTGCCGGATCGAAGGGCACGGTGCTGCGCACCACCGATGGCGGCCATCACTGGAGCGACGTGTCGCCGGCGGGAGCGGCGGAGGCGGCAATGGAATTCCGTGACATCGAAGCGTTCGACGGGCGGCGTGCGGTGGCGCTGGCCATCGGTGAGGGCGAGGCGTCGCGGGTGTTCCGTACGGACGACGGTGGAACGACCTGGACCGAGTCCTTCCGCAATACCGATGCCCGTGCCTTCTACGACTGCCTCACCTTCTTCGACAACCGCCACGGGCTCGCCATGAGCGATCCGGTCGACGGCAGGTACCGGATCCTGTCCACCGCCGACGGCGGCCGCAGCTGGAACGTACTGCCCACAGCGGGAATGCCGGCCGCCCAGGAGGGCGAGGCGGGCTTCGCCGCCAGCGGCCAGTGCCTGGTCAGCTCGGGGCCGAAGGACGTCTGGCTGGCGACCGGCGGAGCGGCCACCGCACGGGTGCTGCACTCCGCCGACCGGGGGCTGACCTGGACGGCCACCGAATCGACGATCCCGGCCGGGGACCCGGCCCGCGGCGTCTTCGGTCTCGCCTTCCGCGACCGTACGCACGGCATTGCCGTCGGCGGCGACTACCGCGCCGGCCAGGCCTCTCCGGACGCCGCGGCCGTCACGGGCGACGGAGGCCGGACCTGGCAGCGGTCATCCACACCGCCGACCGCTTACCGTTCCGGCGTCTCCTGGGTCCCGCACACCCGCTCCACGGCACTCGCCGTCGGGCCGACCGGGACGGACCTGACGACGGACGGCGGGCGCACCTGGCGCACCGTCGACACGGGTTCGTACGACACCGTGGACTGCACGCAGGACGGCGGCTGCTGGGCGGCGGGGGAGAAGGGGCGGATCGCCCGGATGAACTAGGGCGTGTTTCGAAAGAAGCGTGGCCCGCCCGTCGGGCGGGCCGGGCGTCGTCCAGTGCGTGCGGTCGCAAGGCGGGCGGAAGTCTCTGGGTGGGGTCTCCCTTGCTCGAACGAAGCTGAGAGCTTGGGCCGCCCCCCAATTGCCGGTCGGCCTAAGCTGGATGGCACTATGACGACGCTCCGCACGCCGGCCGACGCAGCCGAAGCCCGCGCCATCCAGGACACCCTCCGCGCCCGCGTGGTGCTGGACGAGCCGGGACCGCCGCCCGGTACCGGACGGGTGACCGGTGTGGACGTCGCCTACGACGACGAGCGCGACCTCGTCGTGGCGGCGGCGGTCGTGCTCGACGCGGCCACCCTCGACGTCGTCGCCGAGGCCACCGCCACTGGCCGAGTGACCTTCCCGTACATCCCGGGACTGCTCGCCTTCCGGGAGATACCGACCGTGCTGGCCGCGCTGGAATCCCTCCCGGTCGACCCCGGCCTCGTCGTCTGCGACGGCTACGGCAGGGCGCACCCGCGCCGGTTCGGGCTCGCCAGCCACCTCGGCGTCCTCACCGGACTGCCGGTCATCGGCGTCGCCAAGAACCCGTTCACCTTCACGTACGAACAGCCGGGTCCTCGGCGCGGCGACTTCTCCCCGCTCGTCGACGGGGACGAGGAGGTGGGCCGGGCGCTGCGCACCCAGGTCGGCACCAAGCCGGTGTACGTGTCCGTCGGCCACCGGACCCGTCTGGACAACGCCTGCGCGCACACACTCCTGCTGGCCAGGGACTTCCGCCAGCCGGAGACCACCCGCAGGGCCGACGCACTGTGCAGGCGGGTCCTCCGGGAGGCGGCCGCCTGAGCGTCCGACGGCGCCCGCGTCCGATTATCTGAGTATGCGTACGGATACCACGTGCCGATCATGAACGGCACGCTGGTGCGTATGACTGAGCATCGAACGTCCACGCGCCCCGGAACCGTCTACGTCGCCCAGCGGCGCGTTGCCATAGGGCTGACTCTCGGTGTCCTTGCCGGGGTCGTCTGGACCGTCTCGATGATCTGCACGCTCGTGTCCTGGATGTTCTGAGGCGGGGACGGCCCGCCGGCCGCGGCCGTCCCCACGCGGATCCGCTCAGCGCGTCGCCGCGACCCGGAAGCGCAGCCCCGCCCCGCGCAGCCGCTCCAGCAGTGCATCGCCCATGGCGACGGCCGGGGTGACCTGCCCGGATGTCGGCGGGAGTTCGTCGAGGGCGAGGCAGAGCGCGGACTGGGCGAGGATCTTCGCCGTCTCGTCGTAGCCGGGGTCGCCGCCGGAGACCTCGGTGAAGACCCGGCGCCCGCCGCCTTCCCCGACGAACCGCACCGTGAACCAGCTCCGCTTCCGGCGCTCCGCGTCCGGGCCTACACCCGGCTCGTACCGATCCATCAGCCAGCTTCGCGCGGCGGGCAGCTGCGCGGCGCCCACGAGGGCGCCGATCGCGGCCGTGCCACCCAGCGCCATCGGCAGCGTCTTCACCGAGGCGAAGTGGCGGTAGCGGAAGTCGGGGCCGTACCGTGCGAGCGCCCGCGCCGAGCGCTCGATGACCTGCGGGTCCAGTGTCGGCAGGGGCAGCGCCCAGGTGCCGGTCCCGGCACTGAAGTGCGGGGTGCCGAAGCGGGCGCGGGCGCGGCGTCCGACCAGGCGCGGTTCGTGCAGTCGGCGCTCCTGCGCGGCGCGCAGTATCTGCGGGCCGCGGCCCATCGCGGTGAGCGCGGAGGCGAACGTACCGCCGGAGAAGAAGGCGCTGCTGCGGACGAACCCGTCGATGGTCAGCGGCACATCCTGCGGCAGCTGCTGGACGGTGAAGTAGACGCCGAGGTCGTGCGGTACGGAATCGAAGCCGCAGGCGTGCACGAGCCGTGCCCCCGTCTCGCGGGCCCGCGCATCGTGTTCCAGGAACATCCGGTCCACGAACTCCGCCTCGCCGGTCAGGTCCGTGTAGTCCGTCCCTGCCTCCGCGCAGGCGGCGACCAGTTGCTCGCCGTACCAGACGTAGGGGCCCACCGTGGTGGCCACTACGTGGGCCGATTCGGCGAGTGCGCGCAGTGAACCGGGGTCGTCGGCGTCGGCGTGCAGCAGTGGAAGGTCCGCGCAGCGCGGATCGATGGCGGCCAGGCGTTCGCGCAGCTTCTGCAGCTTGGCCGGGTTGCGGCCGGCCAGCGCCCAGCGGCAGCCGTCGGGTGCGTGGGCGGCGAGATATTCGGCGGTGAGGGCACCCACGAAGCCGGTGGCGCCGAAGAGGACTATGTCATAGGGGCGTTGTGCCCCGTTCTGCCTGTTCACGAGTGCCTCCGCAGGGGCCGGCGCCGATGTAGCAGGCAGAGGTTAGCGGAGGGGTTCGTGGCGGTGTGCAGTCGGGCGGCGCTCGTGGGGGAGGATCCTCGAAACACGCCCTAAGAGGAGCTAACAAAATGGGCGCCCGGCTCGCGGCGTCTGGCACGCACGCTCGCTGCGTTACCGGATCGCACGCACCAGACGCCGCGAGCTGATCGGACTCCCATTTTGTTGGCTCCTCTAAGCGCTTGCTCAGTCAAAAGGGTTGTGCGGAGTGCGGAGCATTCTTAGCATCGTCGCTGTTACATCAGTTGTGTCATACCGCTGGGGGTTCGATGGCAACGACAGAGCACGGCCCGCTGGCGGGTGTGCGCGTGGTCGAGCTGGCGGGCATCGGACCCGGCCCGTTCGCCGCGATGCTGCTGGCCGACCTCGGCGCCGACGTCGTCAGGGTCGACCGGCCCGGCGGTGCGGGGCTCGGTATCGACCCCGCGTACGACCTCACCAACCGCAACAAACGCTCGGTGCTCGTCGACCTCAAGGCCGAGGACGGCCCGGATCGCGTCCTGGACCTGGTCGAACGCGCCGACATCCTGATCGAGGGCTACCGGCCGGGCGTCGCCGAGCGCCTCGGCGTCGGCCCCGACGCCTGCCTCGCCCGCAACCCCCGGCTCGTGTACGGGCGGATGACCGGCTGGGGCCAGGACGGGCCGCTCGCCGAACGGGCCGGGCACGACATCGCGTACATCGCCCTGACCGGCTCCCTCTCCATGATCGGCAAGCCCGGCGAGCCGCCCACCGTCCCCGCCAATCTGGTCGGCGACTACGCCGGCGGCGCGCTCTACCTCGTCGTCGGTGTCCTCGCCGCCCTCCAGCACGCCCGCACCACCGGCGGCGCGGGCCAGGTCGTGGACGCGGCGATCGTCGACGGCGCCGCCCATCTCGCCACGATGATCCACGGGATGCTGGCGGCCGGCGGCTGGCAGGACCGGCGCGGCTCCAACCTCCTGGACGGCGGCTGCCCGTTCTACGGGGCGTACGAGACCTCCGACGGCCAGTTCATGGCGGTCGGCCCGTTGGAGCAGCAGTTCTACGACGAGTTCATCAAGCTCCTCGGCATCGAGGATCAGGCCCCGGACCGCAGGGATGTCACCCGCTGGGAGGAGCTGCGCAGGGTCGTCGCCGACCGGTTCAGGACCCGGACGCGCGCGGAGTGGACCGAGGTCTTCGAGGCCACGGACGCGTGTGTGGCCCCGGTCCTGTCGCTCCGCGAGGCCCCGCACCATCCGCACCTCGCGGCCCGTTCCACCTTCGTCGAACACAGCGGCCTGACCCAGCCCGCACCCGCACCCCGCTTCTCCGCCACCCCCGTCTCCGTACGCAGCGGACCCGCCCAGCCCGGCGCTGACACCGAGGGCGTCGCCCGGGACTGGGACGTACCGAGCATCCACCGGCCCCGGAAGGACCCCGCCGACTGATGGAACTCTCCCTGCCGCCGAACTGCGCGGGCGACCCGCGTGAGGCCTCCGGCGTCACCATGCTCGACGTCATCCCGACGGGTCCCGATCCGGCCCGGCTGATCTCCACCGTCAAGAACTGGCTCTAGGGGGCCCACAGTGCAGCGGCAGATCTTCACCGAGGAGCACGACGCCTTCCGCGAGACCGTCCGGACCTTCCTGACCAAGGAAGTCCTTCCGCACTACGAGCAGTGGGAGAGAGACGGCATCGTCTCGCGCGAGGCCTGGCTCGCGGCCGGCCGGCAGGGACTGCTCGGCTTCGCCGTGCCCGAGGAGTACGGGGGCGGCGGCACCGCCGACTTCCGCTACAGCGCCGTCCTTGCCGAGGAGTTCACCCGGGCCGGCGCCCCCGGGCTCGCGCTCGGCCTGCACAACGACGTCATCGGCCCCTACCTCACCGGCCTCGCGACCGAGGAGCAGAAGCGGCGCTGGCTGCCCGGCTTCTGCAGCGGCGAGATCATCACCGCCATCGCGATGACCGAACCCGGCGCCGGCTCCGACCTCCAGGGCATCCGGACCACCGCCGAGGACAAGGGCGACCACTGGCTGCTCAACGGCTCCAAGACATTCATCTCCAACGGCATTCTCGCCGACCTGGTGATCGTCGTGGCGAAGACCACTGCGGAGGGCGGCGCGAAGGGGCTCTCGCTGATCGTCGTCGAACGTGGTGCGGACGGCTTCGAGCGGGGCCGCAACCTCGACAAGATCGGCCAGAAGTCCCAGGACACGGCCGAGTTGTTCTTCCATGACGTCCGCGTCCCCAAGGAGAACCTGCTCGGTGAGCGCGACGGCGCGTTCATCCACCTGATGACCAATCTGGCGCAGGAGCGGATGGGCATAGCGGTCGCCGGTATCGCCGCCGCCGAGTACCTCCTGGAGATCACCACCCAGTACGTCAAGGAGCGTGAGGCCTTCGGGCGGCCGCTCTCCAAGCTTCAGCACATCCGCTTCGAGATCGCCGAGATGGCCACCGAGTGCGCCGTCACCCGGGCCTTCCTCGACCGGTACATCGTCGACCACTCGGACAAGAAGCTCGACGCCGTGCACGCGTCGATGGCCAAGTGGTGGGCCACCGAACTGCAGAAGCGCGTCGCCGACCGCTGCCTCCAGCTCCATGGCGGCTACGGCTACATGGCGGAATACCGGGTCGCCAAGGCGTTCACCGACGGCCGCATCCAGACCATCTACGGCGGTACGACCGAGATCATGAAGGAGATCATCGGCCGCTCGCTGCTTGCCTGACCCCCTGACGATCGACCACCCTCGAAAGGCTGCTGTCTTGAGTACCGAAGCGTTTGTCTACGACGCGATCCGCACCCCGCGCGGCCGCGGCAAGGCCAATGGCGCCCTGCACGGCACCAAGCCGATCGACCTCGTCGTCGGCCTCATCCACGAAATGCGCAGCCGCTTCCCGGGCCTGGACCCGGCCGCCATCGACGACATCGTCCTCGGCGTGGTCAGCCCGCTCGGCGACCAGGGCTCCGACATCGCCCGGATCGCCGCCATCGCCGCCGGACTCCCGGACTCGGTGGCGGGCGTCCAGGAGAACCGGTTCTGTGCCTCCGGTCTGGAAGCCGTCAACCTGGCTGCCGCGAAGGTCCGTTCCGGCTGGGAGGACCTGATCCTCGCGGGCGGTGTCGAGTCGATGTCCCGGGTGCCGATGGGCTCCGACGGCGGTGCCTGGGCGATGGACCCGATGACCAACTACGAGACCGGCTTCGCCCCGCAGGGCGTCGGCGCCGACCTCATCGCCACCATCGAGGGCTTCTCGCGCCGCGACGTCGACGAGTTCGCTGCGCTCTCCCAGGAGCGGGCCGCCGAGGCCTGGAAGGACGGCCGCTTCGCGCGTTCCGTGGTCCCGGTCAGGGACCGCAACGGTCTTGTCGTCCTCGACCGCGACGAGCACATGCGCCCCGGCACCACCGCCGACTCGCTGGCCGCGCTCAAGCCGTCGTTCGCCACCATCGGCGAGCTGGGCGGCTTCGACGCCGTGGCGCTGCAGAAGTACCACTGGGTCGAGAAGATCGACCACGTCCACCACGCGGGCAACTCCTCCGGCATTGTGGACGGCGCCGCACTCGTCGCCATCGGCAACAAGGAGACCGGCGAGCGGTACGGGCTCACGCCGCGTGCCCGGATCGTCTCCGCCGCGGTCTCCGGATCCGAGCCGACGATCATGCTCACCGGTCCCGCGCCCGCCACCCGCAAGGCGCTCGCCAAGGCCGGACTCACCATCGACGACATCGACCTCGTCGAGATCAACGAGGCCTTCGCCGGTGTCGTCCTCCGCTTCGCCCGGGACATGGGGCTCTCCCTCGACAAGATCAACGTCAACGGCGGGGCCATCGCGCTGGGTCACCCGCTCGGCGCCACCGGCGCGATGATCCTCGGCACGCTCATCGACGAACTGGAGCGCCAGGACAAGCGGTACGGCCTCGCCACCCTCTGCGTCGGCGGCGGCATGGGCATCGCCACCGTCATCGAGCGTCTCTGACCGTCCCCGGCCACCCCTTGCTTACGGAGAACACAGCAATGACCGAGAGCACGACCATCCGCTGGGAACAGGACGAGACCGGCGTCGTCACCCTCGTACTCGACGACCCCAACCAGTCCGCCAACACGATGAACCAGGCCTTCAAGGACTCCATCGCGGCCATCGCCGACCGCGCGGAAGCCGAGAAGGAATCCATCCGCGGCATCATCTTCACCTCCGCCAAGAAGAGCTTCTTCGCGGGCGGCGACCTCAAGGACATGATCAAGGTCGGTCCCGAGAACGCCCAGGACGCCTTCGACGTCGGGACCGCCATCAAGAACTCGCTGCGCCGCATCGAGACCCTCGGCATCCCCGTCGTCGCCGCCATCAATGGCGCGGCCCTCGGCGGCGGTTACGAGATCGCGCTCGCCTCCCACCACCGCATCGCCCTCGACGCGCCCGGCTCCCGCATCGGCCTGCCCGAGGTCACCCTCGGCCTGCTGCCCGCGGGCGGCGGAGTCACCCGCACCGTACGCCTCATGGGCGTCGCCGACGCGCTGCTGAAGGTCCTTCTCCAGGGCACCCAGTACACCCCGAAGCGCGCCCTGGAGAACGGCCTCGTCCACGAGGTGGCGGCCACGCCCGAGGAGATGCTCGACAAGGCACGCGCCTTCATCGACGCCCACCCCGAGTCCCAGCAGCCGTGGGACGTCAAGGGCTACCGGATCCCCGGTGGCACCCCGTCGAACCCGAAGTTCGCGACCAATCTGCCCGCCTTCCCGGCCAACCTGAAGAAGCAGCTCGCGGGCGCCCCCATGCCCGCGCCCCGTAACATCCTGGCCGCCGCCGTCGAGGGCTCCCAGGTCGACTTCGAGACCGCGCTGACCATCGAGGCCCGGTACTTCACCGAGCTCGTCACCGGCCAGATCTCGAAGAACATGATCCAGGCGTTCTTCTTCGACCTCCAGGCCGTCAACTCCGGCGCCAACCGCCCCAAGGGCATCGCGGAGCGCCAGGTCACCAAGGTCGCCGTCCTCGGCGCCGGGATGATGGGCGCCGGGATCGCGTACTCCTGCGCCCGCGCCGGCATCGACGTCGTCCTCAAGGACGTCTCCATGGAGGCGGCCGTCAAGGGCAAGGCATACAGCGAGAAGCTCCTCGCCAAGGCGCTCTCCCGGGGCCGTACGACCGAGGCGAAGCGCGACGAACTGCTGGCCCGCATCACCCCGACCGGTGACCCGGCCGATCTGGCGGGCTGCGACGCCGTCATCGAGGCGGTCTTCGAGGACACCGCGCTCAAGCACAAGGTGTTCCAGGAGATCCAGGACATCATCGAACCCGACGCGCTGCTCTGCTCCAACACCTCGACCCTGCCGATCACGGTCCTCGCCAAGGGCGTCACGCGCCCCGCCGACTTCATCGGCCTGCACTTCTTCTCGCCCGTCGACAAGATGCCGCTGGTCGAGATCATCAAGGGCGAGCAGACCGGCGACGAGGCACTGGCACGCGCCTTCGACCTGGTCCGCCGGATCCAGAAGACGCCGATCGTCGTCAACGATTCGCGCGGCTTCTTCACCTCGCGCGTCATCGGCCAGTTCATCAACGAGGGCGTCGCCATGGTCGGCGAGGGCGTCGAGCCCGCGTCGGTCGAGCAGGCCGCGGCGCAGTCCGGCTACCCGGCCAAGGTCCTCTCGCTGATGGACGAGTTGACGCTGACCCTGCCGCGCAAGATCCGCAACGAGACGAAGCGCGCGGTCGAGGAGGCGGGCGGCACCTGGGCCGGGCACCCCGCGGACGCGGTCATCGACCGGATGGTCGACGAGTTCGGACGCACCGGACGCAGCGGCGGCGCGGGCTTCTACGACTACGACGAGGACGGCAAGCGGGCCGGGCTGTGGCCGGGGCTGCGCGAGCACTTCACCAGGACGGATGCCGGTGTCCCGTTCGAGGACATGAAGGAGCGGATGCTCTTCTCAGAGGCACTGGACAGCGTCCGCTGCCTGGAGGAGAACGTCCTCATCTCGGTCGCCGACGCCAACATCGGCTCCATCATGGGCATCGGCTTCCCGCCGTGGACCGGGGGCGTGCTCCAGTACATCAACGGGTACGAGGGCGGCCTGCCCGGCTTCGTGGCGCGCGCCCTGGAACTCGCCGAGAAGTACGGCGACCGGTTCCTGCCGCCCGCGCTGCTGGTGGAGAAGGCCGAGAAGGGCGAGACCTTCCACGACTGACCGGCGCCCCCGCGGACCACATACCGCCCGGAGGCTGCGCTATCCGCACCCGCCGGGCGGAAAATACCGAGTGGACAGCGGGACACCCTGCTAGCGTCAACGCCATGAAGCGCGCTGCCATGACGACGACGCCGGAGAGTGTCCCGGCGCGCTGACAGATGTCTCAGTCCGAAGCCCCGGGGCGAGTGCCCCGGGGCTTCGGCTTGTGGTCACTCGTCCGATGACCGCGAGGAGACCGCCATGCACGACCACCGCAAGCTCGGCCGCGAGCTGGGCCTTTTCGACACCGACCCGCTGATCGGCGCGGGACTTCCCTACTGGCTGCCCGACGGGGCGACCGTGCGGCACACCCTGGAGGAGTACATCCGCGCCGCCGAGCGGCGGGCCGGCTACCGGCATGTGTACTCGCCGGTGCTGGGCAAGCGGGAGCTGTACGAGATCTCCGGGCACTGGGCGCACTACAGCGACGACATGTTCCCGCCGATGGACCTGGGCTCGGAACAGGTCGTCCTGCGGCCGAGCCTCTGCCCCCACCACGCGGTGATCTACCGCTCCCGTTCCCACAGCTACCGCGAGCTGCCGCTGCGCATGGCCGAACTGGGTGGCATGTACCGCTCCGAACTCTCCGGTGTGCTCGGCGGACTGACCCGTGTCCGCGCCATCCAGCTGAACGACGCGCACATCTTCTGCACCCTGGAGCAGGTCGCCGACGAGGCGCGGGCCGCCCTGGAGATGATCCGCAGTGCGTACGAGGCGCTGGGCATCCGCCCGGCCCGCTACCGGCTCTCCCTCCCCGGCCCCGGCGGCAAGTACGTGGCCGCGCCCGAGAAGTGGCGGCGGTCCACCGCCCTGCTCACCGAGGTACTCGACCGCTCCGGCCTGCCGTACGACTCGGCGGAGGGCGAGGCCGCGTTCTACGGCCCGAAGATCGATGTCCAGGTCACCGACGGTGCGGGCAGGGAATCCACCCTGTCCACCGTCCAGGTCGACTTCCACCAGCCCGAGCAGTTCGACCTGCACTACATCGGCGCGGACGGTGCGAAACACCGGCCGGTCATGGTCCACCGCAGCATCATCGGCAGCGTGGAGCGGGCCGTCGCCCATCTCATCGAACAACACGGCGGCGCGTTTCCGGCCTGGCTCGCCCCGACCCAGCTGGCGATCCTCCCGATCTCCGAGGCAGAGCTGCCCCACGCCGAGGCGCTGGCCCGGCGCTGCACCGACCTCGGGCTGCGGGCCGGTGTCGCCGGACCCGAACGCGGCACCCTGGGCGCACGCATCCGCGAGGACCGCCTGGTGCCGTACCAGGCCGTGATCGGCGCCAGGGAAGCCGTCGACGACCACGTCGCCGTACGGCTGCGCGACGGACGCCGCCTCGACCCGCAGCCCGCCGACGTCTTCCTCGAACGGATCGGCGCGCTCATCGACGCCCACAGCACCGACCTGTGGGACGACGCCTCGTAACGGACCGTCCACCGGTAGTGAGCCCCCGCCTGCGGCGGGGCTCACTCCGCTGTGAACGCCGCCCGCAGCTCTTCCTTGAGTGACCGCTGGAACGCGGTCACCAGCGCCTGCAGCACCAGCGGCTGCATATGGGCCGACAGCGACTTCATCGCCGCCACCTGCTCCGGGTCCGACTCCCGCTCCCGGTACGGATTCCACACCTCGTCCCGGAACAGTCGCGTCAGCTCGTGCGCGACGGAACGGGTGTGCTCCAGCAGTACCGTGCGGGCCGCGAGGATCGTCTCGTGCGCGATCGGTACGTCGAGCAGCTCGACGCCGAGACGCAGCAGCCCGGGATCGACCCGGTAGCTGCCGGCCACCGCCTCCGCACGCTCCAGGACACCCATCGCGGCCAGCCGGTCGATGTCCCCCTCGGCCAGCGCCCGTCCTGCCCGCCGCTCCAGCTCCGCCCGGGTCGCGTGCTCCGCCGAGTCCGGCGCCCAGGACGCCACCAGCGCCCGGTGGATCGCCAGGTCGTGTGCGCTCAGATCGGGCGGCAGTTGTTCCAGATAGCGTTCGATCGCGGCGAGGGTCATGCCCTGGTGCTGAAGCTCCTCGATCAGCGCCAGCCGCGAGAGGTGTTCGCGCCCGTAGTGACCGACCCGGCGCGGTCCGATCACGGGCGGCGGCAGGAGCCCCCGCGTGCTGTAGAAACGTACGGTGCGTACGGTGACTCCGGCGCGCGCCGCCAGCTCGTCGACGGTGAGCGTCGGCTCCTCGGTTCCGGTCGCCATGTCCGCTCCTCGCTGCTGACCGCTGGGCGCGGCCGTATCCGTTGCATCCATCCGGTTCAACAGTATTGCTGTCTCACCACTGTTGTGAAAGTGTCCGACAGCATCGAAGCGCAGTCCCACCCCGGAACGGACCCGCACGGTCAGGCCGATGGCGCGGACGGCTGGTCCACCAGGGATTACGGGACAGCCCTCAGCCCGCGCCACCGGTGGGCCATCGCCCACCGTAGGCTTCCGGTCATGCGAACCGACAGCACTCCGGAAGCCCGCGCTCTTTTGATCACCGGCACCGTCGGGGCGGGCAAGACGTCGGTGGCTGACGCTGCGGGTCATCTGCTCACCGACGCCGGGATACCCAACGCCGTCATCGACATGGACTGGCTGCGCCGGACCTGGCCCGCGCCCGCCGACGACCGCTTCAACTTCGCCCTGCTGCTGCGCAATCTGCGGTGCGTGGTCGGCAACTACCTCGATGCGGGCGTCACCCGGCTCGTTCTCGCAGGCGTCGTCGAGGACTCGGAGGGCCGCAAGCAGTGCGGCGAGGCGGTGGGTGTCGGCCTGTCCGTGTGCCGGCTCCAGGTCGAGCTGCCGGTGGTCCGGCAGCGTCTGACCCGGCGTCATGCGGACGAGCCCGAGGCGCTGCGCTGGCATCTGGACCGATCGGGGGAGCTGGACCGGATCCTCGACCGGGCCCGGGTGGAGGACTTCACGGTCGAGGCAACCGGCCGATCCGTCGACGAGGCCGCGGCCGCGGTGCTGGAAGCCGCCGGCTGGCGGTGACGGAGGGCGCGGCCTCCTGTGCACACAGCGGACGCCGGCCGAAACCGGCCCCGCCGCCCCTGCCGCTCGCCGGTTCGCCCGCGATCGCATACTGGAACACACACCAGCCGGGCACCGGCCCGCACGCCCACCGAGCGCTGGGAGCACCCGCATGAGCAGCGAAGCACCCCGGGACAGGGACCGGGAGCGGGACCCCGAGCCGCCGCCGCCCGGCGGAGTGCTGTGGGGCCTCGCCGGGGACGTCCGCGCCCTGCTGATGCTGCCCGCGGCTCTCACCCTCCAGGTCGCGCACCCGGCGGTCGGCGCGGGCGTCGACGAGCACTCGGTGTTCCGTACGGACCCGTGGGGGCGCGGCGAGCGGTCCCTGCGCTCTCTCCAGCTCTGGGTGTACGGGGGAGAGGAAGCAGCCGAGGAGGGGCGCAGGCTGCGGAAGCTGCATCGCACCATCCAGGGCACGGACAGCCGAGGGCGCCGTTATCACGCACTGTCACCCGAGAACTACGCATGGGTGCACGCCACCGGCTTCCCCGTCTACCGGTACGCCACACGCTATCTCGTTCGCACCCTCACCGAGGCGCAGGAACGGGCCTTGTACCGGGAATGGCTCCAGGTCGGCCGGGTCCTCGGCATCCACGACCGGGACATGCCGCAGTCGATCGAGGAGTTCTGGCCGTACTTTCGCAAGATGCTCGCCGACGAGATCGAGGCGACCGTCGTCGTCGAGGAACTGGTCGCCACCGACCGGCCGGTACCGCCGCCGGACCGGGGCCCGCTGCCCGTCAGGTTGCTGCTCAAGGCCTTGTGGCCGGTCCTGTTCCCGCCGCTGGCCCGGTTCCGCAGGTTCATCACCATCGGGCTGATGCCGCCGGACGCCCGCGAGGCGATCGGTCTGGAGTGGACGGACGCGCAGGAGCGGAAGCTGCGGCGGTTCTGCGGTGTCGTCCGGGTCGTGGTGCCCGTGCTGCCTGAGCGGCTGCGCTATCTGCGGTTCGCCCGCGAGGCGCGGGCGGAGCACCGCAGAGCGGTCCGGCGCGCTTCTCGATGAAGGTCCTCGGGAGTGAGCGGGCGGCCTGGTCGGCGCCGCCCGTCGGGCCTGGCGACAGGCGGATACCCACTCGATGAGTTCGTTCGGCGTGATCCTGGAATCCCCGCGAGCGCCCGGGGACGCCGGACCGGCACGAACCCTGTCGGCCTGTCCGGCGCCGTCACCCCCGCCCGGGGATGACGGCGCCGACGGTGTGCCGGTGGATCAGCCCCGGTCGTGGATCGTGTTCGTAGCGGCGATCTTCTTCCAGGAGGCGGGCTGCCCGGCGCTCCGCACGGTCCGTGCCGCGCCCGGCGCCGGAGCCTCCGGCCGCGACGGCTGGTACAGCCAGGTGTCGAAGAATCCGGCGAGCGGCGTGCCCGACACCCGCTCCGCGTATGTCACGAAGTCGCTCACCTTCGCGTTCCCGTAGGCATGTTCGGCCGGCCAGCCCTTCAGCAGCGCGAAGAAGGTCTCGTCACCCAGCTTGTTCCGCAGCGCCTGGAGGGCCAGCGCCCCACGGTCGTAGACGGCCCCGTGGAACTGGTTGTCCGGACCCGGGTCTCCGGGCTTCACCGTCCAGAACGCGTCGTCGGCCGGATGGAGGGCGTACGTGTAGTCCGCCAGTTCCTGCGCCGTTCCCTCTCCCTCCTTCTCCGACCACAGCCACTGGCTGTACCGGGCGAAGCCCTCATTGATCCAGATGTCCTTCCAGCCGTCGACGGACACGCTGTCGCCATACCACTGGTGCGCCAGCTCATGGACGACCACCGAGACATTCGCGCCATTGGCGAACTGCTTCGGGCTGTAGAACGGCCGGGTCTGCGTCTCCAGAGCGAAACCGCTGGTCACGTTGGGCACGTAGCCGCCGAGCGCGTTGAACGGATACGGACCGAAGACATCCGTGAGCCACTCGGCGACCTCGGTGGTCCGCTCGATGCTGGCGCGCGCCGCCCCGTCGTTGTCGCCGAGGTCCTTGCTGTACGCGTTGAGGACCGGCAGCCCGTCCGCCGTCGTGTCCTTGGTGATGTCGAACTTGCCGATCGCGAGCGTCGCCAGGTATGTGGCCTGCGGCTTGTTGGAGCGCCAGTTGAAGCGCGTCCAGCCGAGTTTCGAACTCTGCGACTGCAGCACGCCGTTGCTGATCGCCTGGGTCCCGTCCGGGACGGACACCGACACGTCGTACGTAGCCTTGTCCAACGGGTGGTCATTGCTGGGGAACCACCACACGGCCGACTCCGGCTCCTGCGCGGCCACGCCACCGTCCGGGGTGCGGGCCCAGGCGGTCCAGCCGTCGATCTTCAGCTCGGACGGCTTCCCGGCATACCGCACGACCACCGAGACAGATCGGCCCTTCGCCAGGGTGCCGGCCGGCGTGATCTCCAGTTCCTGGGTTCCGCTCTTCGCGTACCGCGCCGTCTTCCCGTTCACCCGCACTTCGGAGACGTCGAGCCCGAAGTCGAGGTTGAAGCGCGAGAGATCCTTGGTGGGGGTGGCGAGGATCGTCGCCGTGCCCTCCAGGAGGTCGGTCGCGGGCTGGTACTTCAGCCGCAAGTCGTAGTGGGACACGTCGTAGCCGCCGTTGCCACTGGCCGGGTAATAGGGGTCGCCGATACCCGGGGCGCCCGCGGTGCCTTGGGCGGCCGATGCCGGGATCGCCAGCAGCATGAGGGCCGCGAGTGCGCTCGGGACGATGAGTCTGCGGTGCACGAATGCTCCAAGTCTTCGGGGCGGATGATCTTTCCGGCCGGTCTTTCGACTCTATTCAGCGTTCCCCGGCCTGGTCGTGTCCATGGCCACCCCTGTCACATGATCGCCATTCGGCCGACATGACACCTTGACTTCCTTTCCGTCACATCGGCGTGCGATCGCCCCCTGTCGCACAGGAGTTGACCGGGGTACCTTCCGCAGATGCCGATACGCGCGCGGGGCACCCGCTTGACGTACAGATCGCTGGTGGTGGCGGCCTCGGCCGCCCTGATGACCGTCCTGCTCTCGCCGGCAGGTGCTCAGGGCTCGAGCCCGCGGGAGAGCAGAGTCGTCTATTCGTACGGGAACGCCGTCCGCGAGTCCGTCTGGGTGGACACGGGCCTGGACGGCGACGGAGACGGGAAGAGCGACCGCGTCGCCGTCGACATCGTCCGGCCGCGCGAACCCGCACAACAGGGCCGCAAGATACCTGTGATCATGGACGCCAGCCCCTACTACTCGTGCTGCGGGCGGGGCAATGAGAGCCAGTTGAAGACGTACGACACCAACGGCGACCCCGTCCAGTTCCCGCTCTACTACGACAACTACTTCGTCCCGCGCGGCTACGCCTTCGTCGCCGTGGATTTGGCCGGTACTAATCGCTCCGACGGCTGCGTCGACGTCGGTGGCCGCTCCGACATCCAGTCCGCGACAGCCGTCATCGACTGGCTGAACGGCCGGGCCCGCGGCTACACCACCCGCACCGGCACCGAACGCGCCTCGGCAGGCTGGTCCAACGGCCGCACCGGCATGATCGGCAAGAGCTACGACGGCACCATCGCCAACGGTGTGGCGGCGACCGGTGTCGACGGGCTGCGGACCATCGTCCCGATCGGTTCCATCTCCTCCTGGTACGACTACTACTTCGCCCAGGGCGCCCCCCTCTACGACAGTGGTCCCGAATGGCTCTCCGACTATGTCGAGAGCCCCGGGGCGCGGGCGCGCTGCGCGGCCGTGCAGCAGAAACTCGTCGACGAGGCGCCCCATACCGGCGACTGGACGAATCTCTGGAGCGAGCGCGACTACGTGAAGGACGCCAGCAAGGTGAAGGCCAGCGTCTTCGCCGTGCACGGGATGCAGGACCTCAACGTCCGCACCAAGCACCTCGGCCATTGGTGGGACGCGCTTGCCGCGCAGGGTGTGGAGCGCAAGATCTGGCTCTCCCAGACCGGCCATGTCGACCCGTTCGACTTCCGGCGCGCCGAGTGGGTCGACACACTGCACCGCTGGTTCGACCACTACCTCCTCGGTTACGACAACGGCATCGACCACGCACCGATGGCCGACATCGAACGCCACCCCGACCAGTGGTCCACCGACAAGGTCTGGCCGCCGCGCAGCACCGCCGCCACCACCGTGCACCCCGGCACCGGCACCGAACCCGGTGTCGGCACCCTCACCCGGAGGACCGCCCGGCCCGGCGCCACCGAGACGTTCACCGACGACCCGAAGCAGAGCGAGACGGACTGGGCCGCCGACCTGGACCGGTCCACGGACGCCAAGGCCGGGTTCCTCACCCCGCCGCTCGCCCACGACCTGCGGCTCTCCGGCTCGTCGAAGGTGACTGTCACCGCGACCCCGACCACCTCGACCGCCCACCTCTCGGCTGTCCTCGTCGATGTCGGCCCCGACACCATCCGGGACTACGGCGCATCCGGCGAAGGCATCAGAACCCTCACCGACCGCACCTGCTGGGGTGCGAGCACGGCAGGCGACAGCTCCTGCTTCAAGGCGACGACGGCCAGGACCACCGCCGTCGACCGGACCGTCTTCAGCCGCGGCTGGGCCGACCTCGGTACGTACGCCTCCGCAGGCAAGGGCCGCCCGCTCACCCCGGGCAAGCGCTACACGATCACCGTCGATCTGGCCGCGAGCGATCACGTGGTGCCGGCCGGACACCGCCTCGCCCTGATCGTCGCGGGCACCGACCAGGACCTCATCGATCCGCCGGCCTCCACCCCCACGCTCACCCTCGATCTGGCGCGCACGTCCGCGAAGCTGCCGTTCGTCGGCGGCACCGCAGCGTTCGTACGCGCCACCGCGGGCCCCGCGCACGCGGTAGCCACCCCCCACGCATCCCGTCCCGAAGGCGTGGCACCGCCGCGTCCCGCACTCCGTATCCCGGGAGGCAGCCGCTCATGACACCCCGTATCCCGCTCGCCCGCAACCTCGCCATCGCCGTCGCCGCGACGGCGCTGGCCGTCCCCCTGGCCGCCGCGCCGGCCGAGGCCGCGCCCACCCCGCCCCGGACCGGCTTCGAAACCAGCAACGGGGCGCACTGGACCGGCCAGCCCGAGGAGCAGTCCTTCCTCGCCGCCGTCGACCGGGGCAGCGACCGGGTCTCCGTCGACCGGATCGGCACGACGAAACAGGGCCGCCCGCTCCAACTCGTCCGCATCGGCAACCAGCACGCGGCCACCACGGTCCTGCTGATCTGCAGTCAGCACGGCAATGAGCCGTCCGGCCGCGAGGCGTGTCTGACCACCATTCGTGATCTCGCGTACGCCGAGGACCGGGCGACCCGCACCTTCCTCTCGCACACCGATGTCCTCGTGGTGCCCACCGCCAACCCCGACGGGCGTGCCGCGAACACCCGGGGCAATTCCGACGGCGTCGACATCAACCGCGACCACATCGCCCTGCAGACCGCCGAGGCGCGCGCCATGGCAGCGGTCATCCGCGACCGGAAGCCCGAGGTGATCTACGACCTGCACGAGTACGGTGCCACCCCGAAGTACTACGACAAGGACCTGTTCGTCCTCTGGCCCCGCAACCTCAACGCCACCGACCGGGTCCACAACGAATCGCAGACCCTGGCGGAACAGTATGTGCGGCCCACCGCCAAGGACGCCGGCTACAGCAGCGGTCTCTACGGGATCTGGACCGACCCGGTCACCGGAGACCCGATCAAGCAGACGGCAGGCGACGGACAGGAGCGCATCCTGCGCAACACCTCAGGCATCAAGCACGCGGTGGGTCTGCTCATCGAGTCCCGCGTCGACGCGCTCACCGCCGCCGAGAAGGCCGACCCGGCCCTCAACAGCCGACGCCGCGTCGACTCGCAACTCGTCGCGCTCGACGGCCTGTTCCGCTTCACCGACGAACGACGCGGTCCCATCGGCGCCGCCGCAGCGGCGTCCCGTGCGGCTGGGTACGCCGACCGCGGTCCCGTCTACCTCGGGGGCGCGGACAACGAACCGGCCGAACCGGTCCAGATCCTTCAGGACCCGCCGTGCGGCTACCGCCTGAGCGCCGCGCAGTTCGCCGACGTCAAGGACGAACTCGCCCTGCACGGCGTCACGTCCCGGCCCGAAGGTGACGGAGCGTACGTACCGTTGCGGCAGTCGGCCCGGAACCTGATTCCGCTCCTCCTGGACGAGCGCGCGACATATCACCTCACAAGTGGTCAAGCCGATACGTCTTGTTGATCCCATGAACCATGTGACGCGTGTGGTACTGCCTACGGAGGGCGAAACTCAGCTTCCGTGAAAGGTGCCACTCGCGTCGCAGGGCGAACGGAGGACGGGCGGCCGGGGGCCCCGGCCGCCCGGCTGCCCGTCGCCGGGCCGCCCGCGCCCCCGCCTCGCGGTCCGGTTCAGGTCAGGAGATCGGCCGCCGCCCGCGCGCAGCCGAGGGCCACCGTCACTCCCGCACCCCCGTGCCCGTAGTTGTGCACCAACCGCCCGCCACCCGGCAGTGGTTCCGCCTCGATGCGCACACCGGTGTCGCGTGCGGGACGCAGACCCACCAGGTGCCCGATGACCCGCGCCCCCGCGACTTCCGGCCGGATCCGGGCACACCGGGCCACGATCTCCTCCGCGGTGCGTGGGTCGGGCTCCGTGCTCCAGTCGTCCACCTCGGCTGTGCCGCCGAGAACCAGCCTCCCGGGCTGCGGGAAGAAGTACGTCGTCGCGTCCGAGGCAGGGTCCGCCTCCGTGAACCACTCCTCGATCCCCGGGTTCTCCACCAGCACCAGCTGGCCGCGGACCGGGTGCACCCCGGCATCGGGGACCAGTTCTCGCGCCCCGAGACCGGTGCAGTTGACCACCGTCGACGCCTCGGCAGCGGCTTCGTCGAACGAGGTGACGGTACGCCGCTCGACAACGCCACCGGCAGCCGCCAACTGCTGCTCCAGCCAGCTCAGATGTACCGGCATGTCGATCAACGGCAGCCGGACCCGCAGCCCCTCCGCGACCTCGGTCACGTGTTTCAACTGCCCCGCCCACGGACCGAGAGCGGCGAGTCGCTCGCCCCCGTGCAGACCGGAGACCAGCCGCACCCCCGTCCTGTCCGGGCGCCCGGACAGCTCCTCGTATCTCCGGAGCGATGTCAGCGACCAGTCGCCGATCAACTCCTCCGGCTCGATCCGGTACGGCCACCACAACGCCCCCGCCACCGCCGACGTCGTCGCCGCAGCCGGCTCCCGGGACCAGACCCGCACCCGGTGTCCGCGCTCGGCCAGCACCAGGGCCGTGGTCAGCCCGATGATCCCACCACCCACCACGATCACGTCCGGCACGTCCCTCCGCCCCGTCACCTCTGCCCGTGTGTCGCTCATGGCCGGACGCTAACGGAAAGTCCTGGTCAGTGAAATGGTCGACGATGCGCTCGCGGTACGAGAGGAGTTCGACCATCACCGCGCGCTGCGGTGCGTCACGCGTTCACCCGGGCCACAGCGGAAGCCGTCCGCCGATTAGGATCGACACCCTGATGACTGCCACTCTCGTCGCCAAGGACCTCGCCGCCGGACACGGCGACCGCACTCTCTTCGCCGGTCTCGACCTCGTCGTCGCACCCGGTGACGTGATCGGTCTCGTCGGAGTCAACGGAGCCGGAAAATCGTCCCTGCTCCGGCTGCTCGCCGGGCTCGACCGGCCGGAGGAGGGCGAGCTGCGGCTCTCCCCGCCCACCGCCACCGTCGGTTACCTCCCGCAGGAGCCGGAGCGCCGCCAGGACGAGACCGTGCGGGACTTCCTTGCCCGCCGGACCGGCGTCGCCGACGCCCAGACGGCGATGGACGCCGCCACCCAGGCCCTAGTCGACGGGGCACCGGGGGCGGACGACGCGTACTCCGAAACCCTCGAACGCTGGCTGGCCCTCGGCGGCGCCGACCTCGCCGAGCGTGCCGAGGAGGTCGCCGCCGACCTCGGTCTGACCGTGGGCCTCGACCTGCCGATGACCGCGCTCTCGGGCGGCCAGGCCGCCCGCGCCGGACTCGCCTCGCTGCTTCTGTCGCGGTACGACGTCTTCCTCCTCGACGAGCCCACCAACGATCTGGACCTGGACGGACTGGAGCGACTGGAGCGGTACGTCTCCGGGCTGCGCGCCGGCACCGTCGTCATCAGCCACGACCGCGAGTTCCTGATGCGTACGGTCACCAAGGTCCTCGAACTCGATCTCGCCCAGCAGCAGATCAACCTCTACGGCGGTGGGTACGCGGCCTATCTGGAGGAGCGCGACCGGGCCCGCAGGCACGCCCGCGAGGAGTTCGAGGAGTATGCCGACAAGCGCTCCGCCCTCGAAGGCCGCGCCCAGATGCAGCGCGGCTGGATGGACAAGGGCGTCAGGAACGCCCGCCGCAAGGCCACCGACTCCGACAAGCTCGGCCGCAAGTTCCGCAGCGAAGCGAGCGAGAAGCAGGCCGCGAAGGCCCGGCAGACGCAGCGCATGATCGAACGGCTCGAGGTTGTCGAGGAGCCGCGCAAGGAGTGGGAGCTGCGGATGGAGATCGCCACAGCCCCGCGCTCCGGATCGGTCGTCGCCACGCTCCGCGAGGCGCAGGTCGTGCGCGGCGACTTCGCGTTCGGGCCGGCGTCGCTGCAGATCGACTGGGCGGACCGGGTGGCGATCACCGGCGCCAACGGAGCCGGCAAGTCCACTCTCCTCGCGGCGCTGCTCGGCCGCCTGCCGCTGGACTCGGGCCATGCGACGCTCGGCTCGGGCGTGGTGGTGGGCGAGGTGGACCAGGCACGGAAGCTGTTCCACGGCTCGGAGACCCTGCTGGAGGCGTTCTGCGCAGCCGTCCCCGAGACCGAACCGGCCGAGGTCCGCACGCTGCTCGCCAAGTTCGGGCTGCGCGCGGACCATGTGATGCGGCCCGCCACGACCCTCTCCCCGGGCGAACGGACCCGGGCGGCCCTCGCCCTTCTCCAGGGCAGGGGCGTGAACCTCCTCGTCCTGGACGAGCCGACGAACCACCTCGACCTGCCCGCGATCGAACAGTTGGAGTCGGCGCTCGACTCGTACACGGGGACGCTGCTGCTGGTCACGCACGACCGAAGGATGCTGGAGGCGGTGCGGACGACGCGGCGCGTCGAGGTGGCCGACGGCAAGCTGACCGAGGCCTGACCCGGTCAAGCCCGAGCAGGCGAAAGACCGAGCCCGTCCGGCGATCGAGGACACAAAGGGGTTCGGTGACGAAGCCCCCCGATTCGGGAAGGGGCGGGTGGGGGACAGCCGCGCAGCGGACCGCCCTCACCCGCCCCCACCGTCAGCGCTTCCTTCCGCCCTGCTTCGGATCTGCGAGCCCCGCCCGCCGCAACGCATCCGCCATGGCGCTGTTCACCGGCGCCGGCGCCTGACGCGCAGAGCCGCCACCACCGCCACCGCGCCGGTCACGGTCCTGACCGCCCTGACCCTGACCCTGGCCCTGCCGCTGCCGCGGCGGCCGACCGCCCTGGCCGCCCCGCTCCCGCTTCGTTCCGCCGCCCTGCGACGACTGTCCCTCCGACGCCTCGTCGTCCAGCCGCAGCGTCAACGAGATCCGCTTCCGCGGAATGTCGACGTCCATGACCTTCACCTTCACGATGTCGCCCGGCTTCACGACATCCCGCGGGTCCTTCACGAAGGTCTTCGACATTGCCGACACGTGCACCAGACCGTCCTGGTGCACGCCGACATCCACGAACGCCCCGAACGCGGCGACATTCGTGACGACTCCCTCCAGCACCATCCCGGGGGCCAGATCACCGATCTTCTCGACGCCCTCCTTGAAGGTGGCCGTCTTGAACGCGGGCCGCGGGTCGCGACCCGGCTTCTCCAGCTCCCTCAGGATGTCCGTGACCGTCGGCAGCCCGAACTTCTCGTCCACGAAGTCGTCCGCCCGCAGCGACCGCAGCACACCCGAGTTGCCGACCAGCGACGCGACATCCCCGCCCACCGTCTTCGCCATCCGCCGCACCACCGGGTACGCCTCCGGGTGCACGCTCGACGCGTCGAGCGGGTCGTCTCCCCGGATCCGGAGGAAGCCCGCACACTGCTCGTACGCCTTCGGGCCCAGCCGCGCCACGTCCTTCAGCGCCTTCCGGGACCGGAACGGCCCGTTCGTGTCCCGGTGCGCGACGATGTTCTCGGCGAGACCGGAGCCGATGCCGGAGACCCGCGAGAGCAGCGGGGCCGACGCGGTGTTGACGTCGACACCGACGCCGTTCACACAGTCCTCGACGACCGCGTCCAGTGAGCGCGACAGCTTCACTTCGGACAGGTCGTGCTGGTACTGGCCGACACCGATCGACTTCGGGTCGATCTTCACGAGCTCGGCCAGCGGGTCCTGCAGACGCCGGGCGATCGACACCGCACCACGCAGCGACACGTCCATGTCGGGGAGTTCCTGCGAGGCGAAGGCGGAGGCCGAGTACACCGAGGCGCCCGCCTCGGACACCATCACCTTGGTGAGCTTCAGCTCCGGGTGCCTCTCGCACAGTTCACCCGCGAGCTTGTCCGTCTCGCGGGACGCCGTGCCGTTGCCGATCGCGATCAGATCGACGGAGTGCTCCTTCGCCAGCCGCTCCAGCTTGGCCAGGGACTCGTCCCACTTGTTCGCCGGGACGTGCGGGTAGATGACGTCGGTCGCGACGACCTTGCCGGTCGCGTCGACGACGGCCACCTTCACACCCGTACGGAACCCGGGGTCGAGCCCCAGTGTGGCCCGCGTGCCGGCCGGTGCGGCGAGCAGCAGATCGCGCAGGTTCGACGCGAAGACCCGTACCGCCTCGTCCTCCGCCGCCGTCCGCAGCCGCAGCCGCAGATCGATCCCGAGGTGGACGAGGATCCGGGTCCGCCACGCCCACCGCACCGTGTCGCCGAGCCACTTGTCGCCCGGGCGGCCCCGGTCGGCCACGCCGAAACGGCGGGCGACCGTGTTCTCGTACGTCGAAGGGCCCGGTGTCTCCGAGGGTTCCTCCGGCTCCAGGACCAGGTCGAGCACGTCCTCCTTCTCGCCCCGGAGCATCGCGAGGACCCGGTGCGAGGGCAGCGCGGTGAACGGCTCGGCGAAGTCGAAGTAGTCGGCGAACTTCGCACCCGCCTCCTCCTTGCCGTCCCGCACCTTCGCGGCCAGCCGCCCGCGCGACCACATGCGCTCACGCAGTTCGCCGATCAGGTCGGCGTCCTCCGAGAACCGCTCGGTGAGGATGGCACGGGCGCCCTCCAGGGCCGCGGCTGCGTCCGCGACACCCTTGCCGGCGTCGACGAAGGCGGCCGCAGCGGCGAGCGGTTCGACGGACGGGTCGCCCAGCAGGCCGTCGGCGAGCGGTTCGAGCCCTGCTTCCCGGGCGATCTGTGCCTTCGTCCGCCGCTTCGGCTTGAACGGCAGATAGATGTCCTCGAGCCGCGCCTTGGTGTCGGCGGCCCGGATCTGCGCCTCCAGGGCCTCGTCGAGCTTGCCCTGTTCGCGTACGGAGTCGAGGATCGCCGCCCGCCGGTCCTCCAGTTCCCGCAGGTACCGCAACCGCTCCTCGAGCGTGCGCAGCTGCGCATCGTCGAGCATCTCGGTCGCTTCCTTGCGGTAGCGCGCGATGAACGGCACGGTCGACCCGCCGTCGAGCAGCTCTACGGCCGCCTTCACCTGCCGCTCGTGTACGCCGAGCTCCTCGGCGATCCTGCCTTCGATGGACGTCGTCACGGTTCTACCGACTCGCCTTCTCGTACTGGCTGTGCTTACCGGGGCGGGGCCCCGTCCGTCTGCATTGTGCCGGGTGGTCGGGCGCCGTGTCGCCCGACCACCCCACTTGTCCGCCGGTCGGCGGGTCGGCGGGATCAGCCCTTGCCCATCAGATCGGCCGGGAACGCGCCCGCAGAAGCCGCCGTGAGGAGGAATCCGCGCGCCAGCCCGGTGAGCCGCTCCACGCCCTCCGCTCCCAGATGCTCGTACGGTGCCAGGTCCATCCGGTCCGTGGTGTCCTCCAGCTCCGCCCGCAGTGCGACGCCCGCCTCCGTCAACTCGCCCTCGCCGTCCAGGAGTCCGCGCCCGCGCAGCCGTTCGGCCGCGTCCTCCCAGTCCGTGCGGCGCCAGCCGCGGGTGGCGAGCACCCAGCGCGGGGACATTCCCTTTCCGGTTGCGGTGTGGCTGACCAGGGCCTCGACCGGGTCGAGACCGGCGGCGAGGAGCGCGGCGAGATGGCCGTCACCGCGGTGTTCGCGCAGCAGCGTCCCGGCGTGCCAGTACGCCAGGTGCGGCTGCTCCGGCACCGGCAGATCGGCGTGGGCGGCGTAGAGCGGCCGGGCGTGTCGCGTGCACGCCTCGGCGGCGCGCAGCGCCAGCTCCGCGGCTTCGGCCAGCCCGGGGGATTCGATGATCTCCGGGCCGAGCAGCCGGCGCAGCGTCGTGTCCGCGGCCCGCAGCCGGGCGTCCAGGACCGCCTGCGGCGAGGCGACGGACCACACCGCGGGGAGGTGCCGGGCAACGAGTTCGTGGTTGAAGTTGTAGAAGGTGGCGGTGACCGTGCCTGGTCCGACGGCGCCGAGCGCCGCTCCGCGGGCGGCGAAGTAGGCGGCGTTCGAGTCGTGGATGCCTAGCTCCCCGAGCTCCTTGCCGAGGTCGGGGGAGAAGTAGACCGTCGAGTGCAGCGGGTTGATGGCGTTGTGGCAGCGGCGTCCGGCGCGCGGCGGCAGAGTGCTCATGCCCGCACGTTACCGACTGGTCGGTACGCTTCGTAACCCCCGGGCCGCGCGCATTCTCGACCGGGACCCGCATGGCATGAAAGGTGGGTTTTTCGTCATTGCAGCCGACGTCGCGGCCACCCACGATGGCAGGTATGACGCAGCGATCCGTACTCGTCGTCCTCTTCGACGGCGTTCAGAGCCTCGACGTGACCGGGCCCATGGAGGTCTTCGCCGGTGCCTCCAGATTCCCGGACGTCACGTACGAGCTCCGCACCGCCTCCCTCGACGGGGAACCGGTCCGCACGAGCGTCGGCCTCACCCTCGTTCCGGACGGCAGTCTCGCCGCCGCCGAACCGCCCCACACCCTCCTCGTCCCCGGCGGCCAGGGCACCCGTCACCCCGATCCGGCACTCGTCGACTGGCTGCGCACCCATGCCCCGCGCTCCGAACGGCTGGTCTCGGTCTGCACGGGAGCTCTGCTGCTCGCCGCCGCCGGCCTGCTGGACGGGCACCGGGTGACCACCCACTGGGTGGTCGCCGAGCACCTCGCCCGGGCCTATCCGGCCGTCGAGGTCGACCCGGACCCGATCTTCGTACGCGACGGGAAGCTGGCCACCTCCGCCGGTGTCACCGCGGGCATCGATCTCTCCCTCGCTCTCGTCGAGGAGGACTTCGGCAGGCAGGTGGCGCTCACCGTCGCCCGCCACCTCGTGGTCTTTCTGCGCAGACCCGGGAACCAGGCCCAGTTCAGCGCCCAGCTCACCGCACAGACCGCGGACCGCGAACCGCTGCGCGAGGTCCAGCACTGGATCACCGAGCACCTCGACGACGACCTCTCCGTCGACGCGCTCGCCGCCCGCGCCCGTCTCTCACCCCGCCACTTCGCCCGTGCCTTCCGGACCGAGACGGGTATGACCCCGGGCCGATACGTCGACCGTGTCCGGCTCGAACACGCCAGACGGCTCCTGGAGGACACCACCGACGGGGTCGCCGGGATCTCGCGGACCTGCGGCTACGGCACGCCGGAAGCGATGCGCCGCGCCTTCGTCAAGGCCCTCGGCACCGCCCCCGCCGAATACCGGCGCCGCTTCCGCCCCCAGCCCCTGACCAGCACGAGCACCAGAGTCAACTGAAAGGAACACCATGCAGATCGCCATCGTCCTCTTCGACCGCTTCACGGCACTCGACGCCGTCGGCCCCTACGAGGTCCTCTCCCGCACCCCCGGCGCCGAGACCGTCTTCGTCGCCGAGCGGACCGGCCCCGTGCGCAACGACAGCGGCACCCTCGCTCTCGTCGCCGAACGGACCCTCGCCGATGTACCCGCCCCGGATGTGGTGATCGTCCCAGGCGGCCCCGGCCAGAGCGCCCAGATGGAGAACGAGACGCTGCTCGGCTGGCTGCGCGCCGCGGATGCAGCCAGCACCTGGACGACCTCCGTCTGCACCGGCTCGCTGCTGCTCGCCGCGGCCGGTCTGCTGGAGGGGAGGCGCGCCACCTCGCACTGGCTTGCCCTGGACCTCATCAAGACCTTCGGAGTGGAGCCGACCGGCGAACGTGTCGTCATCGACGGCAAGTACGTGACGGCCGCCGGCGTCTCGTCCGGTATCGACATGGGGCTCACCCTGCTCGGCCGGATCGCCGGCGACGAGCACGCCCAGGCCGTACAGCTGCTGACGGAGTACGACCCCCAGCCGCCGTACGACGCGGGATCACCGGAGAAGGCTCCGGCCGCGCTCGTCGAGGAATTCCGCACCAAGAGCCGCTTCATCCTCCATTAGGGGGTGGCCGCACAGTGACGCCGTCCGCCCGGAAGGCGTGGCCGCCGCGGGCCGGGCGGAACTCTGCGGACACGCCCCTACGGGATGTCCGGTGATCACGGCCGACGCTCAGGTCGTCCAGGTGAAGCGTGGCGCCCGCCGCTCCAGGAAGGCGGCGACACCCTCCGTGGTGTCGCCGCTGCGGCGGGCCTGCTCCACCCAGTACGCGTCCCGGTCCTCCCGCCCCGTGGCGAACTCCTTCGCCGCCGCCTGTGTCAGCTGTGAGCGCGATGCCAGGATCCGTACGTACGCCTCCACCCGCTTGTCCAGCTCGCCGGCCGGCAGTACCTCGTCCACCAGTCCGGTCCGCAGCGCCCGTTCGGTGCCGATCAGCTCGCCGGAGAACAGCAGATGCTTTGCCGCGGCCGGTCCGATCAGCGAGACCAGCCGCCGGGTCGAAGACGCGGCGTAGACGATCCCTAGCCTGGCCGGGGTGACGCCGAAGGAAGCGCCTTCCTCGGCGAACCGCAGATCGCAGGCGGCCGCCAGCTGGCTGCCGCCGCCCACGCAGTAGCCGCGCACCGCGGCGAGCGTCGGCCGGGGGAAGGCGGCCAGGGCCTCCTCGGCCGCCACTGCCAGAGCCTGCGGATCGTACGCCGGGCCGCTTGCCCGGTCCCGCAGCGAGGAGATGTCCGCGCCCGCGCAGAAGGTGTCCCCGGCGCCGGTCAGAACCAGGGCGCGCACGGCGGGGTCGGCGGCCGTCCGCTCCAGCAGTCCGGGCAGCGCCTGCCACATGGCGGCCGTCATGGCGTTGCGCTTGGCCGGGTTGCTGATCACGACGGTGGCGATGCCGTCCGCGACGGTGAGCTGCAGCTGCGGTTCCGTACGGTCCATGCGCCGGATGCTATCCGTCCCCTTCGAACCTATGATCAACAAGGGGGTCGGAAGCAGGCACGCACCGTGAGGAGCTGTCAGATGCCCGGTCCCGAACTCCGGGCCAGGAAACTGAGCCGCGGTTTCAGCGGGCTCGTCGTGCTCGGCGCTCTGCTCGTCGTGGCCGGCCTGGTCGGTCTCGTCTACACCGAGGCCGCCACGCTCACCTCGATGCTCCTCTTCGGCTGGCTGCTGCTCATCGGCGGCCTCATCGGTCTGCTCCACGCGATCCAGTCCCGCGGCACCGACTACTTCTGGCTCGGTGTGGTGGTCGCCGCGCTGTACATCGCCGCAGGTGTCGTCGTGATTCATCATCCGCACGGCACGGCCGAGGCACTCACCATGTTCGCCGCGCTGCTCTTCCTGACCGGTGGGGTGTTCCGGCTGGTGGGAAGCCTCGTGGTGCGCGGGCCGCACTTCGGCTGGACGCTGTTGCAGGGCGCCTTCGGGCTGCTTCTGGGATTGTTGGTGCTCTTCGACTGGCCGCACAGCAGCCTCTATGTGCTGGGCCTGTTCTTCTCGCTGGCATTGCTCTTCGACGGGCTGAGCCTGATCGGGATCGGGGTCGGTGGCCGCCGCGCCGTCTCGCCGGTCTAGGGCGTGTTTCGAAATTTGCGTCGTCCGCCCGTAGAGCGGGCCGGAGTGCGTGACCGGCAGAGCTTGCTGCTCGGACCACGTTGGCGGCCGGGACACTGCCGGACAAGCCCTCAGGAGAAGATCAGAACCAGTCCAAGAAGTGACGCTGTCATACTCGGTCGAAAAAAATTCTGTCGATAGAAGTCGACTTCTGTTCAGTAGCACAGCCTGGACCGACTACTCCCCGCACTCTGTACTTCGACGTGCAGTGACTGTCGAGTCGAGAGCGGGTGCGGGAACTATGGAGAGCCGCGGGAGTGTCCCCGCCAGGCCCGTGTCGTACGAGGGAGTCTGGCGGTTCACCGCGCCGGCCGTCGACGTTTCCGTACCGCAGGCCCGGCACGCCGTACGTGATCTGCTGAACCGCCAGGGCGTGCCGATGGACGAAGGCATCGCCCAGGGCCTGCTGCTCATCGTCTCGGAGCTGGTCACCAACGCGGTCAAGCACGCCGCGCTGCTCTCCCCGGAGCTCGCCGTCGAAGTGGCCGTCGGCGCCGAATGGGTCAGAGTCTCCGTCGAGGACAATCACCCGTACCGGCCCACGGCGCTGGAGACGGACTATGCGCAGACGGGCGGGCGCGGGCTGCTGTTGGTCCGGGAGATCGCGAACGAGGCGGGCGGCACCTGCGATGTCGAGCACACCGCAGGCGGCGGAAAGATCATCTGGGCCGCGCTGCCGCTGAACCCGTACCTCTGACCGCCTCCGCCCGTCCCGCGCCCGCCGTTCGGGTCGCCGCTACCAGCCCGCGGACGGGCCGGTCAGCTCCCTGATCGCCGGGCGCGCGGCATCGAGCACCGTCATGAACCACGCCGAGAACGGTGCCTCGGCATGCCGCTTCGCCAGTTCGTCGGCGGCCACGAACGCTGTCTCACCGACCTCCTCCGGGTCCGGGTCCGGGCTCGCCTGCACCATCCCGACGAAGAGGTGGTTGAACTCCTGCTCCACCAGGCCCGAGGCCGGGTCGGGGTGGTTGTAGCGGACGGTGCCCGCCTCGGCCAGCAGCGAGGGCGAGATCCCGAGCTCCTCGTGCGTGCGACGGGCGGCGGCGGTGAAGGGTGCCTCGCCCGGGTACGGGTGGCCGCAGCAGGTGTTCGACCAGACACCGGGGGAGTGGTACTTGCCGAGCGCCCTGCGCTGCAGCAGCAGTCTGCCCTGCTCGTCGAAGAGGAACACGGAGAACGCCCGGTGCAGTTGACCGGGTGCCTGGTGGGCGGCGAGCTTCTCCGCCGTGCCGATGGTGGTGCCGTTCTCGTCGACCAGTTCGAGCATGATCGCTTCTGCTGTGCCGTTCGACGAGCTGTTCGCCGCGGTGGCTGGTGTGGTCGGCATACCCATCCTTCGCTATGGTGCCCGGCCTCGTGCGCCGGTCCCCTCGAGTCTGCTCAAGTCTGCCGTACAAAAGCGGCTTGTCCGTACTTCGGGTCCTGGCATGTCCGGTCCCGCCGCACCTGGTGGATGCGGCGGGACCGGACGGCACGTCAGATCCCGAATGCCGCCGGATACTGGATCGTGCCCGTCGGCACGGGCACGGAATCGTCGAGGACCAGAGCCATCATCGCCTCGTCCGGCACCTCGAATCCCGCCCGGATCCCGTACCGGGACGCCGGTACGAAGCCGAACCGCGGGTAGTAGTCGGGATGCCCGAGCACCAGCACGAGCGACTCACCCCGCAGCCGGGCCGCATCCAGCACGGCCCGGACCACCGCCTGCCCCGCACCCTGCCGCTGGCGGTCCGGGGCCGTCGCCACGGGGGCCAGCGCGAGCGCCGGTGCGTCAGCGACCCGGCACCGGGTCAGCAGTGCGTACGCAGCGATGTCCCCGGTCCCTTCGGATTCCCGCGCCACATAGGACAGACCGGGCAGCCAGGCCCCCGGATCGGTGCGCAGCGCGTCGACGAGACGGGCCTCGTCCGGAGTAGGGAAGGCTGCCGCATTGACCGCGTGCACCGCACCGATGTCCGCCGTCGTCTCCGGCCGGGTGGTCCAGCGGGGGTCGGACGGGCGCAGGACGTACGCGGCATAGCCGTATTCCGTCCCGTGGTCGCGGCGCATGGCCAGTTCCTCCCGGGTGGACGCGAGCGCCCACGCCATTCCGGGCACCGACGGATCGGTGACCGCGACCTTCTCGGCGAGCGGCACGTAGTACTCGTCCCAGTCGCTCTCGGGCTGCACCCGCGCCCCGAGGACGTGATAGCCCGCCGCGACGGCCTGCGCCGTCTGTGCGGACACCGGGAGCATCGGACCGTCCTGGTCCCAGAAGGCGCGCGCCTCGTCCGACGGTGCGTCCGTCGTCCAGACGCAATGGCTGACGACCAGCGAGCCGCCCGGGGAGAGCAGCCGCTTCCAGTCCCGCAGCGCGGTGTCGAAGCCGATGATGTACGCGGACCCCTCGGCCCAGACCAGATCGAACGATCCGTCCGCGAAGTCCGGCGTACCCGGGCCGGACAGCCTGCCCATGTCGGCGTGGACGGTACGGATCCGGTCGCCGAGCCCGCGCGCCTCGGCGGACGCGCGCAGTTCGTCGAGGAACGGCTGATGGGTGTCGACGGCCGTTACCTCGGCGCCGGCCTCGGCGGCGAGCAGCAGCGCGGCACGGCCGGGACCGCAGCCCAGATCGAGGACGCGCGGACGCCGCGGCAGCGGGCCGGTGCGGGCGAGCAGCCACCGGGTGGTGGCGTCGGAGCCGGGGCTTTGCCGGGGCAGGTGGTGGTGCAGGGAGAAGAACGCCTCGTGACGGGCGGTGTGATCGTTGTCGGTCAACGTGGGAAACCCTTGAGTGAGAGGGTTCCGGCCAACGTGGCGACTCGGCGTGCGTGAGTCGGGGTGCTAGCCCGGAACCCGGGAGCTGAAGAAGGACCGGATGCCGCGCCGGGCAGGCGCCGTCGCGACGGTCATCAACCTCAGCTCCTCTCTCAGGCAGGGGGAGGTACGTATACCTCTGCGCAGGACCCTACACCCGCGCCCGGACGGCAGTTCGGGTACCGCGCTGAATCGCCGCTCAGTGGCAGAGTCCGGCCTCGTGCTCCGCGTGCCCGCTCGGCTCCAGCTGGAACGTGCAGTGCTCGACGTCGAAGTGGTCGCCGAGACAGCCCTGCAGCTCGTGCAGCAGCTTCTCGTGCCCCATCGAGTCGAGCAGCTCCTGCTGCACCACCACATGGGCGGAGAGCACCGGCATCCCCGAGGTGATGGTCCAGGCATGCAGGTCATGGACGTCCAGCACCCCGGGCAGGGCGGTGATGTGGGCCCGTACCTCGCCCATGTCGACGCCCTTGGGGGCCGCCTCCAGCAGCACATTGAGCGTCTCCCGGAGCAGCTTGACCGTACGGGGGACGATCATCAGACCGATCAGCAGCGAAGCGATCGGGTCGGCGCCCTGCCAGCCGGTGGCCAGGATGATGCCGGCCGAGACCAGCACGGTGACCGAGCCGAGCGCGTCGGCAAGCACCTCCAGATAGGCGCCGCGCACATTGAGGCTGTCCTTCTGCCCGCGCACCAGCAGCGACAGGGAGATCATGTTCGCGACCAGGCCGACAAGGGCGAAGACGATCGTCAGTCCGCCCCGCGTCTCGGTGGGCGTGATGAAGCGCTCGACCGCCTCGTAGAGCAGATAGCCGCCCACGCCGAGCAGCAGCAGGCAGTTGGCCAGAGCGGCGAGGATCTCGGCCCGGGCATAGCCGAAGGTGCGGTTGAGCCCGGCCGGCTTGTTGGCGAAGTGGATCGCCAGCAGCGCCATGCCGAGGCCCAGGGCATCGGTCGCCATGTGGGCGGCGTCGGCGATCAGTGCGAGCGAGTTGGAGAGCAGGCCACCGATGATCTCCAGGATCATCACGGTGAGTGTGATGCACAGCGCGATCCGCAGCCGCCCCTTGTACGCGGCGGCCGCGGTGCCGGTGGGCGGTGGCCCGCCGTGCGAGTGCCCGTGATCGTGCCCAGCCCCCATGGAGACGCCTCCGGATCGTCTTGCGGAACCGGACCGGTATCGGCCCGAGAAGGCCAGTGAACTACGGGTAGGGGGTATCCGGCAACACGGTACTGAACACCGTTGTCATATGCCCTGACCTGCGGAAACGATTGCAGGTCAGGGCGGTGGAGAGGCCAGGTGCGGATCAGTCCGCGAGTGCCCCGGGGTGGCGCAGGCACCAGCCCTCCCAGGCCGACTCGACCATCTCCCGCACCCCGCGCCGGGCCGTCCAGCCCAGGTCCTCGGACATCCGTGCGACGGAGGCCACGGCCCTGGCCGCATCGCCGGGCCGGCGCGGCTCGGTCTCCGGCTCGATCCGGTGGCCGGTGACCTCGCCCACCAGATCGGCGAGCTCGCGCACCGAGACGCCCTCGCCGCGGCCGATGTTCACGGTCAGGTCCCCGGGACCGTCCTGCTCGGCGAGTCTGCGGGCCACCGTGAGATGCGCGTCGGCGAGATCGGCGACGTGGATGTAGTCGCGGATGCAGGTCCCGTCCGGCGTCGGATAGTCGTCGCCGAAGATCCGGGGGGCCTCGCCACGGGTCAGCCGGTCGAAGAACATCGGAATGACGTTGAAGACGCCCGTGTCCGAGAGTTCCGGCTCGGCCGCGCCCGCCACGTTGAAGTAGCGCAGACAGCCGGTGGACAGGGAGTGCGCCCTCCCGGTCGCCCGGACCAGCCACTCCCCGGCGAGCTTGGTCTCACCGTACGGATTGATCGGTGCGCAGGGAGTCTCCTCGGTGACGAGATCCGCGTCCGGTACGCCGTACACCGCGGCCGAGGAGGAGAAGACGAAGCTCCGCACACCGGCTGCGACCACGGCCTCCAGCAGGACGGTCAGCCCCGACACGTTCTCCCGGTAGTAGAGCAGCGGCTTCTCGACGGATTCGCCCACTTGTTTCTTCGCTGCGAGATGCACCACACCCGTCACCGCGTGCTCGGCGAGTGTACGGTCGAGCAGCGCGCGGTCGGCGGCCGAGCCGCGTATCAGCGGTACATCGGCCGGGAGCCGGTCGCGGATGCCGGTCGACAGGTCGTCGAGCACGACCACCCGCTCCCCGGCGGCCGTCATGGCCCGCACCACATGTGCCCCGATATAGCCCGCTCCGCCTGTGATCAGCCATGTCATACCCGTCAGCCTAGGTCTATGCCCATGCGGCGCGTGCGCCGAGGCGGAGCCCGGTACCCCCGCGGTTTGTGAGCCGGGGCCGGGATCGACGATGATGATCGCGGGCGGCGCCGCATGATGCCGGTCCGCCCCGAACGGAGCACAAACGGGCAGTGAACTCCCGCTTCCGTTCATCCGATAGCCTCTGCCGACGTGCCGCCGGCCCGCATCCGGGCCGCACTGTCGCGCGCCGACCCTGTCAGCACCAAGGAGTGAGTTCGTCTGTCGACCGCCATCCTCACCGGTGCACCGGTACCCGGATCGTCGCTCACGGACGATCTGAGGTCACTGGGCTTCGACGTGCAGGCCGCCGCTGATGTCACCGAGGCCGCCGAGCTGTTCTCCGCGGCTCCCGCCGACGCCCGCGTCGCGTTCGTCGATCCCCGCTTCGTCGGACATGTTCACGCCCTCCGGCTCGGACTGACCGACCCCCGCTTTCCCGCCGCCACCGTCCCCGGTGCGCTCACCGCACAGCCGGAGGCGCGCCCCGCGCTCGCCCGCGCCCTGCGCACCGCCACCGCGGCCGTCACTGCGGGCGTCGCCCTGGGGCCGGACGGCGCCGCGGACACCATGCCCGTCACCGACCGCACCGTGCCGGGCCGTCTCGCCGTCGCACTGGAGGCCGAGGGCACCGCCGTGCAGCGCCCGGAGCTCGGCTCGCTCGTCGCGGCCGTCCCCGTCGACCAGGCCGCCCGCGCCACCGCGCAGTCCGCTGTGGCCGCGGTCGACGACGAGGCGGTTCGGCTGCGCAGCGCCGTGAAGGCCCGCGACGGCTTCTTCACCACCTACTTCATCAGCCCGTACTCGCGCTACATCGCCCGCTGGTGCGCGCGCCGCGGTCTCACCCCGAACCAGGTCACCACCGCCTCCCTGCTCACCGCGCTGATCGCGGCGGGCTGCGCGGCGACCGGCAGCCGCGGCGGGTACGTCGCTGCCGGACTGCTGCTGCTCCTCTCCTTCGTCCTGGACTGCACCGACGGGCAGCTCGCCCGCTACTCGCTGCAGTACTCGACGATGGGCGCCTGGCTGGACGCCACGTTCGACCGGGCCAAGGAGTACGCGTACTACGCGGGCCTCGCCCTCGGCGCGGCTCGCAACGGCGACGACGTATGGGCGCTCGCCCTCGGCGCGATGGTGCTGCAGACCTGCCGCCATGTCGTCGACTTCTCGTTCAACGAGGCCAACCACGACGCGGTCGCCAATTCGAGCCCGACGGCAGCCCTCTCCGACAAGCTCGACAGCGTCGGCTGGACGGTCTGGCTGCGCCGGATGATAGTGCTGCCGATCGGCGAGCGCTGGGCGATGATCGCCGTGCTGACCGCAGTGACGACTCCGCGGATCGTCTTCTACGCTCTGCTGATCGGCTGCTCCGTCGCCGCCTGCTACACCACCGCCGGCCGCCTGCTGCGCTCGCTGACCCGCAAGGCACAGCGCACCGACCGGGCCGCCCAGGCGCTTGCCGACCTCGCGGACTCCGGGCCGCTGGCCGGCCTCGTCGCGGCGAGGGGACCCCGCATCCGAGGCGGGTGGGCCGCCCCGGTGGTGGCTCTCGTCGGTGCGACCGCCCTGATCAGCGCCGCTCTGCTGCAGCCGTTCGGCAGCCGGCAGATGATCGTTGCCGCGGTGTTCTACGCGGTCTGCTCCGGCGTCGCCGTCGCCCGCCCCCTCAAGGGCGCACTCGACTGGCTCGTGCCCCCGATATTCCGGGCGGCGGAGTACTGCTCGATCCTTGCTCTGGCCGCCCGCAGCGATGTCGACCAAGCCCTTCCTGCGGCTTTCGGCCTGATTTCGGCCGTCGCCTACCATCACTACGACACGGTGTACCGCATTCGCGGGGGCACCGGCGCGCCGCCCCGGTGGCTGGTGCGAACGATCGGTGGGCACGAGGGCCGGACCCTGGTGGTGGCCGTACTCGCCGCCGTACTCACTCAGCATTCAGGTTTCACCGTGGCACTCACCGCTCTCGCGGTGGCCGTGGCCGTGGTGGTGCTCGCCGAGTCCATCCGCTTCTGGGTGTCCTCCGGAGCACCTGCCGTTCACGACGAAGGAGAACCCGCATGATCGGCCTCGTACTCGCAGCCGGTGCAGGACGGCGTCTGCGCCCCTACACCGACACGCTTCCGAAGGCCCTCGTGCCGGTCGACGGCGAGAAGACCGTGCTCGACCTGACGCTCGCGAACTTCGCGGAGATCGGTCTCACCGAGGCCGCGATCGTCGTCGGCTACCGCAAGGAAGCCGTGTACGACCGCAAGGCCGAGCTGGAGGCGAAGTACGGCCTGACGCTCACCCTCGTCGACAACGACAAGGCCGAGGAGTGGAACAACGCCTACTCCCTGTGGTGTGCCCGTGAGGTCCTGAAGCGGGGCGTCATCCTCGCCAACGGCGACACCGTGCACCCGGTCTCCGTGGAGAAGACGCTCCTCGCCGCCCGCGGCAACGGACAGAAGATCATCCTCGCCCTCGACACGGTGAAGAACCTCGCCGATGAGGAGATGAAGGTCATCACCGACGGCGACAAGGGCGTCCAGCGGATCACCAAGCTGATGGACCCGGCCACGGCGACCGGCGAGTACATCGGCGTGACCCTCATCGAGCCCGAGGCGGCCGAGGAGCTCGCCGACGCCCTGAAGGCGACGTTCGAGCGCGACCCCGACCTCTACTACGAGGACGGCTACCAGGAGCTTGTCAACCGCGGCTTCACCGTCGACGTGGCCCCCATAGGCGAAGTGACGTGGGTCGAGATCGACAACCACGACGACCTCGCGAAGGGCCGTGAGATCGCGTGCCAGTACTGACCCGGCTCATCCCGTCCCCGGTCGTCGTCGACATCCGCCGCGGCGCCCTGGACGACCTGGCCGGCCTCCTCGCCGACCAGCGGATCTCCAACTCCGGCAGGCTCGCCATCGCCATAAGCGGCGGCTCGGGACAGGCGCTGCGCGAGAAGCTCTCGCCGTTCCTGCCCGGCGCCGACTGGTACTGCGTGGCCGGCGGCAACATCGACTCCGCCGTGAAGCTCGCCGACGACATCAAGGGCAAGCGGTACGACGCCGTGGTCGGCCTCGGCGGCGGCAAGATCATCGACGTGGCGAAGTACGCCGCGGCCCGGGTCGGCCTGCCGTTGGTCTCCGTCGCCACGAACCTCGCCCACGACGGTCTGTGCTCGCCGGTCGCGACGCTGGACAACGACAACGGCCGCGGCTCCTACGGGGTGCCGACGCCGATCGCGATGGTCATCGACCTCTCCGTCATTCGCGAGGCCCCGGTCCGCTTCGTGAGCTCCGGCATCGGTGACGCGATCTCCAACATCTCGGCGATCGCCGACTGGGAGCTCTCGCACCAGATCAATGACGAGGAGATCGACGGACTGGCCGCCGCCATGGCCCGCACGGCCGGCGAAGCCGTCCTGCGCCACCCCGGAACCGTGGCCGACGACGAGTTCCTCACCGTCCTGGCCGAGTCGCTGGTGCTCTCTGGCATCGCGATCTCGATCAGCGGGGACACCCGGCCGTCGTCCGGCGCTTGCCACGAGATCAGTCATGCCTTCGACCTGCTCTTTCCCAAGCGCGCTGCCAGCCACGGCGAGCAGGTCGGCCTCGGCGCCTGCTTCGCCATGTATCTGCGAGGTGCGCGCGAGGAGTCGCAGCTCATGGTGACCACCCTGCGTCGGCACGGGCTGCCGGTCCTGCCCGAAGACATCGGCTTCACCGCCGACGAGTTCGTCCAGGCCGTCGACTACGCCCCGCAGACACGTCCGGGACGCTTCACGATCCTCGAACACCTCAACCTGTCCACCGACCAGATCAGGGACGCGTACGCCGACTATGCCAAGACCATCAGTAGCTGAACTCCGTCCGGTCGTTCACCCGGAGGGTGTGAAGGACCGGCGCAGCGGTGAACACTGGGCCGGGCGCATGTACATGCGGGAGATCTCGCTGCGCATAGACCGGTACCTGGTGAACACCAAGATCACGCCGAACCAGCTGACCTACCTGATGACGGTCTGCGGCGTCCTCGCCGCCCCGGCCCTGCTGGTGCCCGGGATCGCGGGTGCCGTCCTCGGGGTGGTCATGGTCCAGCTCTATCTGCTGCTCGACTGCATCGACGGCGAGATCGCCCGTTGGAAGAAGCAGTTCTCGCTCGGCGGCGTCTACCTGGACCGTGTCGGCGCCTACCTCTGCGACGCCGCGGTGCTGGTCGGCTTCGGCCTGCGCGCGGCTGATCTGTGGGGCTCCGGGCGGATCGACTGGCTGTGGGCCTTCCTCGGCACCCTTGCCGCCCTCGGCGCTGTTCTGATCAAGGCCGAGACCGACCTCGTCGGCGTCGCGCGTCACCAGGGCGGACTGCCGCCCGTCAAGGAGGCGGCGTCGGAGCCGCGCTCGTCCGGTCTGGCGCTGGCCCGCAAGGCCGCCGCGGCACTGAAGTTCCACCGCCTGGTGCTCGGGATCGAGGCGTCCCTGCTGATCCTGGTCCTGGCGATCCTGGACGCGGTCAGGGGCGACCTGTTCTTCTCCCGGCTCGGCGTTGCCGTACTGGCCGGTATCGCCCTTGTACAGACGCTGCTGCACCTGGTGTCGGTCCTGGCATCGAGCAGGCTGAAGTGAGCACCCCCATGAAGCTCGGCGCGGTCATCATCACGATGGGCAACCGTCCTGACGAGCTGCGCGCCCTCCTCGATTCGGTCGCCAAGCAGGACGGCGACCGGATCGAGGTGGTGGTCGTCGGCAACGGCGCCCCGGTCCCGGACGTCCCCGCAGGGGTACGGACCGTCGAGCTCCCCGAGAACCTCGGCATCCCCGGCGGCCGCAACGTCGGCATCGAGGCGTTCGGCCCGTCCGGCGCCGACGTCGACGCGCTGCTCTTCCTCGACGACGATGGACTGCTGCCGCTGACCGACACCGCCGAGCTGTGCCGGCAGGCGTTCGAGCAGGACCCGAAGCTGGGAATCATCAGCTTCCGGATCGCCGACCCGGACACCGGCGTGACCCAGCGCCGCCACGTGCCACGGCTGCGCGCCGCCGACCCGATGCGCTCGTCCCGGGTGACGACCTTCCTGGGCGGCGCCAACGCCGTCCGTACCCAGGTCCTCGCCGAGGTCGGCGGGCTGCCCGGCGACTTCTTCTACGCGCACGAGGAGACGGATCTCGCCTGGCGGGCACTGGACGCCGGCTGGATGATCGACTACCGCGCCGACATGGTCCTCAACCACCCGACCACCGCCCCGTCCCGGCACGCGGTCTACCATCGCATGGTGGCCAGGAACCGGGTCTGGCTGGCGCGCCGCAATCTGCCCGCGCCCCTGATCCCCGTCTACCTCGGCGTCTGGCTGCTGCTGACGCTGCTGCGCAAGCCCTCGGGCCCTGCGCTGAAGGCATGGTTCGGCGGCTTCCGGGAAGGCTGGACCAAGCCCTGCGGACCACGCCGTCCGATGAAGTGGCGCACGGTGTGGCGGCTGACCAGACTCGGCCGACCTCCCGTGATCTGACAAGCTCTCCTCTGAGAGCATGGGGCGTATTTATTTCTTACGGGACCTGTCCGCCTGAACCGCGACCGCGACTGGCTGCGCATCTTGAATACGAGAGTTTCATCTGGTGAGTGACACAACCCATGACGGTGCGGTCGCGCTGAGCACCCCGCCATCCGCCGACGACGGCCTGAGCGCCGCCGCGCTGGCAGGCAAGTACGGCCTGACGGTGAGCGGCGCCCGGCCCGGGCTGTTCGAGTACGTCCAGCAGCTCTGGGGCCGCCGCCACTTCATCATGGCGTTCTCCCGGGCCAAGCTGACCGCCCAGTACAGCCAGGCCAAGCTCGGCCAGCTGTGGCAGGTGGCCACGCCTCTGCTCAACGCCCTGGTCTACTACTTGATCTTCGGGCTGATCCTGGGCACCAGGAGGGGCATGACCCTGGAGGTCTTCATCCCCTTCCTGGTGACGGGCGTCTTCGTCTTCACCTTCACGCAGAGCTCGGTGATGGCTGGCGTTCGGGCGATCTCGGGCAACCTCGGACTGGTCCGAGCCCTGCACTTCCCCCGCGCGTCGCTGCCCGTCTCGTTCTCGCTGCAGCAGCTCCAGCAGCTGCTGTACTCGATGATCGTGCTGGCGCTCGTGGCGATCGGGTTCGGCAGCTACCCGTCGCTCGCCTGGCTGCTGATCGTTCCCGCGCTGGCCATGCAGTTCGTCTTCAACACCGGCCTGGCCCTGATCATGGCCCGGCTCGGCAGCAAGACCCCCGACCTCGCCCAGCTGATGCCGTTCATCATGCGCACCTGGATGTACGCGTCCGGTGTCATGTTCTCCATTCCGGTCATGCTCAAGGACAAGCCGGAGTGGATCGCGAGCATGCTGCAGTACAACCCGGCGGCGATCTACATGGACCTGATCCGCTTCGCGCTGATCGACGGCTACGGCTCCGAGAACCTGCCGCCGCATGTGTGGATCGTCGGGCTCGCCTGGGCGGTCTTCATCGGCCTCGCGGGCTTTGTGTACTTCTGGAAGGCAGAGGAACGGTACGGCCGTGGCTGAGGACAACACGTCGGGGCGCATCCCCACCGTCATCGCCGACGATGTGCACATCGTGTACCGGGTCAACGGCGCCGGCGGAGGCAAGGGCAGTGCCACCGCGGCGCTGAGCCGGATACTGCGCCGCGGCAAGGGCGAGGTGCGGGGAGTCCGGAAGGTGCACGCCGTACGCGGTGTCTCCTTCACCGCCTACCGGGGCGAGGCCATCGGCCTCATCGGCACCAATGGCTCCGGCAAGTCGACCTTGCTGCGGGCCATCGCCGGTCTGCTGCCGACCGAGAGCGGCAAGGTGTACACGGACGGCCAGCCGTCGCTGCTCGGTGTGAACGCGGCGCTGATGAGCGATCTGACCGGCGAGCGGAACGTGGTGCTCGGCGGGCTCGCGATGGGCATGACGCGCGAGGAGATCCGCGAGCGTTACCAGGAGATCGTCGACTTCTCGGGCATCAACGAGAAGGGCGACTTCATCACCCTCCCGATGCGGACGTACTCCTCAGGTATGGCCGCCCGGCTCAGGTTCTCCATCGCCGCCGCCAAGAACCACGACGTTCTCATGATCGACGAGGCGCTGGCCACCGGTGACCGCAAGTTCCAGATCCGCTCCGAGAAGCGCATCCGCGAACTGCGCAAGGAGGCCGGCACGGTCTTCCTGGTCAGCCACAGCAACAAGTCCATCAGGGACACCTGCGACCGGGTGCTCTGGCTGGAAAAGGGCGAGCTGTTGATGGACGGCCCGACCGACGAGGTCCTCAAGGCGTACGAGCGGGAGACCGGAAAGTAGGACCTCCGCCATCCTCCCTCATCGCAGCGGCCTCTGCCGGAGCACTCCGGCAGGGGCCGCTGCGATGTCCGGATCGTGGGCACCCGGCGGGCGTGCAGCGGGCTCTGCGCCACGCCAGGGGCGATCTCCTCCCGCCGGATGACGTCAATTTCCTTGCGTACGGGGAAGGTTGGCGGGAAGGACGGCGTTGTTGCAGTGTGCACTGCACCCGCGCGTATGGCTGAAGGTTGTACAACGTAAGCTGTACCGGTGCTGATTCGTGGCAAGTGGGGCGATACCGCCTGGGAGTACCGACCCTAGACGGTCCACCGCACTCGGGAGAGCGGGCGGCGTGTCCGGAATGGGATGTTTTAGGTCAGCAGTGTAGAACGGGAGATGTGACGGCAATGACGGAAAATCTCCAGCTCCGACGTGTATATGCCGTCCCCGCGCCGGGCGGTCCGTGGTGACTCGTGCCCGGCAGGCGCGCCATGACGCCGCCGTACCCGCCACGCTCGACAAGGCCGCGGACGAGAACTTCCCTGTGGCCCCGTTCTTTCTGCCACGCGTGTGGCGTAACGATCTGATGGCCGTGTACGGATACGCCCGCCTCGTCGACGACATCGGCGACGGCGACCTCGCCGCCGGCGGCGCCGACGCCCGCCACCTCGGACTCGACCCGGCGCAGACCGGTGACCGGCTCGCGATGCTCGACGCCTTCGAGGCCGATCTGCACCGCGTCTTCGACTCCGCGGGCGACGGCCCGCGCCACCCACTGCTGCGTGCACTGCGCCCCACCGTGCGGCGCTGCTCGCTCACCCCCGAGCCGTTCCTCGGGCTCATCGAGGCGAACCGGCAGGACCAGAAGGTCCGGCGGTACGGGACCTACGAGGAGTTGCTCGCCTACTGCGAGCTCTCCGCCAATCCCGTCGGCCGGCTGGTCCTCCAGATCACCGGGACCGCGAGCCCCGAGCGGATCCGTCGCTCCGACGCCGTCTGCACCGCCCTGCAGATCGTCGAGCACCTCCAGGACGTCACCGAGGACCTCGGCCGCGACCGGATCTATCTGCCGGCCGAGGACATGGCCCGGTTCCATGTCACCGAGGCCGACCTGGCAGCCCCCTCCGGGGGCGCATCGGTGCGCGCACTCGTTGCATACGAAGCAGAACGCGCCCGGAACCTGCTGAATGAAGGCACCCTCCTGGTGGGTAGCGTCCACGGCAGGCTCAAGCTGCTTCTCGCCGGATTTGTGGGAGGGGGGCGTGCCGCCCTCACCGCGATCGCGGCCGCCGGGTTCGACGTACTGCCCGGACCGCCCAAGCCCGCCAAGCCCAGCCTGCTGCGCGAGGTGGGAGTTGTCTTGCGAAGAGCGCGGAGAGAGGGGTGAGCCGGACCGTGGAGGGACAGACGACGTACATGTCGGCGCCGGTACAGGCCGCATACAGTTACTGCGAGGCCGTCACCGGACAGCAGGCACGTAACTTCGCGTACGGAATCAGGCTGCTGCCTGCCGAGAAGCGGCAGGCCATGTCGGCGTTGTACGCCTTCTCCCGCCGGGTCGACGACATCGGCGACGGAGAGCTGGACCGGGAGACCAAGCGGACCCGGCTGGAGGGCACCCGCACACTCCTGGACCGGATCCGGGACGGCGCGGTCGACGAGGACGACACCGACCCGGTGGCTGTCGCGCTCGCCGACGCCGCACGCCGGTTTCCGCTGCCGCTCGGTGGGCTCGACGAGCTGATCGACGGCGTGCTGATGGATGTGCGCGGCGCGACGTACGAGACGTGGGACGATCTCAAGGTCTACTGCCGGTGTGTCGCCGGAGCCATCGGGCGGCTCAGCCTGGGGGTCTTCGGGACGGAACCGGGTGCGCCCGGCGCGGACCGGGCCGCGGAGTACGCCGACACGCTCGGCCTCGCCCTGCAGCTCACCAACATCCTCCGCGACGTCCGCGAGGACGCGGGCAACGGGCGCACATATCTGCCGTCCGACGACCTCGCCAAGTTCGGCTGTTCCGCCGGTTTCCACCGGGCCACACCGCCGCCGGGCTCCGACTTCGTGGGCCTGGTCCACTTCGAGGTCCGGCGCGCCCGCGCCCTCTTCGCCGAGGGGTACCGGCTGCTGCCGATGCTGGACCGCCGCAGCGGCGCCTGCGTCGCCGCCATGGCCGGTATCTACCGGCGGCTGCTCGACCGGATCGAGCGCGACCCCGAGGCGGTGCTGCGCGGCCGGGTCTCGCTGCCGGGCCACGAGAAGGCGTACGTCGCGGTGCGTGGCCTGTCGGGTCTGGACGCGCGGTACATTTCGCGCCGGACGGCCCGGGGGCGTGTCTGATGCGTATCGCGGACAACTCGCGCAACATGTGTGACACGGACAATCGGTCCCTGCGGCGGGCAACCCTCCGACGGGATGACGCGTCCCTGACTGAAACGACGTGCCTGACCGACATGACCAGCCCGGCCGGTTCGACCCGGCGGAAGCGGAGGGGGGACGCATGACCGACGAGGCCCTGCGCTCCTCCCACGCCGTCGTGATCGGCGGCGGACTCGCCGGCATCACCGCGGCCCTCCGTCTCGCCGACACCGGGCTTGACGTGACCCTGCTCGAAGGGCGGCCCCGGCTCGGCGGACTCGCCTTCTCCTTCCGTCGCGGCGAACTGACGGTCGACAACGGACAGCACGTCTATCTGCGCTGCTGCACCGCCTACCGCTGGTTCCTGGACCGGGTCGACGGTGCCCGTCTGGCACCCCTGCAAAACCGTTTGGACGTGCCCGTTCTCGACGTCGGACGCCCCTCGGGGCCCCGGCTCGGACGGCTGCGCCGCAATGCGCTTCCCGTCCCGTTCCACCTCGCCGCCGGTCTCGCCGGCTATCCGCACCTCTCGCTCGCCGAGCGGGCGTCCGTCGGGCGCGCCGCGCTGGCACTCGGCCGCCTCGACCCGGACGACCCGGCGCTCGACACCATCGACTTCGGCAGCTGGCTGGCCCGGCACGGACAGTCCCCGCGCACCATCGAGGCCCTCTGGGACCTGGTCGGCGTCGCCACACTCAACGCCACCGCACCGAACTCCTCGCTGGCCCTCGCCGCGAAGGTCTTCAAGACCGGACTTCTCTCCGAGCCCGGCGCCGCCGACATCGGCTGGGCGAGCGTGCCGCTCGGCGAGGTCCACGACACCCTGGCCCGCAAGGCGCTCGACTCCGCAGGTGTACGAACCGAGCTGCGGACAAAGGCCGACAGCCTCTCCCGTACCGACGACGGACGCTGGATCGTCGACACCGGCGCCGAACGGATCGAGGCGGACACCGTCGTCCTCGCCGTCCCGCAGCGCGAGACCCACGGCCTGCTGCCCGAGGGCGCACTCGAAGCGCCGGACAGGCTGCTCGACATCGGCACCTCGCCGATCCTCAACGTGCACGTCGTCTACGACCGCAAGGTGCTGCGCCGCCCGTTCTTCGCCGCACTCGGCTCCCCGGTCCAGTGGGTCTTCGACCGCACGGACGCCTCCGGGCTCACCGGGCCCGGACAGTACCTCGCGATCTCCCAGTCCGCAGCCGACGACGAGATCGACCTGCCCGTCGCCGAACTGCGCAGCCGCTACCTGCCCGAACTGGAGCGGCTGCTCCCCGCCGCCCGCGGAGCCGGCATCAGGGACTTCTTCGTGACCCGGGAGCGGACGGCGACCTTCGCCCCTGCCCCCGGCGTCGGCAGGCTGCGCCCCGGAACCCGCACTCGTATGCCCGGCCTCCACCTGGCCGGAGCATGGACGGCCACGGGCTGGCCCGCGACGATGGAGGGCGCTGTCCGCAGTGGGTTCAGCGCCGCAGGCGCCGCGCTCTCCTCGCTCGGCCGCACCCATGAACATCCGCTGCAGGAGGCGGCATGAGCAGTACCACCGGAACAAGAGGAGAGTCAGTGACCCCGGCGAATCCGGCTTTCGACACCGTGGCAGACACCGCGGACGTCAACGCGCTTCTGGAGCGCGGACGGGCCATGTCCGCTCCGGTGCTCCGGGCCGCCGTTGACCGGCTCGCACCGCCCATGGACACCGTCGCCGCCTACCACTTCGGCTGGATCGACGCTCAGGGCCGCCCCGCCGACGGTGACGGCGGCAAGGCCGTCCGTCCCGCGCTCGCCCTGCTGTCCGCGGAGGCGGCGGGCGCCGCCGCCGAGGCCGGCATCCCCGGGGCCGTCGCCGTCGAACTCGTGCACAACTTCTCGTTGCTGCACGACGACCTGATGGACGGCGACGAGCAGCGCCGTCACCGCGACACCGTGTGGAAGGTGCACGGCCCCGCCCAGGCGATCCTGGTCGGCGACGCGCTCTTCGCGCTGGCCAACGAGATCCTGCTGGAGCTCGGCACGGTCGAGGCGGGCCGCGCGGCCCGCCGGTTGACCACCGCCAGCCGCAAGCTCATCGATGGGCAGGCCCAGGACATCTCCTACGAGCACCGCGAGCGGGTCACCGTCGAGGAGTGCCTGGAGATGGAGGGCAACAAGACGGGTGCCCTGCTTGCCTGCGCCGTGTCCATCGGCGCGGTGCTCGGCGGCGCCGACGACCGTACCGCCGACACTCTGGAGGCCTACGGCTACCACCTCGGCCTCGCCTTCCAGGCCGTCGACGATCTGCTCGGTATCTGGGGCGACCCGGAGTCCACCGGCAAGCAGACCTGGAGCGATCTGCGTCAGCGCAAGAAGTCCCTGCCGGTCGTTGCCGCGCTCGCTGCGGGCGGACCGGCCTCGGAGCGCCTCGGCGAACTGCTCGCCGCGGACGCCAAGAGCAGCGACTTCGACAGTTTCTCCGAGGAGGAGTTCGCCGCCCGGGCGGCGCTCATCGAGGAGGCGGGCGGCCGGGAGTGGACCGCCCAGGAGGCCCGTCGGCAGCATGCGATCGCCATCGAGGCGCTGCACGCTGTCGCCATGCCGGAAACCGTGCGGGCGCAGCTCACGGCGCTCGCGGACTTCGTCGTCGTACGAAAGAGATGATCACCATCCGCATATGACTCGCAGTCGCCGGCCGGTGCCCGTACCGGGCGCCGGCCGACGGAGACCCCAGCACAGCAGAGGACCAACTGCACGAAGGGGAAGCCATGACAGCGACGACCGACGGAAGCACCGGGGCTGTGAACCCCCGCGCACCCTCGGCCAGCGAACCGACCGAATCAACCACCTCCGCAATCGACGTGCTCACCGCCGCGCGGCGGGCCGCGGAACGTTCGACGGAGCATCTCCTTGGCAGGCAGGACGCCGAGGGCTGGTGGAAGGGCGACCTCGCCACCAACGTCACGATGGACGCCGAGGATCTGCTGCTCCGTCAGTTCCTCGGCATTCAGGATCCGGCCACCGTCGAGGCGGCCGGACTTTTCATCCGCGGCGAGCAGCTCGCCGACGGCACCTGGGCCACCTTCTACGGCGGCCCGGGAGACCTCTCCGCCACCATTGAGGCCTACGTCGCGCTGCGGCTGGCCGGAGACCGGCCGGACGAGCCGCACATGGCTCGCGCCTCCGGATGGATCCGGGAGCAAGGCGGCATTGCGGAGAGCCGCGTCTTCACCCGCATCTGGCTGGCCCTCTTCGGCTGGTGGAAGTGGGACGACCTGCCGGAGCTCCCACCGGAGCTGATGTTCTTCCCGAAGTGGCTCCCGCTCAACATCTACGACTTCGGCTGCTGGGCCCGGCAGACCATTGTGCCGCTGACCGTGGTCTCGGCGAAGCGGCCGGTACGGCCCGCGCCCTTCGCCCTCGACGAACTGCACACCGACCCGCTCGTCCCGAACCCGCCCAAGCGCCCCGCCCCGGCGGCCAGTTGGGACGGCGTCTTCCAGCGCCTCGACAAAGCATTGCACGTCTACCACAAGGTGGCCCCGCGCCGACTGCGCCGGATCGCCATGAACGTGGCGGCCCGCTGGATCATCGAACGTCAGGAGAACGACGGCTGCTGGGGCGGCATCCAGCCGCCCGCCGTGTACTCCGTCATCGCCCTGCATCTCCTCGGCTACGACCTCGACCACCCGGTGATGCGGGCCGGCCTGGATTCGCTGAACCGGTTCGCCGTCTGGCGCGAGGACGGTGCCCGCATGATCGAGGCTTGCCAGTCACCGGTCTGGGACACCTGCCTCGCCACCATCGCGCTCGCCGATGCCGGAGTCAGCCCCGACCATCCCGCGCTCGTGAAAGCGGCGGACTGGATGCTCGGTGAGGAGATCGTCAGGCCCGGCGACTGGTCCGTGCGTCGACCTCAACTGGATCCGGGCGGATGGGCGTTCGAGTTCCACAACGACAACTACCCGGACATCGACGACACCGCCGAGGTGGTTCTCGCGCTGCGGCGGGTCCGGCACCCCAACCCGGCCAGTATCGAGGCCGCCATCGAACGCGGGGTGCGTTGGAACGTCGGCATGCAGTCCCGCAACGGCGCCTGGGGCGCCTTCGATGCCGACAACACCAGCCCGTTCCCCAACCGGCTGCCGTTCTGCGACTTCGGAGAGGTCATCGACCCGCCGTCCGCAGATGTCACCGGACACGTGGTGGAGATGCTCGCCATGGAGGGGCGGTCCGACCACCCCGCCGCCCGGCGCGGCGTCGAGTGGCTGCTCGCCGAACAGGAGGCGAGCGGTGCCTGGTTCGGCCGCTGGGGCGTCAACTACGTCTACGGAACAGGGTCGGTGGTGCCCGCCCTGATCGCCGCCGGGCTGCGCACCACCCATCCGGCGATCCGCCGGGCTGTCGGCTGGCTGGAGTCCGTGCAGAATGACGACGGCGGCTGGGGTGAGGACCTGCGCTCGTACCGGGAGGAGAAGTGGATCGGGCACGGCTCGTCCACCGCCTCCCAGACCGCGTGGGCCCTCCTCGCCCTTCTCGCCGCCGACCGGCGGGACAGCACGGCGGTGGCCCGCGGCATTGCCTGGCTGGCCGAGAATCAGCAGGCCGACGGTTCCTGGGACGAGCCGTACTTCACCGGCACCGGGTTCCCCTGGGACTTCTCCATCAACTACCACCTCTACCGTCAGGTCTTCCCTCTCACCGCGCTCGGGCGGTACGTGTACGGTGACCCGTTCGCCGCCCGCACGGCCACCCGCGAGGGGGCCTGATGGGCGATGCCCCGGGACCGCCGCCCGGCTTCGCAGCACCTCTGCTGATCGCCTGCGCGCTCGGTATCGAGCAACTCGCCCTGCGCAGCGGCAGAGGAAAGGCCGGCGACGCCCCGGGCCCGGTGACCGTGCTCCGTACGGGCATGGGCCCGAAAGCCGCCGAGACGGCCGTGAAACGCGCGCTCGCCCAGGACTGGGCGCACGGCTCCGCGGTCATCGCCTCCGGGTTCTGTGCCGGGCTCGCACCCGACATGCACCCCGGGGACCTGGTGGTCGCCGACGAGACCCGGGACACCGGGGACTCGACGGCCTGTACCGGCGTGGGTCTGCTCGCCGAGGCCCTCGCCAGGGCGGTGCCGGGCCGCACCGTCCACACCGGTCCGCTCACCGGTTCCGACCATGTCGTACGCGGACATGAGCGGGCCGAGTTGCGGGCCACCGGGGCAATCGCGGTGGACATGGAGTCCGCCGCCACTCTTCGCACCGCCCTGCGCACCGGGCCGCGCCCGGTTGCGGCTGTACGGGTGGTCGTGGACGCCCCAAAGCATGAGCTCGTCCGCATCGGCACAGTAAGCGGTGGAATATCAGCCTTCCGTGTTCTTCGTGCCGTCCTTCCGGCTTTCTATGAATGGCACCGATCTTTGCTGCTCCCCAGGAGGTGAGCTAGATGGCCATGCCGCTTCGTCAGACCATCAAGGTTGCGACGTACCTCATTGAACAAAAGCTCCGCAAGCGGGAAAAGTTCCCGCTGATTGTCGAGCTGGAGCCTTTGTTCGCCTGCAATCTGGCGTGCGAGGGCTGCGGAAAGATCCAGCATCCGGCCGGAGTCCTGAAACAGCGTATGCCGGTGGCCCAGGCCGTCGGCGCGGTGCTGGAATCGGGTGCCCCGATGGTTTCCATCGCGGGGGGCGAACCCCTGATGCACCCTCAGATCGATGAAATCGTCAGGCAACTGGTCGCACGGAGGAAGTACGTCTTCCTCTGCACCAACGCGATGCTGCTCCGCAAGAAGATCGAGAAATTCACCCCCTCGCCGTATTTCGCCTTCGCCGTGCACATCGACGGCCTGCGCGAGCGGCACGATGAATCGGTCGCCAAGGAAGGCGTGTTCGACGAGGCGGTGGCGGCGATCAAGGAGGCCAAGCGGCGCGGCTTCCGGGTCACCACGAACTCCACGTTCTTCAACACAGACACCCCGCAGACCGTCATCGAGGTCCTCAACTACCTCAATGACGATCTGAAGGTCGACGAGATGATGATCTCGCCCGCCTACGCGTACGAGAAGGCGCCCGACCAGGAGCATTTCCTCGGAGTCGAGCAGACCCGCGAGCTCTTCAAGAAGTCCTTCGCGGGCGGCAACCGGGCCCGCTGGCGGCTGAACCACTCCCCGCTCTTCCTGGACTTCCTGGAGGGCAAGGCGGACTTCCCGTGCACGGCCTGGGCGATCCCCAACTACTCGCTCTTCGGCTGGCAGCGACCGTGCTATCTGATGAGCGACGGGTACGTCCCGACGTACCGGGAACTCATCGAGGAGACCGACTGGGACAAGTACGGCCGCGGCAAGGACCCGCGCTGCGCCAACTGCATGGCGCACTGCGGCTACGAGCCGACCGCGGTCCTCGCCACGATGGGGTCGCTGAAGGAATCCCTGCGCGCCGCGCGGGAAACCGCCTCCGGGAACCGGTGACGTCATGACCGCTGGAGAACCAGTCGCACTGGGTCTCCCCGAGTTGCCGGCCCGGCCCCTCGCGATGCGCCGCCACTCGCGGCGCATCCAGGTCGGGTCTGTGGCGGTCGGTGGGGATGCGCCGGTGTCGGTGCAGTCGATGACCACGACCCGTACGTCGGACGTCGGTGCGACGTTGCAGCAGATCGCGGAGTTGACGGCGTCCGGCTGTCAGATCGTGCGGGTGGCGTGTCCGACGCAGGATGATGCGGATGCGTTGGCGACGATCGCCAGGAAGTCGCAGATTCCGGTGATTGCGGATATTCATTTCCAGCCGAAGTATGTGTTCGCGGCGATTGATGCGGGCTGTGCGGCGGTGCGGGTGAATCCGGGGAACATCAAGCAGTTCGATGACAAGGTGAAGGAGATCGCGCGGGCCGCGAGTGATGCGGGGACGCCGATCCGGATCGGTGTGAACGCGGGTTCGCTGGATGCGCGGTTGCTGAA